>JACRJY010000212.1 GCA_016235585.1 Verrucomicrobiota bacterium | reverse complement strand
CGCCACCATTACTGTCGTCGTCACGGACTACGGCGGCACGGTCAAAGGTGGCCTCAACTCCGTGACGAACACGTTCAAGGTCGTGGTGTCGTCGGTGAATAGTGCACCAAGTTTCACCATCAATGGGTTGATTCCGGGTGAACAAGTGGGCACGACATGGATCGCGCGGGAAACCAGCCGTTATTGGTATGCCGTGGCCAGTTCGGCAGACGGCACCAAACTGGTGGCACTGGATTATTACGGCAGTGGGGGCGGTGGACGAATATACACCTCGACCAATTCCGGCGTGACGTGGACGCCACGGGAGAGCAATCGATATTGGGTTTCTGTGGCTAGTTCTGCGGATGGCACCAAGCTTGTGGCGGTTGAAGACGGCTATGGAACTGGTGGGTTTATTTACACCTCGACAGATTCAGGAGCGACATGGGCGGTGCGAGCCAGCAAACGCTGGTGGAAATCCGTCGCGAGTTCGGCGGACGGCACCAAACTTGTGGCGGTGGAAAATGGTGGTGGCGCTGGCGGGTTAATCTACACTTCGACTGATTCAGGCACGACATGGACGGCACGGGCGAGCATTGCCGAGTGGTTCTGCGTGGCGATTTCGGTCGACGGCACCAAACTCATGGCGATAGAAAATAGTCACGGCTCTGGTGGGTTGATTTACTTCTCAACAAACTCCGGCACGACATGGGTAGGGCGGGGAGACTACCGTTACTGGCTGTCAGTAGCGACCTCCGCCGACGGCTCCAAACTTGTGGCAGGAACGACGGGTGGTGAGGTTTACACTTCGATAGATTCGGGAGCAACATGGGTGGCACGGGGAAACTACGGTTACTTTGGTGCGAGGGTGGCGAGTTCGGCGGATGGTCGCACGTTGGTTTCCGGTGGTGATTTTAATGATCAGCTTTACGTCTCGCCGGACTTTGGAGTGACTTGGACAGCGGGAGGAGACAATCTTGACTGGCATGCCGTGGCCAGTTCGGCGGACGGCAACAAGCTGGTGGCTGTTGCTACGGGGGTGGCGATTTATACGTCTGTAGGGATTCCAGCTTCTTTGACCATAAGAGAAGACTCTGGAACGCAGACATTAAGCCTTAACAACATCGCCAGCGGTTCCGCCGACGAAGGCAATCAAAACGTGACCATTACCGCTATGAGCAGCGCCAAGAGTGTCATTCTAAACCCAAGCGTTTCCTACACAAGCGGCAGCACCACGGGCAGTTTGTCGTTTGCCCCCGTCACAAATAAAGGCGGCACCGTGACCATCACCGTGATTGTCCAAGACGACGGCGGCACGGCCAACGGCGGGGTTGATTCGGTCACCAACAGTTTTCTGGTCATTGTGACCTCGGTGAATGACCCGCCGACTTTGAATCCAATCGCGAACCGCACGGTGCTGGAAGATTCCAGCCTGCAAACCGTCACATTGACCGGCCTCACTGTCGGCCCAGCAGATGAAAACGGGCAGACGCTTACCGTGTCTGCATTCGCCAGCCACACGAATCTCCTCGCGCAAGTCTCGGCGAATTACACGGGCGTGAGCACCACCGGCACCGTTTCCTTCCGGCCCGTGACGAACCAAATTGGCACCGCCACCATCACCGTCATCGTGCGCGACAGCGGCGGGACGACCAACGGCGGCGTGGATTCGATCACGAATACGTTTGAAGTCGTCGTCGCGCCCGTCAACGACCCGCCTACGCTGGCCACGTTACCGAGCCTCGGCATCAGTCAAGACGTTGGTGTGCAGGCGATTTCTCTCACGGGAATTTCCCCCGGCCCCACGAATGAAAGCCAGTTGACCTTTGTTTCGGCGTCCTGCAACCGGCTTGATTTGATCTTCAATCTCCTCGTTGGTTACACCATTGGGCAAAGCACAGGCGTGCTCACGTTTACGCCCGTCCGTGACGCCGTCGGCACGGCCACCATCACCGTCGTCGTGTCGGACAACGGCGGCACCGCGAATGGCGGTGTGGACGCACGAACCAACACGTTCACCGTCACTGTGGTCGCGCCGCCGAAAGTCCTGACTCCGGCGACGAACCTGACTTTGCTGGCCGGGGCGAATGCGAGTTTGAGCGCGGCCACCGCCGGCAGCAAACCGTTGTTTCATCAATGGCTGTTCAACGCGCAACCGCTGGCCGGGGCCGACCAGCCGACGTTGAACTTGAACAATCTGGGGCGCAGCAACACTGGGCTTTACTCCATCCGCGTGACGAACGTGGCCGGAAGCGTCACGAGCAACAACACCTGGCTGCGCGTGCTCTCGCCGCAGCGGCTGGAGCGCGCGGAGCTTCTGGACGACGGGCGGCTGCGCTTGCAATTCCGCGACGAACTGGGCGGCGGCGTTCCCGCGCCCGCCGATGTCGTCATCCTCACCGCCGAGGAGTTGAACGGCACGAACACGGTGTGGCGCACGAACTCCGGCGGCATGATTTTCACCAACGGCTTCCTCCTCTTCGAGGACACCAACGCGCCCGCCGCGCCCCGGCGGTTTTACAAGGTGCTGGAAAAGTAGGGGATTCGTTTCCTTTTTCGATGGAGCTTGGTGGAATCATTCAGAGACCTCCTCTCCCCATCCCTCTCCTCCATTCTGAATGGAGGAGAGGGTGACCGAAGGGCGTGAGAGAAGGAGACCGGGAGGCGGGAGAGGAGCCAAGCCGCAAGCGTTGTCCATGATCACGTCCAACGCCGACTCCCTCTCCTCCACGCGGAGTGGAGGAGAGGGCTGGGGAGAGGAGGTGCTCAACTCGCCGGCTTGCGCGATGATTTTTTCAATTCAGTCGTCACCGGCGGAACGAAGCGATGGTTTTGCACCTTGCGTGACACGGACACACAACCCGTCCGCCGATGCAGCGCGTTCCAGATTTCCAGCAGCACGCCCTCGCGGTTGTCGCGCCATTGGTGGTTCCAGAACCGCAGTTCCTCAACGCCTTCAGCGTCCAGAAATCTTGCGCGTTTCTCGTCGTGCTGCCGTTGTTCCGGCAGCCCGTGATGGAATCCATCCAATTCGATGGAGAGCTTGGCGGCGGGGCAGAAGAAATCGAGGTGGAATTCCCCGACGGGATGCTGGCGGCGGAATTTGAACCCCGCAAATCGCCCCGCCCGCAACGCGCGCCATAATTCGCGCTCCTCCTCCGTCTGGTCGCGGCGGAGACGACGGGCAGTGGATGTCAAACTCATGAATCGAAGCCGAGAAGGCAAAGCGGTTGAAAGACAAGGCTGATGGAAACCTCCTCTCCCCGGCCCTCTCCTCCACTTTGGGTGGAGGAGAGGGAGATTTCCAGCGCAACGCTTGTCATCACGGCTTCTTCACCTGCCACCGCTCGCCGAAAAATCCAGCCGCCGCGATGCCGCCGGGCGCGCGCGAGGTGACAGGCTTGCTGATGTCCACCACGGCCCAGTCGGGCAGCTTGGGCGTCTGGCGGGCGTTGTTGAGATAGTCGTATTCGCGGTAGGTAAAGCTGCTGTTGAGCACCACGTAGTGTTTCGGGTTGAGCGGATTCGGGTAAATCATCACCGGCACGTGCTGGTCGGCGGGGAAACTTTTATTTCCGGCGCGCACGCCGGCGGCGTTCCATTGAATCGGCAGTTTGTCCGCGATTTTCGCGAGCAGCTTGTTGCTCTGCGGGTCGCCCCAGAGGACGAGGTTGTGGCTGGCGATGTCGGCGTCGGTCACGTCGGCGTCGTTCTTCACGCGCGCGTCGCCGCGGAACTGCTGCCGCCAGTGGGTGAGCGCGTGCTGGAGTTCGCCCTGCACCCACGCGCCGACCTTGGCGTTCATCGCCGCGCCGGTGGGGCGCACGAACATAAAACTGTCCATGAACGCATCGTCAATCGGGCCTTGCAGCCCGTGGCGCTTCGCCAACGCGGAACTCGGAGCGCGGAGCGCGGAATCATCCGTCAGCGCCCATTTTTTGCCGGTGCGGTTGAAATGCGCCTTCCATGAGCGGTCGGATTCCGGCGCGGGTGCGTCGAGTTTTTGCCCGTCGAGAATCACCTTCACCTTGGCGGTGACATCAAGCGGGCAGAGGCCGGGCGCGAAATCCAGCGTGAGTGCCGTCACGTTCTTCGTCGCGAGTTTCACCGTGTTGTCCTCGTCGGCCAGTTCGGCGTCCACGCGGGCGCGTTCCCAGTGTTCTTCCAGCGCGTCCACAGCGAGCCAGAACATCGTGTTGTAGCGCAGTGAGTATGTGGTGAACTTGATTTTTTCCGGCACGGGATTGCGGCCGTGCGCGGCGAGGGCGTCCACGCGCCGCTCGACTTCCGCCTTCGCGCCCGGCTCGTATTTGTGCTCGGTGTTCGGGCCGATGATGTGCGTCATCTTGATGCCTTCGGCGGCGAGCGCCTTTTCCATGATGTCGGCGGCCTGCTTCTGCCGGTCCTTCTCGCCGCTGTAGACGACGAGCGGGACGTTGTAGAGGTTGATGGCGTTCTCGGTGGCGTCGTAGAGCCGCCAGAGCTTTTGCTCCCACCACGTCGGCTTGAGTTCTTCGTTTTGGAACACTTTCAGAAAATCCGCTGTCTCGGAGAAGCCCGCGCCCGGCGCGGCGGCGGCCCACAGGCCCGCGTGATGTGTGGCGAAACCCCAAGTCGAAGCGCCGCCCATCGAGAAGCCGCGCACGCACACGCGGTTCTCGTCCACGGGATAGAATTTCTTCAAATGCGCCCACGCCTCGAACACGTCCGTCTCGCCGGCGAAGCGCGCGGGGTTGCAATAGCGGTTGTAGACGTGCAGCACGATGGTGTTGGGCGGCGTGAACTGGCCGGGATTCTTCTGATGGTCGGCGAGGAAGTTCACTTCGCTCAAGTTCTCGCCGCGCCCGTGGAACCAGATGTCCAGCCGCAATGGCAGGCCGGCGCGCGCCGACTCCGGCACAACGAGCGCGTAGGGCTGCACCGAGCCGTCAAGGCGCGAGCGCTGGCCGCGCACGACGAGGCCGGTGGCATTCGCCCACGGAGCCTTGCCCTCGCGCAGCGACTTCGCGCGTTCCATCGCCGTTTGCAGATGCGCCTTGGCGGTGGTGATTTCGCCGGGTTTGAAAAACTCGTCGTAGGCCAGCGCGTAGCGGACGGCTTTGTGGAAAATCTCCACGTCCGGCAGCAGGTCGAGCAGTTGCGGCTTGCCCTTGAGCGCACCGCGCAATGATTCGATTTCCTTGCCGAGCGCGGCCAGGCCTTGGTTCAGTTCTGCACGGTCTTTCTCCGGCACGGCGATGCCCGGCGGCGGGACGCGGCGGACGTTGTCAATCTGGTTGTCCTTCGGCCCGTCGGCGTGGGCGACGGCGGTGGCGAAGAGGGCGAAGAGAAGGGAGACGTTTTGCTTCATATTCAACGATGATTTGCGCGAACCGTAGCAGGTGGGTTGGGGCGGCAAAAGTTTTTATTGCCCGCTTGCGTCAAATGTCTCGCCCACTAACATGACGTGACTTTGAACCAATAGACTTTATGCCGCCCACAATCATCAAACCTTCACCGTTCCGCCTGCCGACAGCCGTGCCGTGCCTGCTCGCGCTCGCGCTCGCCGCCATTTCCGCCTCCGCCGCGCAGTGGACGGTTTCCACCTACGCCGGCACGGGTGAGAGGGGCTTCTCCGGCGACGGCGGGCCGGCGACGGCGGCGAAGCTGAACGATCCGTTCGGCGTGATTCGCGGGCCGGACGGCAACATCTGGTTCTGCGAATACGGCGGCCAGCGCGTCCGCAAAGTGACCGCCGACGGGAAGATTCACACCGTCGCGGGTGGTGGCAAGACCGGCTACGAGGGCGATGGCGGACCGGCGTTGCAGGCGGCGTTCAACAAGCCGCACGAGATCCGCTTCGACCGCGCGGGCAACCTGTTCATCGTGGACATGGTGAACCACGCCGTGCGCCGCGTGGACGCCAAGACGCAGGTCATCACCACCTTCGCGGGCACGGGCCAGCCCGGCTACAGCGGCGACGGCGGCCCCGCGAACAAGGCCCAACTCAAGCAGCCGCACAGCATCCAGTTCGGCCCCGATGGCAGCCTCTACATCTGCGACATCGGCAACAATGTCATCCGCCGCGTGGACATGAAGACCGGCGTCATCTCGACTTTCGCCGGCACGGGCAAGCCGGGCGACACGCCGGACACCGCGCCCATCAAGGGCACGCCGCTCAAAGGCCCGCGTTCGCTCGACTTCGACGCGGCGGGAAATCTCTGGCTCGCCACGCGCGAGGGAAATCAAGTTTTCAAGTTCGACCTCAAGGCGGGGAAAATCTTCCACGTCGCCGGCACCGGCAAGAAGGGCTTCACGGGCAACGGTGGCCCGGCAAAACTCGCCACGCTCTCCGGCCCCAAGGGAATTGCCGTCGCGCCCGACGGCAACGTGTGGCTCGCCGACACCGAGAGCCACAGCGTGCGGATGATTGACGTGAAGAAGGGCACGCTCGAACTCATCGCCGGCACCGGCGAAAAGGGCGACGGCCCGGACGGTGATCCGCTGAAGTGCAAGATGGCCCGCCTCCATGGCCTCTTCGTGGACAAGGACGGCAGCGTCTTCATCGGCGACAGCGAGGCGCACCGCGTGCGGGTGCTGCGGAGGAAGTGAAGCGAAACCTCTCCCAAGGCTGGGCCGGCCAGCCGCAGTGGGCCAACCGCAACATCCAGAAAAACGAGCGCGCCCGCCGCTGGCAGATTTTGAAGAACCAGCTCGACAAGGGCAAACTCCCGCCGTTGCAGGAATACCTCGTGACCGAGACCTGCGAGGAGTGGGACAAGATGTTCAACGGCAACCGCGCCCGCGGCTACACCATCGGCTACTCGCTGTTCGACTTTTTCATGTCCACCCCGAACTCGCAGGCGTTTCTCGCCACCTTGCTCAAGCAGCCGGATGTCGAGGCCGGCGGCCTGCCCGCGCTCGAACGCGGCTGGCATGAATGGATTCGCCGCAAGGCCGAGCTGGAAAAGGGCAACCTGACGCCGAAGAAGTAGTCGCCCTGCCCGGCCATCATTTTGTATAAGGGAATTGTGAAGCGGGAAAACGCGGTTCAAATTCTTCAGCAATCCAGCGCCATTTGGGACGTGCTCATCATCGGCGGCGGCGCGACCGGGCTGGGCACCGCCGTGGACGCCGCCGCGCGAGGCTACCGCACGCTGCTGCTGGAGCAGAATGACTTCGCCAAGGCCACTTCCAGCCGCAGCACCAAGCTCATCCACGGCGGCTTCCGCTATCTCAAGCAGGGCAACGTGCCGCTCGTCCGCGAGTCGCTGCGCGAGCGCGGGCTGCTGCTGCGCAACGCGCCGCATCTCGTCCGCTGCCGCTCGTTCGTCGTGCCGGGCTATCAGTGGTGGGAAACGCCCTACTACGGCATGGGGTTGAAGGTTTATGATTTGCTCGCGGGGAAGCTCGGCCTCGGCCCCTCGCAAATCATCTCGCGCGAGGAAACGTTGAAACAACTCCCCACGCTCGAACCGCGCGGCCTGCGCGGCGGCGTGCGCTACTTCGACGGGCAGTTCGATGACGCAAGACTCGCCGTCTGCCTCGCGCAAACGGTATTTGACCACGGTGGTGTCGCGCTGAACTACTGCAAGGTCACGGGGTTGCTCAAGGAAGGCGGGCGCGTCTGCGGCGTGATGGCGCGCGACACGGAGTCGGGCCGGGAATTTGAAGTGCGCGCCCGCGCCGTCATCAACGCCACCGGGATTTTCACCGATGACATCCGGCGCATGGACGACCACGCGGTCGCGCCCGTGATGACGGCGAGCCAGGGCGCGCACCTCGTCCTGCCGAAATCCTTCCTGCCCGGCGACAGCGCGCTGATGGTGCCGAAGACCGCTGATGGGCGCATCCTCTTCGCCATCCCGTGGCACGGGCGCGTGCTCGTAGGAACAACCGACACGCCGGTCACGGAAATTTCGCTGGAACCAAAACCGTTCGCGGAGGAAATCGAATTCCTGCTGGCCGAGTCCGCGAAGTATCTCGCGAAGGCTCCGGCGCGCTCCGACATCTTGAGCGCGTCAGCGGGCTTGCGGCCCCTTGTGAAAACCGGCGGCGGGCCGACGGCGAAACTGGCGCGCGACCACGCGCTGTTCGTTTCGCCCGCCGGCCTCGTGACCATCACCGGCGGCAAGTGGACGACCTACCGCAAGATGGCCGAGGACACCGTGGAAAAGGCCATCGCCGTCGGCGGGCTGGAGCCGCGCCCGTGCGTGACGGAGGGGCTGCGCGTGCATGGCGCAGCCGGGGAGGACTTGCGTGCGGCGGCGGAGCTGATGAGTGAAAACCCAGTGTGGTGCGAATGGCTTCACCCGCGCCTGCCTTCCCCCGTTGGCGAAGTCATCTGGGCCGTGCGGCACGAGATGGCGCGCACGGTGGAGGATGTTTTGTCGCGCCGCACCCGCGCGCTGCTGCTCGATGCGCGGGCCAGCCGGGAAATCGCGCCGCGCGTCGCCGCGCTGCTGGCCGCCGAGCTTGGCCGCGACGAACAGTGGCGCGACGCGCAGGTGAAGGAGTTCTCCGCGCTGGCGGGAAATTATCTTCCACAGTGACAATTCGGAAATTGCGTTGAACGCGCGGCCCGTCCGCGCGCATTGTCAGGCATGGGTTCGTTTGATTTTGACGTGGCGGTGATGGGCGGCGGCAGCGGTGGTTATGCCGCCGCCCGTTCCTGCGCCGATGCCGGGCTGAAGACCGTCGTCATCGAGGGCGGGCGCGAGGTGGGCGGGCTGTGCATCCTGCGCGGCTGCATGCCGACGAAGGCGCTGCTCTACGCCGCCGACGTGCTGCACCTGCTGCGCCACGCGGAGACGTGGGGGCTGAAGACGGACGGCGCGGACTTCGACTTCGCGCGCGTGATGGCGCGCAAGAACGCCATGATCCAGGAGTTCGCGGACTACCGGCGGCAGCAGCTCACGGGCGGGAAGTTTGAATTCATCCGGGCGACCGCGCGCTTCACCGATCCGCACACGGTGGAATTGGACGACGGAAGGAAACTCACCGCTGCGCACTTCGTCATCGCCACCGGCTCGGTGGTTTCCGAGCCGCCGCTGAAGCAACTCGCCGACCTCGGCTACTGGACGAGCGATGACGCGCTCGCGCTGGCGGAGCTTCCCACATCGCTCATCGTGCTGGGCGGCGGCGCGGTGGGGGTGGAGTTCGCGCAGTTCTTCGCGCGCTTCGGCGTGAAGGTGACGCTGATCCAGCGCGGCGAGCATCTGCTGCGCGAGTGTGATGACGATGCGGCGGCCACGCTGGAAACCGTCTTTCGCCGCGAGGGCGTCGCGTTGTTCACCGGCACGCGGCTGGTGGACGCGGCGCGGGCGGGGGCATTGAAGAAAGTGACGTTCGAGCACGCCGGAAAAATCGTGGAGGCGCGCGCGGAGCGCATTCTTTTCGCGCTGGGCCGCGCGCCAAACACCGCCGGGCTGGATTTGCCGAAGGCGGGCGTCGCCACCGAGCGCGGACGCATCACCACGAACGAGAGGATGCAGACGAGCGCGGCGCACATTTACGCGGCGGGCGATTGCGCGAGTCCTTATGAGATTGTCCATATTGCCATCCAGCAGGGCGAGATTGCCGCGCACAACATTGCCAGTCCGCACCGCACGCGCGCGATTGATTACCGGCTCATCACGAGCGTGGTGTTCACCGACCCGCAAATCGCCACGGTGGGCCTGACGGAAAAGGAGGCGCGCGCGCAGGGCGTGCCGTATCTCGCGGCGAGCCATCCGTTCAGCGACCACGGCAAGTCGCTCATCATGGAGGCGAAGGACGGCTTCGTGAAACTGCTCGCCGACCCGGCGCGCGGGGAAATCCTCGGCGGATGCTGCGCCGGGCCGCTGGGCGGGGAGCTGATTCACGAAATCATCGCAGCGATGCACCGGCGCATGACGGTGCACCAGCTCGCGGCGATGCCGCACTATCACCCGACGCTCGCGGAAATCTGGACGTATCCGGCGGAGGAGCTGGCGGGAAAAATTCCCGGCGGGCAACTGGCATGAGCGTTTTGCGCCCGGCACACGCCAGCCCGGGCGATTTATCGTTCTCGCGCCCGTGCGAAATCACGGCGGCGGGGTTTGCGAAAATGAAACTTTCCCGTGTGGCCGTCCTTGATGGAGTTGGCAGACTTGGCTAGATTGCCCGCAAACCGACGAATTCCAGTTTTTCTTCGGATTTGATGAACTGGGAACGCGGGTTGCTTGCTGAAGCCAGTCGCCGACTGTTTTGCTAATGAGAATCCAACTGCCAGCCGTGTTGCGGACACCCGTCCGGGGGGCGTTCACCTTCATCGAGGTGCTCATGGCCGCCGGGGTGGTCGGGACGGTGTTCATCTCGCTTTACGCGGGCGTCAGTGGTGGTTTTTCCATGGTGGCCAACGCGCGGGAGGATCTGCGGGCCACGCAGATCATGCTGGAGAAGCTGGAGACCCTGCGCCTCTACAACTGGAACCAGATCAACTCCAACGGTTTCATCCCGACGAATTTCACCGCGTCGTTTTATCCCGTGGGGAACACCAACGGCGGCGTGATTTACAGCGGAACCTTGAACATCACCAACTTCCCGGCGGGAACGAGTTACGCCACCAATATGCGGCTCGTTTTGCTGTCGGTGACCTGGACTTCGGGCCAGGTCACACACCGCCGGTATATGCAGACGTCCGTGGCGCGCTATGGATTGCAAAATTACATCTACTAGCCCCGCCCGGGCGCGGGGCTTTACGCTCATCGAGCTGCTCATATCGGTGGGGATCGGCATGATTATCATCGCGGCCATGGCTCTGCTGCTCTTCTACACCTCGCGGAGCTTCGCGGCCATCATCAACTACGTGGATCTGGATCAATACAGCCGGAAGGCCCTGGATAAAATGTCCATGGAAATCCGGCAGGCGGACCGGCTGGTCTCCAATTCCACCAACCAGCTCACCTTCAGCTACAACGGCGGCACGCTTTCCTACACCTATGATCCGCAGACGAAAACCCTCACCCGCACCTTCGGCAGCGAGTCGGAAATCCTGCTGCGGGAGTGCGCTTCGCTCCAGTTCGCCATTGACCAGCGCAATCCCATCGGCGGCAGCTACGACGTGTATCCGACGGGCACCCCGGCCACCACCAAGCTGGTGCAGCTCACCTGGACCTGTGCGCGGAAAATCCTCGGCCAGTCGGTGAACACCGAGAGCGTGCAGTCCGCCAAGTTTGTCATCCGCAAAGAATGAAGATTCCCGGCCATAACGCCGCCCGGAGCGGCAGCGTCCTGATGATCACCGTGGTCGCCACCGCGGTCATGGCGATCATGCTCGTGGCCTACCTGAACCTGACCAACGCGCAGACCACGGCGGTCTCCCGCTCCCAGTCTTGGAATTCCGCCATCCCCGTGCTCGAATACGGCCTCGAGGAGGCGCTGGCGCACTTGAATCAAAACGGCACGACCAACCTGGATGCCGATGGCTGGTATCAAAGCGGGAACCAATACTTGAAATGGCGTCAGGTCAGCAACTCCTGGACCTTCGTGAACATCTCCAACGCCGCTGCTCCGGTCATTTACGCCTATGGTTTCACGCGGATTCCGTATAAATCCCAGTATTTGCAGCGAGCGGTGCGGGTGACGACGACGCGGCTCGGCTATTTTCGCAAGGGCATCCTGTCGCAGGGGCAAATCACCCTGAACGGCACCGGCTACATTGACAGCTACGATTCCACTGACACGAACTACAGCACCGGGGGCTTTTACGATCCCAGCAAGCGCAAAGCTGGTGGCGGCGTGGCCAGTAATGCCGGACTCACGAACATCCTGGCCACGGGCAACACCTACGTCTATGGCGATCTGGCCACCGGGCCGGGTGGCAGCGTGAGCATCGGCCCCAATGGCAAGGTGGGCGACCTGGCGTGGATCGCAAACCTGGGAACCAGCGGCATCCAGCCCGGAAAAGTGCGCGACGACATGAACGTGGGTTTTCCAGACGTGGCGTTGCCATTTGGCTCCGGCACCCTCCCTGCCGGCGGCGGCGGTTATCAATACATCCTCGACAGCAGCGGCAACTGGCAGATTCCTTCCCTGACTGGAAGCCTGCTCGTCCGCAGCAACGTCAACGCGGTTTTGGTCGTGAATGGCAACATCAACCTCACTGGCAACGATGCGGTCGTCATCCAAACCGGCGGCAGTCTGAATCTCTACATGAATGGCACGACCGCGAAAATCGGCGGCAACGGCGTTGTCAACTCCAACGCATACACCACCAACTTCATGTATTGGGGCAGGCCCGGCAACACCGAATTGACCGTCAGCGGCAACGGCTCTTTTGTCGGCGTGGTCTACGCTCCGCAGGCAAGCTTCACTCTTAACGGCGGTGGAAACTCGGACATCGAGGCCTTCAACGGTGCTGTGGTCGCCAACACGGCCCGGCTCAATGGCAACTTCAGTTTCCACTACGACGAGAGCCTGGCCAAGCGGACGGACGGCAACCGCTTCACCGCCACCTCATGGGACGAGTTTTAAGGAACTTCCGCCGCCGGCCTGCCGCTTTCCCGCAACGGGATGAACCGTCGGTAATCGTGCCCGTTGCCGCCGATCCACACCTGCAGCACAGGTTCTTTCCATGGCTCGAACGGCCTGCCCTCCCCGTCCTTGAAGCCAATCAGGGAGACTTTCAGCGATTTGCCCGCGCCGAGGTGGGCGATGTGGAACAGATATGAGCCGGGCAGGTTGTTGTTCAACAAGGCCACCTTGTTGGTCCAGTCAAGGGAGTCGTGGTTGACGATGATCAATTCCACGGGCGAAGCCTGAATCTCCGCCTGCACCACCTGCGCGACGTGCTCCGGCTGATAATACAGCGCCTTCAAGCCGGACAGCAGCGCATACAATCCAGCGATGACGAGGCTGATCAGCACCACCAGTTTCGGATTGATGCGATCCGGCAGGCTGGGCCTTTGCAGCGCCTCCGGCTCCGGCCGGCGATACGCGATGATCTGGTTGAGGATCTCCTCCAGCGGGCGGACCTCCCGCATCCCCTTGCGGACGTAAAACGTGTCCAGCGGCAGCTCCTCGCGCTGCCACAGTTCGTGCAGCTGCTCGAACGAGAACGGCCCGTAGGTCTCGCCGTTGATCAGGAGGTAATGCTCGTCCAGGTTCATGCCGCGCGCCGCCGGTTCAATCCAGTTCAATGCCCACCGGGCAATGGTCGCTGCCAATCACCTTTGGAAGAATGAAGGCCGCCTTGAGGCGCGGACGCAGCGCCGCCGAGGCGAGGAAGTAGTCCAGCCGCCAGCCGATGTTCCGCGCGCGGGCGTTGGCAAACACCGCCCACCACGTGTAATGCCCGCCGCCCGGCTCGAACTCGCGGAACGTGTCCACGAAGCCCGCCTTCACAAACGCGCCGAAGCCCGCGCGCTCCTCCGGCGTGAAGCCGTGGTTCTTCGCGTTCGCCTTCGGGTTCGCGAGGTCCATCTCCGTGTGCGCCACGTTCAAGTCGCCGCACCACACGACCGGCTTCTTGCGCTCCAGTTTCTTGAGATGCTTGAGAAAATCCCTGTCCCACTGCTGCCGGTAGGCGAGCCGCGTGAGTTCGCGTTGGGAATTCGGCACATAAACATTCACCAGAAAAAAATCCTCGAATTCCGCCGTCAGCACGCGCCCCTCGCGGTCGTGTTCCCCGATGCCGATGCCGGGTGTCACGTTCAGCGGGCGCGTCTTGGTGAAGATGGCCGTGCCGGAATAGCCCTTCTTCTCCGCGCTGTTCCAGAAAGTCGTGTAAGCCGCCGGCCAGAGTTGCTCCACGTCGTCCGGCGTGCATTTCGTCTCCTGCAGGCAGAGCACGTCCGGGCTTTCTTTTGCCAGAAATTCGAGGAAATTTTTCCGCAGCACTGCGCGCAGGCCGTTCACGTTCCAGGAAATCAGTTTCACGCCGCGAGCGTAGCTGGCTGGACAAAGGATGGCGAGCGGAGTCGTTTGCTGGTCGCACCCCAATTACGTAGCGCAGATTGGCAATCTGCCGTGTCCGCCGACTGGCAGTCGGCGAAACCGCCGGATGCCAGCCGGCGCTACGCAGCCAATTGGGACGCCGCCCATTCGATTGAACCGCTGACATCCGCGCCGCGCCCGGCTAAAGTGTCCGCGCATGACTCTGGCGGAAAAGAAAAACCAACTGCTCGCCACGCTCGCGGCCATCCGTGACGGACAGGAGCGATTCGCCTGGGTCGTCGCGCAGGGCCGCCGACATCCGATGCTGGAGCCTTCGCTCAAGACCGACGCGAACAAGGTTGAAGGCTGTCTGGCAAATCTCTGGCTGGCCGTGTCGCATCGTGACGGGATAATGCTTTTCCAGTGCGACTCCGACTCCGCCGTCGTCAAGGGCGTGGCCGCGCTGCTCTGCGATTTTTACAGCGGCCAGCGGGCGGAGGAAATTCTCACGGTGGAGCCATCGTTTCTCCGCGAGGCCGGCATCACGCAGCACTTGACCGCCAACCGCCGCAACGCCCTCGCCCGCGTGTGGGAGAAAATCTCCGCCGCCGCCCGCGCCGAACTGCCGCCCGCACCGCAAACAAAACCGTGATTCGTCATGCGCCTCTACGACGCCCACAATCACCTTCAAGACGAGCGCTTCGGCGGGCGGCAGGCCGCGCTGCTCGACGCCTGCCGCGCCGCCGGCCTCACGCGCATGGTCGTCAACGGTTCGTGCGAATCCGACTGGCCCGACGTGCAGCGGCTCGCCCGCACTTTCCCCGAAGTTCTGCCGAGCTTCGGCTATCACCCGTGGTATCTCCACGAGCGCACAGCCAATTGGCTCGATGTGTTGAAGCATTTTCTCGACGACACGCCCGGCGCGGTCATCGGCGAAATCGGCCTCGACCGCTGGAAGCCCGGCCTTGCCTACGACGGCCAAGAAGAAGCCTTCACCGCACAACTCGCCCTCGCGACCGAACGTAATCTGCCCGTCAGCATCCACTGCTTGCAGGCGTGGGGCCGGATGCACGAACTGCTCCGCGCCGGGCCGCGCCCCGCACGCGGATTTCTGCTGCACAGCTACGGCGGCCCGGCGGAAATGGTCGCGCCGCTGGCAAAGCTCGGCGCGTATTTCAGCTTCCCCGGCTACTACGCCCACGAGCGCAAGGCCCGCCAGCGCGAGACTTTCAAGCTCGTCCCCGCCGACCGCCTGCTCATCGAAACCGATGCGCCGGATCAATCGCT
>JACRJY010000211.1 GCA_016235585.1 Verrucomicrobiota bacterium | reverse complement strand
GGTGGCATTTTCCCCCCGGGCCGGGCAATGCCCGGCGCTCCGCCAAAATTAGTGTTGGCCGCCCGATTGCATTTGGCTGGTCACTTCGGCAACAACCCCGCGAAGGCGGGCGTCATTATCTCCGTGAACTGATTTCCCTGTCGAATGACGAACAGCGCCGCCAGTTTTTCATGCCGCGCGAGTTCCAAGCCCGCCTTCGGGCCGAGCACTGCCAGCGCGGTGGCCAGCGCGTCCGCTGTTGCGTTCGACGCGTGCGCGACGCTCACGGATGCCGCGCCGCCGTCCGCCGGCCAGCCGGTGCGCGGGTCAATGACGTGGTGAAACCGCCGCCCGCGCGCCTCGAAGAAATTCCGGTAGTCGCCCGAAGTCGAAAGGCCGAGGTTTCGCAGTTCGACGACGCGCCCGATGTCGCGCCCGTTTTCCACTGGCCTCTCCACGCCGACGCGCCACGCTCGGCCCGCCGCGCTGTTCCCGCGCGCCTTGATTTCACCGGCGAGGTTCACGAGGAAGTTTTTGACGCCAAGTTTTTTCAGTTCTGCCGCCAGTTCGTCCACGGCGAAGCCCTTGGCGATGCCGGACAAGTCCACCGTCAGCGCGGGATCAGTTTTCCGCAGCGCGGCGGGTTCGCGACGCACCTCCAGCTTGCGGAAGTCCACCCGCGTGCGCGCGGCGGCGATGGCCGCGGCGCGCGGCACTTCGCCGGTGCGGCGGTTCGGGCCAAAGCCCCACAGCCGCACAAGCGGATTCACCGTGACATCGAACGCGCCGCCGGTGAGCTGGCTGACACGCTGCGCCTCCCCGACCACTTGCGCGAGTTCCGGCGAGACGGCGAACCAGTTCGTGCTGCGGCTGTCGTTGAAGCGCGACAGCTCCGAGTTCGTGCGGTAGGTGGACATCTGCTGTTCGAGGCGTTCGAGCAACGCCGCCGCCGCGCGCCGCACGGTCTCCGGCGCGGGCGTGTTTGTGGCTGGCAGATATTGAATGGAATAACTCGTGCCCATCGCGAGGCCGGTGAGGGAGATGGGTTTGGCGTCCGGTGCGGCGGCAAAGACGGTGGATGAATCCAGCACGGCACGGCCAGCCAGCACCAAGAGCAGCAACAGTCTTTCAACCGTTGCTTCGCCGGCGCGCCAGCGTCTTGAACTGCGGCAGCCCTCTGCCGCTATCAGTGACCGCGCGGCCTTCGAAAGCGGCAGAGGGCTGCCGCACTCCAAGACCTCGCGGAACACCGGCAGGGCGTGGGGAAAACATCCCCCGGCTTCGCTGTGATTGACGAACATCGCGTTTCACTCTGGTTCACCCGCCGCCGGACTCAAGCTTTTGCTTGGCGGCGGTGACGCGGTTTGATTTCATCATCGCATGAAAAGCCGCCCCGCCTTCCGCTGGAATCTTCTTTGCCTGGCGTTGTTCACCCTGCTCGCCGTCACGCCGCTCTTCGCCGCGAGCCGCCCGCCGAACATTTTGCTGATTGTCTCCGACGACCAGGGCTATCCCGACCTCGGCTGCATCGGCACGAAGCCGATTCAGACGCCGAACCTCGACCGGCTTGCCGCCGAGGGCGTGCGCGGCACGAGTTTTTACCTGACGTGGTGCGCCTGCACGCCGTCGCGCGGCAGCATCCTCACGGGCCGCTTCCCGCAGCGCAACGGCCTCTACGACATGGTGCGCAACGACATGGTCAACTACGGCCACAAATACTCGCCGGAGGAATACGCCGTGTCACCGGAAATGACGCTCGGCCTCGACCCGCGCGAAATCACCATCGGCGACGTGCTGAAGAAGGCCGGCTATCGCACCGGCGTCGTCGGCAAGTGGGACATGGGGCAGGCGAAGCGGTATCTGCCGCTCCAGCGTGGCTTCGATTTTTTCTACGGCCACGGGAACAACGGCATTGATTACTACACGCACGAGCGCTACGGCGTGCCTTCGATGTTTCGTGGCAACGAGCGCACCGAGGCGGACAAGGGCACCTACGCGACCGACCTGTTCAAGCGCGAATCACTGCGCTTCATCCGCGAGAGCGGCGACAAGCCGTGGTTTCTCTACCTGCCGTTCAACGCTCCGCACGGCGCTTCCTCTTTCGGAAAGGAAACTGGCGCGGTCGAGCCGAAGAGCGCCAAGGCGCAGAAAAAAGCCTTGAACCGTCCGCCGCCGGAAGGCGTGCAGGCGCCGGAGAAATACGTTGCCCTCTACCGCGACAAACTGAAGGACGAGCGGCTCGCCCGCTACTACGGCGCGGTGACGTGCATGGACGAGGCCATCGGAGAAATCGTCGCGCTCATCAAGGCGCAGGGCCACGGCGCGGACACGCTCGTCATCTTCCACTCCGACAACGGCGGCAGCGGCAATGGCGGCAACGCCCCGCTGCGCGGCGGCAAAAGCTCGATGTTCGAGGGCGGCCTGCGCTCGCCGCTCATCGCGTGGTGGCCGGGCAGGCTGCCCGCCGGCAAGGTCACGGATGAATTTCTCACCACGCTGGAATTGCTGCCGACGTTCGCCAGCCTCGCGGGCGCGAAGCCCGACCCGCGCGTAAAGCTCGACGGCTTCGACATGATGCCCATCCTGCGCGGCGAGAAAAAATCGCCGCGCACGGAGATGTTCTGGCAGCGGCGCGGCGACATGGCGGCGCGCGTCGGCAACTGGAAATGGATTTCCTCGTCGCGGGGCAACGGCCTGTTCGACCTCGCGACGGACTTGGGCGAAGAACGCGACCTCGCGAAGGACAAGCCAGACATCGCCGCGATGATGAAGGCGAAGTTTGGCGCGTGGCGCGCGGAGATGGACGCCGCCGAGCCGCGCGGGCCGTTCCGGGATTATTGATTCACCGCGTGGCGGCGACGCCGTCGTCGCCGATGCGCGTTCGTGGCTCGAACTGAATTCACCATGCCTACCGACTGGGAAGCCAAATACCAGACCAACGACACGCCGTGGGAGAAAGGCGAGGCGTCGCCGGGCCTCGTGGATTTTCTCGCGGCGCACCCGCAGTTGCCGCGCGGCTCCGTGCTCGTGCCCGGCTGCGGCACCGGTCATGACGTGCGCGTCTTCGCGAAGTTTGGCTTCAAAGCCTTCGGATTGGACATCGCTCCCAGCGCAGTCGCCATTGCGAAGGAAAAGACCGCCGCCGATTTTCTTACCGCCGATTTTCGCTGCGGTGATTTTCTGGACGATGAACCATTCCAGCGTTTCGACTGGGTCTTCGAACACACCTGTTTTTGCGCGATTGACCCGGCACGACGGGACGACTACGTGCGCGCCGTATTGCGCTGGCTCAAGCCGGACGGCCAGTATCTCGCCGTAAATTACCTCATCCCCGACACGGATGGCCCGCCGTTCGGCACGACGCGCGAGGAAATCATGGAGCGCTTCTCGCCGCACTTCGACCTGGTGCGCGACTGGGTGCCGCGCTCTTATCCGAACCGCACTGGGGAAGAGCGGGTCTTCTGGTGGCGGAGGAAGTAGGATTCAGGATTCTGAATCCACGCCGTCCACAACGCTCTTGCCAGCGCCACGCGAAGGGCATAGCGTCCGCCCATCGCCCGGTTCCGTTCGTTTGTGCAAATCAACTGCAACCCGACATCGCCATGAAAACTCAAACTCTCCTCTGCACCGCCGCGCTGCTGGCCGCGCCCGCCGCCTTCGGCCAGGAATTCAAACTTCAGCTCGTGCCGGAGGGCGCGTCGCCGAAATACCTGACCTACTATATGCCCACTTTCATCCCGCTCTCCGCCAAGCCGCCGGAGGGCGTGAAGCGCGCCCCGGGCGGCCTGCGCGCCCCGCTCTACGGCGCGCTCAAACTCGGCGACACGAACGCCCCCGCCACCACGCTGGTCATCGTGGACGAGCCGGACAGCGGCGAGGCGAAGCTTTACGTGGACACCAACGGCAACGGCGACTTCACCGACGACCCGCCGGCGAACTGGGCCGGGCGCGAGGTCAAGCGCCGCGACGGTTCGCCGGGCACCCAATACAGCGGCGACAGCATGGTGGGGCTGCGCTACGGCGGGCCGCTGCTGACGGTTCGCTACAAGTTCTACCGCTTCGACAAAAATGACCCGGCGCGCAAGACCCAGGCCAGCAACCTGTATTACTACCGGGACTACATCCGCGCCGGGGACATCACGCTCGGCGAGAAAAAATATGCCGCCACGCTCTCCGACGACCGCAACCGCGGCGATTTCCGGGCCGCACCCGGCGGCACGGGCGGGGTCACGCTCCTCGTGGACGCCAACGGCGACGGAAAGTTCGACACCGCCACGGAGCGTTTTCCCGTCGGCCAGCCCTTCAACATCGGCGGCAAGAATTACATCGCCGAGGTGCCGGTTGCCTCCGGCGAGACCCTCCGCATCAGCCCCTCCGCCGTCGCCGCCGTGGAGCGCAAACCGCGTCCCGAAAGCAAAACCCCGGGCGTCGGCGCGCAGGTGCTCGCCTTCACCGCGAAGACCACGTCCGGCGGCACGGTGGACTTTCCCGCTGGTTTCAAAGGCAAGCTGGTGATGCTCGACTTCTGGGCGACATGGTGCCCGCCCTGTGTCGCGGAGGCGCCGAACCTCGCCGCCGCCTACAATAAATACCACGCGCAGGGGTTCGAGGTGCTGGGCATCAGCCTCGACGACTCCTCCAAGTCGCCCGCCGAAGTGCAATCGTTCGCCGCCAGCAAGGGAATGAAGTGGGCGCACATTTCCGAGGGCGGCAAGTGGGACACGCGGCTCGCCATACTCTACGACGTCCACTCCATCCCCAAGGCGCTCCTTGTGGACGGCGACACGGGGAAAGTCCTCGCCGACGATGGATTGCGGGGCAGCACGCTGGCCCCCGCCATCGAGAAGGCGCTGGCCGACAAGAAAAAAGGAAAGTGATTTCAACGGCTCTTGCGCCGCCGGGCCGGGCGGGAAAAGCGCCGTGACGAAGCGCCCTTTCCAAAGGACGGCGGTTGGGGTTCACTTACCCCATGCCGCGTGATGATTTGTTTGCCGCGAAGGAAGCCAGCGCCCCGCTGCGAGGGCCGGCGTCCGAAGGCGCGGGCTTTTCCTCCACGCCGCTCGCCGCGCGGATGCGCCCGCGCTCGCTCGACGAATACTGCGGCCAGTCGCACATCCTCGCGCCGGGGATGTTGCTGCGCCGCGCCATCGAGGCCGACCGCATCCAGTCGCTGATTTTTTACGGGCCGCCGGGCACGGGCAAGACCTCGCTCGCGCAAATCATCGCCAACCAGACGAAAAGCAAGTTCGAGCGGTTGAGCGGCGTTGAGTCGAACGTGGCGGACATGAGGCGCGTGCTGCAAGGCGCGGCCAATCGCCGTGAAAACACCGGGCAGTCCACCATCCTGTTCATTGATGAAATCCACCGCTTCAACAAGGGTCAGCAGGACGTGCTGCTGCCTGACGTGGAGAGCGGCGTGGTGAGGCTCATCGGCGCGACGACGCACAATCCGTTTTTCTTCGTCAACTCGCCGCTCGTCTCGCGCTCGCAGATTTTTGAGCTTCAGCCGCTCACCGAAGCCGACTTGCTTGGCTTGTTGAAGCGCGCGCTCGCCGATGCCGAGCGCGGCCTCGGCCACATCAAAATCCGCGCGGACGACGACGCGCTCGCACATCTCGCCAGAATTTCCGACGGCGACGCGCGCAAGGCGCTCAATTCGCTGGAAATCGCCGCGCTCACCACGCCGCCGACCGTGGGACAGTGCGTCCCGCCTGTCCAAGGCGAGGGGGAAAAGGCGAATTCTCAAACTCCCCTTTCACCCGGACAGGCTGGAAGCGCTGTCCCACAACCCGGTTTCATCCACATCTCGCTGACCGTCGCCGAGCAGTGCATCCAGAAGAAGGCGGTAGTTTACGATGGCGACGGCGACGCGCACTATGACACCATCTCCGCTTTCATCAAGGCGATGCGCGGCAGCGACCCTGACGCGGCGCTCTACTGGCTGGCGAAAATGATTCACGCCGGCGAAGACCCGCGCTTCATCGCGCGCCGCATCGTCATCCACGCCGCGGAGGACGTGGGCCTCGCCGACCCGATGGCGCTGGTGCTCGCGGTCGCGGCGCATCACGCGGCGGAGTTCATCGGCTGGCCGGAGGCGCGCATCCCGATTGCCGAGGCCGCGCTCTACATCGCCACCGCGAACAAGAGCAACTCGACCATCACCGCGATTGACGCCGCGCTCGCCGATGTGAAGAGCGGACGCACGCTCGCCGTGCCACAGCACTTGCGCGACGGGCACTACAAGGGCGCGAAGCAGCTCGGCCACGGCGTCGGCTACGAATACGCGCACGACCACCCCGGCCATTTCGTCCCGCAGGATTACCTCGGCGCGGACAAGCGCTACTACGAGCCGACCGAGCAGGGCGTGGAAAAGAAAATCAAGGAGCGCGTGGAGAAGTGGCGGGCGCTCATCGCCTCCGGCAAATCAGAAAAGGCGAAAGGCGGAAATTGAACGGATTAGAACAAAAAGCCGTGCTCCGCCAGCAACTGCAATTGCTGACCAAATCTCATGCTGCCGCCAAAAGCCCAGCCGCCTCCGCATATTTGTGCGAGCGAATGAAAGTTCAGCCCGTGTGGCAGCAAGCATGTGCGGTTCTCTTGTTTTTTCCCCTCGCCGACGAGCCGGACATCACTCCACTGATTTCCACCGCGCTGGCCGCAGGCAAGACGGTTTGTTTTCTGCGCCATCTGCCGGGGCAAAATGACTATGAGGCGCGCGTGGTGGCGGATGTTTCCCGCGACCTGGAACGTGGCGCGTTCGGCGTGCGGGAGCCGGTTTCGCGCTGTCCCGTATGGCCGTTAAACCGGCTGGACTTGACCCTCGTGCCGGGGGTAGGCTTCACGCTCGACGGTTGGCGTTTGGGCCGGGGCCAGGGGTTTTATGACCGGCTGCTGGCCCGCGTCTCCGGCGTGAAGTGCGGCGTGGCGTTCGACTGGCAGATCGTGCCGGAGATGCCGGTGGAGCCGCATGACGTGCGGTTGGATTGCATATTAACTCCGTCGCGCTGGCTGGCTGTGCCCGGCTCGCGCACGGTTTGAAAATGTTTTTAACGGATAATTATCTGCTGGAAGGCGTGGCCTTTCTGGGCGCGGGCATCGCCTTGGGCTACTGGCTCTGGCGGTGGAAGGAGCGCACCCTGCGCGCCGCCCGCGCGCTGGAGGTCAGGAGCATCCTCGACGCCGCGCGCCGCGAGGCCGAGGCCATCATCCGCGAGGCAAAGCTCGCCGCGAACGAGGAATCGCTCAAAATCCGCGAGCAGACGGAGAAGAACTTCGCCTCACGTCAGCAGGAAATCACCCGGCAGGAGCAGAGCCTCACCGAGCGTGAAACACTGTTCAGCCGCCAGATCGAAGGTCTCGCGCAGCAGGAGAAAAGCTTGAGTGAGCAGCGGCTGGCCGTGCGAAAGCGCGATGAATCGCTCAACACCGAACGCGAGGAACTCGCCCGGCAGCTTCAACTCCGCCGCGAGCAGCTTCAAAAAATCTCCCACCTCAACGAGGCCGAGGCCCGCGCACAGTTGCTCAAGGAGGTCGAGCAGGACGCCTTGCAGGACGCGAACGATTTGTCCCACCGCATCCTCGAAGGCGCGAAGACCCGCGCCGAGGAGCAGGCCCGGCGCGTCATCAGCCTCGCCATTCAGCGCTACGCCGGCCAGCACACGTTCGAGACGACGACGGCAACGATCAACCTCACCGGCGACGAAATCAAAGGGCGCATCATCGGGCGCGAGGGCCGGAACATCCGCGCGTTCGAGGCCGCGACGGGCGTGACGGTGCTGATTGACGACACGCCGAACGCCGTCGTGCTCTCCAGCTTCGACCCCGTTCGCCGCGAGGTGGCGCGAGAGGCGATGTCGCGGCTCATTCTCGACGGGCGCATTCATCCGACGCGCATCGAGGAGGTGGTTTCCAAGGTGTC
>JACRJY010000213.1 GCA_016235585.1 Verrucomicrobiota bacterium | reverse complement strand
GTAGATGTTGTCCCACACGAGCACCTTGTCGCGACCACCCTTGGCGAAGAGCGCGTCGGAGGCGGCCTTGTTTTCGTTCGCGTCCACGGGGTATTCGAGCGCGGTCATGCTCCACATGCGCCCGCGCGCGTCCCAATCCACGGCGATGAATTTGCCGATGCCCTCGCTCTCGGCGGCGACGAGCTCGATTTCAAATCCCGGCGGCAACTTGAACGACTGGCGCTGTTCTTCCGGCGTCTGTGCGGCGGAGGTGATCGCCATTTGTTCGGCGAGCTTGGTGTTCTTTGCGGGAGCTTTCGCGGCGGCCTGCTTTTTTTCGTCTGTCTTGGCTTCGGCTTTCTTCCCCGCCGCTTTCTTCGGCGCGGCCTTGGGCGGTGGTGCGACAAGTTTCCTCGCGGCCTCGATACCACCGAGCGATTCCCACGTCGGCGCGCCGGGCGTGGGCGGAAGTTCCTCTATGGTCACGTCCTTGAACTGCACCAACGCCACGCCACCGCTGTGAACCTGTGGGCCGATCTGGCCGTCGAGCGCGATGTTCTTGTCCGTCTCAGTGTAATCAATGGCGAGCACGCCGTTGATCCAAGTGCGGATGCGTGGGCCTTCGGCGCGGATGCGGTATTCGTTCCAGCCGAAGACGTCCACCACCTTGTCGAGCGCGGCCTGCTGCTCGGGTGTCGGCGCCCAGATGACGCGGTTGCGACGGAACTCGTCATAGATTTTTCCGAACCAGCCAGCGCCGCAGTCCACCTGGTAGCCGCTCATGTGATGTCCGCCCGGCACGCGCACGCTGCGAATCTGGATGCCGCTGTTGATCATGCCGGTCGCCGGGTCGCCGCTGCACTTGATCTTCAACTTCAGCTCGAAATTCTGGAAACTGCGCCTGGTGCAGATGAAGTAGTTCGCCGTGATCTTCTCCGTGCGCGAGCCGCCGGTGATCATGCCGTCCTCCACGCGCCAGATCGCGGGATCGTAATCCCAGCCGTCGAGCGTCTTGCCGTCGAACAACGAAACGGGGGCGGCGACGGCGGAATGACCAAGGATCAAGGTCAAATGTCCAAGGGAAACCCAAAGCGGCAGGCTGGCAAACGCAGCGCAAATTGAACCGAATGTTTTCATGTGATTGCGGAGACTCATACCAGTTGGCCGCGCCCGGCACAATCAATTGCGGCGCGGCGCGTCCGTTCAGTTGACGCGCTTGCATTGCCCGCCCCGCTCAAAGACACTGGCCGCGACATGAGAATTCTCGCCCTCGACCACGGCACGAAGCGCATCGGCGTCGCCGTCAGCGATGATTTGAAGATGATCGCCCAGCCGCTGGAGTTCATCCCGGCGGAGCCGTTCGGCGATTTTCTGGAGCGGCTCAAGCAAATCCTCCGCGAGAAGGAGGTCGAACTGATCCTGCTGGGGATGCCGCGCAACATGGACGGCAGTTACGGCCCGGCGGCGCTCAAGGTGCAGGAGTTTGCCGCCGTGCTCGGCGGCGCGGTTGCGGTGCCGATCAAGCTGTGGGACGAACGGCTGACCTCGGCGCAAGCAAACCGGCTGCTCATCGAGGGCAACGTGCGCCGCGCCGACCGCAAGGAGAAGGTGGACAAGATGGCGGCGGCGATTTTGCTGCAAAGCTATCTGGACGGGTTGTGACGGTTCTTTTTAGCCACGGATTGAACACGGATGAAACACGGATTGGCTGAACTGATTTATCCTCCCCTTCCGTGTTCAGTCCGTGTTCAATCCGTGGCCAGATAAATGCCCACGCCGCACAAATACAAACTCACCGTCGCCTTCGACGGCACGGCCTACCAGGGCTGGCAGGTGCAGAAGGTCGGCGTGGGCGTGCAGGAAAAAGTGGAGGCGGCGCTGGCAAAATTGTTCCCCAGCCAGCCGCGCCTGCACAGTTCGAGCCGCACGGACACGGGCGTCCACGCGCTCGGCATGGTGGCGCACTTTGAGGTTCCGAAGAGCGAGGGAAAAATTCCCCCGCGCAAATTGCTTCTCGCGCTCAACGCCCACCTGCCCGACGACATCCGCGTGCTGCGCGCCGCGCGCACGCCCGCCAAGTTCCACGCGCGCTTCGACGCCAGCGGCAAGCAATACCGCTACGCCGTCTGGAACGCCCCCGCGCACAATCCCCTGCTCCGCCACAGCGCGTGGCACGTCCCGCAAAAACTCGACCTGCCCGCGATGTGGCGCGCGGCGGCGCTCTTTGTCGGACGCCATGATTTCCGTTCGCTCACTGCGAACACCGGCTACGAACGCGGGACTACCGTCCGCACCCTGACCCGCTGCGACCTCAAACGCAGCGGCTGCCTGCTCACGTTTGTCATCGAGGGCGACGGGTTTCTCTACAAGATGTGCCGCGGCATCGTCGGCACACTCGTGCAAGTCGGGCAGGGAAAAATCGCCGCGTCAGAAATCCCCGCCATCCTCGCGCATCGCGACCGGCGCATCGCCGGCATGACCGCCCCGGCGCACGGGCTGGTGCTGTGGAAGGTGTTTTACCGGAAAGGATGAGGGATGAATTATGAAGGATGAAAACTGTCTGCGAGTGCCACCAAACAGTTTCACGTCTGTGTTCACTTTATCCTTCATAATTCATCCTTCATAATTCCCCCTCGCCATGCACGTCGTCCTCGTCGAACCGGAAATCCCGCCCAACACCGGCAATGTCGCCCGGCTCTGCGCGGCGACGCGCACCACACTGCACCTGATCGAGCCGCTCGGCTTCAAGCTCGACGACGCACAGCTCAAGCGCGCGGGCATGGACTACTGGCGGCACGTCGAATGGCGGCGCTGGAAAAGCTGGGCGGAATTCCAGACCGCGCTGCCGCCCGCCGCGCGCCTGTGGTTCATCGAATCGGGCGGCGCGACGCGCTACGACGCGGTGAAGTATTCGTCGGATGATTATCTCGTGTTTGGCCGCGAGACGGCGGGCCTGCCGCGAAGTTTGCTGGAACAAAACCGCGGCCGCTGGCTGCGGATTCCCATGTCCAATTCCGACGCGCGCTCGCTGAACCTGTCGAACTGCGTGGCGCTCGTGCTCTACGAGGCGCTGCGGCAGCAGGGTTTCCCCGGCGAACTGAACCCGTAGCGCAGGCGTCCCCGCCTGCGGGTTCTGGCCGCGTCTCGTGGCCAGGCTTCGGTTCACGGGGCGCGGACACCCCGCCAACCCGCAGCCGGGGACGGCTGCGCTACCCGTATGTTTCCGGCCTGCAAAAGAATTTCAGCCTTTTGCAAAAAGCGGCTGGCAATCCGCGGGCAGGGCGATAAACTGCCGCCAACTCGCCCGCTTATGAACATCGCGCTTATCGGTCCCTCCGGCGTCGGCAAAGGCACGCACGCCTCCCGTCTCATCTCCACCCACCGCCTGCTGCACCTCTCCACCGGGGATTTGCTTCGTGAAAATCTCGCGGGCCGCAGCGCCCTCGGCCTGCTCGCCCGGAAATACATGACGGCGGGCGAACTCGTGCCCGACGAGGTCGTGGACGCCATGATCGAGGAGCGGATGCACAAAACCGAGGCCGCCCAGGGCCTGCTGCTCGACGGTTTTCCGCGCACGGTGCAGCAGGCGCAGTTTCTGGATGAACTTCTCCCCACGACGCAGCGCCAGTTCGACGCGGCCATTTATCTTCAAGCGGCGGATGAAACCATCGTCGGGCGGCTGTCGGGCCGGCTCATCTGCCGCAAGTGCCAGACGCCGTATCACACGCAGACGCAGCCGCCCGCCAAGGCCGGCGTGTGCGACCGCTGCGGCGGCGAGGTCTATCGCCGCGAAGACGACGAGCCGAACATCGTCGCCGTCCGCCTCCGCGTCTTTCACCGCTCGAACACGCCGCTGCTGGAGTTTTACCAGCAGTCCGGGCGGCTCGTGATCATCAACGCCGAGGGCGGCGTGGACACGGTTTTCTCCGCCATCAACAGCGCCCTCGCGGCGGTGCAAAACAAGCCGCAACGTTTCGCCACCGCCGAGGAAGTGGCGCAGCTCCGCAAGCCGGCAAAAGCACCAGCGGCCCCGCCGCGCGCGGTGGCGGCGCGAATGGACATCGTGCTGCTCGGCGGCCCCGGCTCCGGCAAGGGCACACAGGCCGAGCATTTGAGCCGTTCGCTCAAAATCCAGCACGTTGCCACCGGCGATCTCTTCCGCGAAAACCTCAAAAACAAAACGCCGCTCGGCAAGCTCGCGCAGACCTACATGGATCGTGGCGAACTCGTGCCCGACGACGTGACCGAGGCGATGGTGCAGGAGCGGCTCGCGCGCCCCGACACCGCCGCGGGATTTTTGCTCGACGGCTTCCCGCGCACGCTGCCACAGGCCGAGGCGCTTTCGGAAATGATCACCACGATGGGCCGCCCGCTGGCCGGCGTGATTTATATCAACGTCTCCGACGAGGACATCGTGGGCCGGCTCTCGGGCCGCCTGATTTGCCGCGGCTGCCAGACGCCGTATCACTTGAAATTCAAGCCGCCCACGAAGCCCGGCGTGTGCGACCGGTGCGGCGGCGAGTTGTATCAGCGCGACGACGACAATCCGGGAACCGTGCGCGCACGGCTCAAGACGTTTCACGCGCAGACCGAGCCGGTGGTGGAATTCTACCGCAAGGACGGGCTGATCTTTGAAGTGGACGGCCAGGGCGACGTCGCCACCGTCACGGGCCGCACGAACGAGGCCGTGAAAAAAATTGCCGCGAAACGTTGAACCCCGAAGGAAAGGACTGACGTATGTTTGAAGCCGCTGAACTGGGCCGGAAAATTCCCAAGGCCAAATACGAATCCGAACTGACGAAGTTGCGCGGGCGCCTGCTTCAAGCGCACTTCGCGCTGCGCGGCACGAAGATGCCCGTCATCGTCGTCGTCTCCGGCGCGGACGGCGCGGGCAAGGGCGAGTTCGTCCACCGCCTCAACGAGTGGCTCGATCCGCGCGGCGTGGACACGGTCGCGTTCTGGGGCCAGTCCGACGAGGAGCGCGAACGCCCGCCCTACTGGCGCTTCTGGCGCGTGCTGCCGGGGCGCGGGCGCATCGGCATTCTGTTCGGCTCGTGGTATTCGGAGCCGATCATCCGCCGTGTCTATGGCGAGACCAAGAACGCCGCGCTCGACACTGCGCTGGATCGCATCACCTTCTTCGAGCGGATGCTCGCGGAGGACGGCGCGCTGATCATCAAGCTCTGGTTTCATCTTTCCAAAAAAGCACAGCGCAAGCAGCTCAAGGAACTCGACAAAGACCCGAAGACGCACTGGCGCGTGCTGCCGAGCGACTGGAAGCATCTCAAGCTCTACGACAAGTTCACCGAGGTCTCCGAGCGCGCCATCCGCCACACCGATGCCGGGCACGCGCCGTGGCACGTCATCGAGGCCGCTGATCGCCGCTACCGCGAACTCACCGCCGGCACCATCATCACGGAGACTTTGGAAAAGCGCCTTAAGCAGCTCGCCGCCGCACCCAAGCCCGCGCCGCGCGCCGCCGCCAAGGCGCCGCCCAAGGATTCCCTCACCATTCTCGACCACGTGGATTTGAGCCAGAAACTGACCGACGCGGAATACAAGGAGCAGTTGGAAAAATACCAGTCGAAGCTCGGCAAGCTCGTCTGGGCGGCGAACGCGAAGAAAATTTCCACCGTCATGCCCCTGGAAGGCTGGGACGCCGGCGGCAAGGGCAGCGCCATCCGCCGTGTCACCGCCGCGATGGATCCGCGGCTCTACCGCATCATTCCCGTGGCCGCGCCGACCGAGGAGGAGCGGGCGCAGCATTATCTCTGGCGTTTCTGGCGGCATCTGCCGCGCGCGGGCATGGTGACGATCTACGACCGCACCTGGTATGGCCGCGTGCTGGTGGAGCGGGTTGAGGGCTTCGCGACCGACGCGGAGTGGCAGCGGGCCTTTCTGGAGATCAACGACTTCGAGGAGCAGCTCACCGAGGGCGGCAATGTCGTGGTGAAATTCTGGGTGCACATCAGCAAGGACGAGCAGTTGCGCCGCTTCAAACAGCGCCAGCAGATCGCCATCAAGCAATACAAAATCACCGACGAGGACTGGCGCAACCGCGAGCGGTGGGACGCCTACAAGGCGGCGGTCAACGACATGGTGGCCCGCACGAGCACCGAGTTCGCGCCGTGGACGATTGTGGCCGGCAACGACAAGAAGTTCGCCCGCATCCAAATCCTCAAGACGATCTGCAAGCGGCTCGAAGCGGCGCTGTGAGGGTTGGCGTGGCATCCTCACGTTCATGAAAAAAATCCAGTGCAGAACCGCAGCCCTGCGATTCGTGACCGTCGGAGTGGGTTTTCCGAGGGAAACGCGGGATGTCAGCGGAAACGGTTTTAAGTTTTTTTGAGTTTTGCGCGTGTTTATGCGAACCGGCTATCCCCCAGCGTCATCC
>JACRJY010000029.1 GCA_016235585.1 Verrucomicrobiota bacterium | reverse complement strand
GGAGAGCTTGGCGATCTTTTCATCCACGGAGAGTTCGCGGTAGCCGGACTCGGCCTTCAATCCCTCGATGACCTTCTGCGCCTTGAGCAGATCAGGCTTGTCCACGGTGAACGAAATGTCTGTGGCCGCGGTGCCGTGACTCACGTTCTGCACGATCATGTCCACGCTGATGGCGGCGTCGGAGAGCGACTTGAAGATGCGCGCGGCCTGGCCCGGCTTGTCGGGCACGCCCACGACGGTGAGCTTGGCCTGGTTCTTGTCGAGCGCGACGCCGCGCACGACGATCTCTTCCATGGTGCGAGTTTCTTCTTTCACAATCGTTCCTGGGTTGTCGTTCAAACTGGAGCGGACTTCAAACACGACGCCAAACTTTTTGGCGAACTCCACCGAGCGCAACTGCATCACCTTCGCGCCGCTGCCGGCGAGTTCGAGCAGTTCGTCGTAGGAAATCTCGGCGAGCTTGCGCGCGTTGACCACGATGCGCGGGTCGGTGGTGTAGATGCCGTCCACGTCGGTGTAAATCTGGCAGAGGTCGGCCTTGAGCGCCGCCGCGAGCGCGATGGCCGTGAGGTCGGAACCGCCGCGGCCGAGCGTGGTGATATGGCCCTCGGAGGTTTCGCCTTGGAAGCCGGCGACGATGACGACGTTGCCCGCGTCGAGCAGCGCGTGAACCTTCTTCGGCGTGATGTTTTGAATCTTCGCCTTGGTGTGGACGCCGTCGGTGGTGATGCCGGCTTGCGCGCCGGTGAGCGACGCGGCGGGGAATCCGGCCGCTTCGATCGCCATCGCGGTGAGGGCGATGGTCTGCTGTTCGCCGGTGGCGAGGAGCATGTCCATCTCGCGTTCGGGCGGGAGCGGCATGATCTCTTTGGCGAGCTTGATGAGGCCGTCGGTCACGCCGCTCATGGCGGAGACGACGACGACGACCTGGTCGCCGCGCTTGCGATATTCGGCGACGCGGCGGGCGACGTTCTTGATGCGGTCGGGGTTGCCCACCGAGGTGCCGCCGTATTTTTGAACGATTAAAGACATGGGTAGAATCCAGAATTCAGAATCCAGAATCCAGAATTGCGCGGGCGTAAGCTTCGAGCAATTTGCTGACTTCGGACAACTGTAATTTCAGCGGAGAAGCATCTCCGTAGTTCAAGTCGCTGGCGAGAATCAGGTGGTAGCGACATTCCTCCAGCGAGCTTTGGGCGATATTCAGGAAGCGCGCCTTATCCGCCTTGTCACGTTTCTTGAAGCCCTCGGCGATGTTCGCCGGAATCGAGACCGCCGCGCGACGCAGCTGGCTGGTGAGTCCGTAAAGTTCCTTGTTCGGAAAACTCTCCGTGAACCGATAAACACTGAGAACGAACTGATGCGCCTTCTGCCAAACAATCAAATCCTCAAAGCTCTTCGCTGCCGGTCGCGCGCTCGCAGATCCGCCATTCTGGATTCTGGATTCTGGATTCTGGATTCTCATCCTGTCGCTTTCGAGACGTGCCGCTCGATGAGATAGGCGCGGAACTTCTCATAGTCCGCGCCCATGCGGTCATAGTCCTCGCCTTGCTGAAGCCCGGCGGTCATCGCGGCGGGCACGTCGGGCGCCCAGCCGACGACTTTTTCGACTTCCTCGGGGAACTTCGCCGGGTTCGCCGTTTCCACAATCACCACCGGGGCGTCGCTGCCCGGCTCCGCCGCCTGCCAGTCGAGAAAACCCTGCCACGCCACGACACCGTGCGGTTCGAGGAGAATCTGGTATTGGCTCCAGAAGTCCCGCAGCGATGCGCGCGTGCGCTCGTCGGAAATCGAACTGGAAAAAATGTCTCGGCGCATCGCGGCGAGGTCGGGCTGCCTGTGAATCCTCCCCGTCTCGTCCATCTGCCCGCCATAGACCGCCACGAGCCGCGCGAGGTTGCTCGGATGGCCGACATTCATCGCGTTGGAAACCGAGTTCCGCGAAGGAACAACCTTTTGGTAAGCGCCGCTCGCGAGGTAGCGCGGGAACGCGTCGTTGTCGTTGACGGACGCCACGATTTTTTTTACGGGCAAGCCCATCTCTCGCGCCACGATCGCGCCCATCATGTTGCCGAAGTTTCCGCTGGGCACGGAGAAGACGACCGGCTCGCCTGGCTTCGCGACGCGCGAGGCGGCGTAGAAGTAGTAAACGCTCTGCGGCAGGAGGCGCCCGATGTTGATCGAGTTCGCGGACGACAGCGCGATGTGCGCCAGCGCCGGATCGGCGAACGCGCGCTTCACCATCGCCTGGCAGTCGTCGAACTTGCCGTCAACCGCCACGGTGCGGACGTTGTCCTTGAGCGTGGTCATGAGCTTGCGCTGGCTCTCGCTGACCTCGCCGATGGGAAACAACACGATGACGCGCACGCCCGGCACTTTGTGAAACGCATGAGCCACCGCCGCGCCGGTGTCACCGCTGGTCGCGGTGAGGATGGTGACCTGCCGGCCGTCCTCCTGGAGAAAGCGCCCGAACATCTGCGCCATCATCTGCGCCGCGAAATCCTTGAACGACGCCGTCGGTCCCTGATCCAGCCGCATCAGATAGACGCGGTGATGGATGACCTCCACCGGCACGCCGAAGTCATAAGCCTTGCGGCACATCGCGGCGAGGGCGTCGTCGGGAATGATGCCCTCGGTGAACTTCCGCAACACGCGGAAGGCGACTTCGCGATACGGCAGTTGGCCGAACTCCGCGATCTCATCGGGTGCGAGCTTCGGAAAACTTTCCGGGAAATACAGCCCGCGATCCGGCGCCTGCCCGGCCAGCAGCGCCGCGCGCAGGTTGACGGCGGGGGACTGGCCGTTGGTGGAGCGAAATTGCAGCATGGTCAGGCGGGTTGGGTGTCGCGCGAAGGCCGCGAAGGGGGCGAAGGGGAAAAGAAATTCTTTCCTTCAAGGCCGTTCACCACACGCGTGATGCCGCCTTTCAAATGCACTTCGTTGAAGTTGATCAGAAAGCCGAGTTTCAACGGAATGAGTTTGAGGTAGTTGGTGGTGACCTTCTTGAACAAAGGCGTCACAGCTTCGACGGATTTGAGTTCGACCAAAACTTTCCGCTCGACGATCAGGTCCGCTCGGAAGCCGACTTCCAATCGCTCGCCTTCGTAGGTGACGGCAATCGGAACCTGCTTCTCGACTTGGAATCCACGATTTCTCAACTCGACCGCCAGCGCCGCTTCGTAAACAGACTCCAACAAACCCGGTCCGAGTGTCGAGTGAACCTTGAAAGCCGAGTCGAGAATCGCCTTCCCGATTTCCTCTTCACCTAAATTGGAACGAGTTGAATTCAAGTTTTTCCTTCGCCACCTTCGCGGCCTTCGCGCGACATCCTACTCGAAATTCTCCACGCGAATCATCACCGGCTCGCCTGTGACCACGCCGAGTTTGGCGATCTTCGCAAGCGCCTGCTTCATCGCGGCATTGGGCGCGTCGTGGATCATCAGGATGACGGGCACCGTCTCGCCTTCGTGGCCTTCTGGTTGGTTGATCGAGGAGATGCCAATCTTCGCCTTCGCCAAGATGTCCGCGATCTTCGCGAACACGCCCGGCTTGTCCACGACCATGAGCCGCACGAAATAGCGCGAGACGACTTCGTCCATCGGCATCACCGCGCCCTCGCGGTCGTGCGGGACGAAGGGCGGCACGCGGCGCTTGGAACCAAATTTCAAATCGAGCGCGGCGTCCGCGAGATCGCTCAACACCGCGCTGGCGGTGGCGTCCTTGCCTGCACCGCGGCCGTAGAAGAGCGTGTCGCCCACGACGTCACCGCGCACGAAGCACGCGTTGAACACGCCGCTCACGCTGGAGAGCACGTGCGCGTTCGGGATGAGCGCGGGATACACGGACACCTGAACGCGTGACGTTTTTTCCGATTTCTTCACGATGCCGAGCAGCTTGATGGTGTAGCCCATTTTCTCCGCGAACTGGATGTCGAGCGCGGTAAGATTGCGGATGCCCTCGACGTGAATGTGTTTCGGGCTGACCCAGAAGCCGTGCGCGAGCGAGGCGAGGATGCCGATTTTGTGCTGCGAGTCCCAGCCGTCAATGTCGAGATCGGGCGGCGTCTCGGCGTAGCCCTGCTTCTGCGCGTCGGCGAGGACGGCGGCGAAGTCCGCGCCCTCCTGCTTCATGCGCGTGAGGACGTAATTGCACGTGCCGTTGACGATGCCGTAAAGCGCCGTGATGCGGTTGCCAACGAAGCCCTCGCGCAGCGACTTGATGATCGGAATGCCGCCGCAGACGCTCGCCTCGTAGTATAGATTCGTGCCGTGATTTTGCGCCG
>JACRJY010000209.1 GCA_016235585.1 Verrucomicrobiota bacterium | reverse complement strand
CAAGACGCTGGCGCGCGGGCTAATCCACTCAAGCCATCCTTCCGGCTACACTTTTTATGAGGCCGCTCTAGCCGCCCGCCTTCTCACAAGTGCTCGCCGGCCATCACATCCGTCTCCTTCAACGCGAGCGTGAACGGCTCCAGCGGCATCGGCTGGTCGTGGTCGAGGAATTCTCCGCATACGCGGAAGAACTCCGCCTCGGTCGTCACGCGGCGGATGTCGTGGAGGAACTTTCCCGTCGGCTCCACGCCGAGGCCGAGGTAGTTCATGTATTTCTTCATCTTCTGCACCTGCGCCGCTTCGCGCACCGTGGGCGGGCTGGTGGCGCGATACAGTTCGCGGATGTATTGCAGCACGTCGCAGCCGCGCGGGACGAACAGCGTCTCGCCGCGCCGCTGCTGGCGGATTTGGTGGAAGAGCCACGGGTTGCGGATCGCGCCGCGCCCGATCATCAGCCCGCGCGCGCCGGTCAGCGTCAGCACCTCGGCGGCCTTCGCGGCGGAATAGACATTTCCGTTCGCCAGCACCGGGCAGCGCATCGCCGCGACGGCCCGCGCGATGAAATCGTAATGCACCTCGCTGCGATACATCTCCGCCACGGTGCGGCCATGGACGGTGAGCAGGTCGAGCGAATGCTTCGCGAAGATGGGCAGCAGCTCCTCGAACACTTCCGGCGAGTCGAAGCCCAGCCGCGTCTTCACGGTGAACTTGATGTTCACCGTGTCGCGCAGCGCGCCGAGGATCGCATCCACGCGCTGCGGCTCGCGCAGCAGCCCGCCGCCGGCGCATTTGCGATACACCACCGGCGCGGGGCAGCCGAGGTTCAGGTCAATCGCCGCCACCGGCATCTGCTGTAATTCATTCGCCGTCCGCACGAGCGCGGGAATGTCGTTGCCGATCATCTGCGCGACGACGGGCCGACCCGTGGGGTTCTTCTCGATGGACTCGGCGATCCACGGCTCCAGGTGCGACGTGGCGTGGACGCGGAAATACTCCGTGTAATAAACATCCGCGCCGCCGTAGCCCGCCATCAGCCGCCAGAACGGCAGGTCGGTCACGTCCTGCATCGGCGCGAGCGCCAGCACCGGCGATGAGCCATGCAGGAGGGCGTCGAACTGTTTGTGAAAATCCATCACGCGCGAACTTATCCGAATTGCGGGTGCGCCTGCAACTGCCCCCACGATTCTTCCGAAAGCGGTGCCTGACGATACACCGGCTCGCGCAACGGCTCCGCGCTGGTCGAGCGGCGCACGCGTTGGAGCCACTGGTGGTTGAGCGGTTCGGCGATCAGGTCGCGTGAGTTCGCAGCAATGGTCGTCTCCTCCTTCTCACCGGTGGCGTGGCCCACGCCGACGAAGAATCCCGCCAGCAGCAGCGTCACGCGCAGCATCGTGGAGCGCGAGTAGGTCGGCATCGCGCACGGATGCGCCGCGTTTAACTGGCGGAACAAATTGGTGAACAGGGGCAGCGTCCACATCGCCGGATTCTTGGCCGGCGAGAAGGCGTCGAACAAAATTGCGTGTGGCTTGGGCAGCGCCTGTGCGCCAGGCTGCGTGAGCAACGCCGGGAAGTCCGCGACGTGAACACGCCAGTTCACGGAACGCTTCCCATCCGTGAAATTGACGTGGCGCGTGGAGAGCAGTTGCTTCACCGGCACCTCGTAACCGTCGAAGTAGCCGAGTTTCGCCGCGTGGTTCAGGGCGAATTCCAGCGGCCCAAGCGTGTGGTCGAAACTTTCCAGGCGCACGTTCACCGGCAGATCGCATGTGTGCCGCAGCACCGTGAGCGCGTTGGCCGCCGCGCCGAGTCCCACGTCCCACACCACAAACTCGCCGTGGTGGGCCGCGAGCCGCTCGCGCAGCCGGAGCTGATTCACATACAGCGCCTCGGCCTCCGCCACCGGCCCGATGACGGGGTGAAACGTCTCGCGCTCGGCGAACGAATGGACGCTGTTCACGCCGTTGGCGAGCTGGACGATTTTGTATCCGCCGGTTGAAATCACGACGCGAGCGTAACAAAGACGCGCGCCGGGAAAAACAAATGTCTCGAAGCCGCCACTGTTGCCGGTTAAAAACAAGTGTCCCATGAAAACGAAACTGCTTCTTCGCCGCCGCGAATTTCTCCAATGGAGCACACTGTCGCTGCCGATGCTCGCCGGGTTGAAACTTCATTCCGTCGAGCCACCGGCCAAGCCCACCGCCCGCCTTGACCGGAACAACCTCCTGCTCTACCACGACGCTTCCGGCGCAGTGAAGCCGGTCAAAGCCGTCGCCGACTGGCAAAAGCGCCGCGCGGAGATTCTGCGCGGGATGCAGGAAGTCATGGGGCCGCTGCCCGGCGCGGAGAAACGCTGCCCGCTCGACGTGCGCGTGGACGAGGAGGTGGATTGCGGCTCGCACGTGCGGCGGCTCATCTCCTACGCCTCCGAGCCAAACTCGCGCACGCCCGCGTATCTGCTCATCCCGAAAGTTGCGCTGGAGAAAAAGCAAAAAGTCCCCGCCGTCCTCTGCCTGCACGGCACCGACAACAAGATCGGCCACGCCACCGTCATCACCGGGATGGGCGGCAAGCCCAACCGCCAATACGCCAGCGAACTCGCCGGGCGCGGCTACGTCACGCTCGCGCCGAACTACCCGCTGCTCGCCAAATACCAGCCCGACCTTGCGGCGCTCGGCCACGCCAGCGGCACGATGAAGGCCGTCTGGGACAACATCCGCGGGCTTGACCTGTTCGATTCGCTGCCGTTCGTGCAGCACGGCCGATACGGCGCCATCGGCCACTCGCTCGGCGGGCATAACTCCATTTATACCGCCGTTTTTGACGGGCGCATCCAGGCCGTCGTCAGCAGTTGCGGCCTCGATTCCTATCTCGACTACTATGGCGGCGATCCGAAGCGCTGGCAGCCGGAACAAGGCTGGTGCCAGACGCGCTATATGCGCCGGCTGGCGGACTACGCCGGGCGGCTGGAGGAAATCCCCTTCGACTTCCACGAAATGATCGGCGCGCTCGCGCCGCGCGCCGTCTTCCTCAACGCCCCGCTCCGCGACAGCAACTTCAAGTGGGAGAGCGTGGATCGCGTCGTGGCCGCCGCGTCGCAAATCTACCGCCTCCATCGCGCGCCGGAGAATCTCCGCGTGGAGCATCCCGACAGCGAGCATGACTTCCCCGACGCGATGCGCGCCATCGCCTACCGGCTGTTTGATGAGAAGCTGGTGGCCAGCGGCGCGACGCGGCCTTGAAGGGAAAACGCGCGCGTCAGAACTTCACCGCCAGGCCCGTGATGAGCCGGATGTCGTTTTCCTTGCGGCCCGGCGCGGGGATGCTGTCGTAGGTGTCCTGCAGCACGGTGCGGAGGCTGATCTGCTTGGTGATGGCCGCGTCCACGCCCAGCTCGGCGTTGAACAGGTATTTGCTGAAGCGATCCACCTGCGGGGTGAAGTCAAACGACTGCCACATCCGGGCGCGGTCGTTGAACTTGTGCTCGAGGCGCTCACCCAGCCGCAGGCCGCCGTAGGTTTTCTCCACGCCGCCGAGCTTCTCGAACACGCCGGACGGGCCAAGCTCCACGCTCAAGCGCGTGTTCGGCTTTTTGATGATATACACGCCGGCCAGCGGGCTGATCGTGAGGCGATAGTCGAGGTTGGCGATTTCGTCGTGGACGCCGCCCACCCGCAGGCCGCCGTAGAAGGGGTCTTTGAAGATGTGATTGTATTGCAGCGTGGCCTGAAAATTGTCCACGTTGCGGTTGCCGTTGTTTTCGCCGTAGGCCAGGTTTGCGCTGATGGCCAGCTCGTCCTTCGGCCACTTCTTCGCGGTTTGCAGGCCGACGTTGGCGAGCACGGTCTTGCTGGTGCCGTGCGTGAGGCTGAAGCCGATGTTCGCGGTGGATTCCCATTGGGGCGCGGGCGGGGTCTGCGCCAGCGCGACGAAACCGCCCGCCAGCAGGCCGACGATGGTGAGGAGTTTGCGGGCGCGAACCGCATTCGCTAATGGCTGCTGATCGAACATAACATTGTCGTTCCCGAATTGGCGCACGTCCAAATGCCGCCGGAGGAGAGCCGTCCGGTCTTCGTGGACGGACGATCCAAGTTGCTTCCGAGCAGTGAAAGACTTCTACAGCGTGACCTCAATGATTATTTTCAGCGCGAACAGGCCAGGGGCGCATCCGGGCTGCCCCGCCTCGGCGGGGCGGCGGAGCGCCGATCTCCGCATCGGCACAGGGCCAGTCCTTTTCCACCCCTTGCCGGATCGGAGTCCGGGGCTCCGGGGCAGTGTCCAGTTGCGCCGGCCGTTCCAGCCGGGCGTGCTCCGCCCGCCGCCTGACCCCGGCGCCACCGAGCAGCCCGCGCGGGCCAGCGGCTCGCGTTTGGCGGACAGACTCCTGCCGGTTGTTTGAACGGCCACAAATGGGAGCCAGCCCGGAACCGGTGGAGCAGGCAGAAAGGCGTTGATCTCACGATCAACGCCTTCATCGGCCCCACAAATTGACCGCGCGCCCGGTTAGATTCTCCGCCGCGCGGTTTTCAAGCCGCTGCCGCCAACTGGGGCGAACCGGACGGCGGATCGGAGTCCGGCACTTCGACGGCGGCCCGCACGGCCTGCGCGAGTTCTTCGATTCGGTAGGGCTTGCCGAGCCGGCCACAGAAGCCCTGTGACCGAAAATCCATCATGGCCGGGTCGTGCGGATTGCCGCTGGAGAGAACAGCCCGCGCCTGCGGGTCAAGCTGCCGGATGCCGCGCAGCACCTCGAGGCCGCTGCGGCGGTCGGCCAGATTCAAGTCCACAATGATCACGCCAAACGGATGACCGGCGGCCCGGCACCGCTCCCAGGCGAACAAGGCTTCGCCCGCGTTCGCCACTGCCACCGCCTCGGCCCCGAGCATTTTCAGCGCCTCCACCGTGAAGCTGCGGATCGTCGCATGATCGTCCACCACCAGCACCCGCACGGGGCGGTCGCCATTTCTGGCCCATTTCGTGTTCATGTCATGCCTTTCGGTTTTCCATTCACTGGGGACGGCAAGGCTACGGCAGCGGATTGCCCGTCTCTTTGAACAGGATGTTGAAATCAAGGGTGAACCCGTCGTTGCCGTCGTTGGTGTTCGGCCCGACTTCCACGTAAATCGTGTCGCCGGCCTGGAGGAAACCGGTGTTGAGGTTGAAATTCGCCGTCGTGCCCGCGCCGTAAAGCCGGTTGGTTTTTTGCGTGAAGGTCGCGCCGCCGTTCGTGTCGGTGTAGACGATCAACTGCCCGCCGTTGCCGTTGGTGCTGGTGCAGGTGACGAAGGTGTTGGTGAGGCCGTAGTAGCCGGCGAGCTTCGCCGTGTAGCTCGCGATGGCGAAGCGGTCGAAGCCGCCCGCGCCCTGCGCCGTGCCGCGGCCTGGATGTCCGCCCGTCGAAGTGAGGGCCACATAAGGCCCGTTGGTGATGGTATTGTCGGGATACGTGACCGAACCGCTGGCCGTGAATTTGTTCGGGCCGGGACTCCAAGAGAGGTAACGGTAGTTGGCGCGGTTGCTGATGCTCCCGGCGGCGTTCCACTCGTAGTTCCAGCCGGGCAGCGGCGAATGGGTCTTGAAGTCGGCGCGGTAGCCGGCCACCACGCGTGCCACGCCGCCCGCGACGGTGAAGTTGAGGTTCGACAAGGTGCCGGACTGCGGCGTGGCCTTGATGGTATGCGCGCCCGCGACGAGATTGCTGCCGACATAGGGGCTGCTGATGGTGCCGAAGGCCGTGTAGGGCGGACGGCTCTTCGAGTTGGATGCGTAGCTGTCGTATTGCAGCGTCACGCTGCCCTGCGCGCTGTCGAGATTCGCGCGGAGGGTGAGGTTGGTCGCGCCGAGCCGGGCGGGATCAATCACCGCGTTGTTCGTCAACTCGACGAGGTCGCGGCGGGTGAGGGCGTCCACCACGGTGAAGGACTTCACCACCGGCGCGGCGTTGGAGGCGGCGAGCAGCCATTGATCAATGGGCTGGCCGGTGGGCGGGGTGGTTGTCGCTACTGTCGGCAATCCGGTCTTGTCCACCAGGCCGGCGGGAATCTGCCCGAGGATCATCTGGCGCGGCTGCATGGGCTGCCGGCGCGGGTCGTTGGCGGCGTTCCAAAACGTGTCCAGCGTGATGGCGGTGAGGTCGAGACCACCGTCCGCGCTGGTGTGATGACAGGAGAGACAGAACGTGTTCGCGGCGGAATGCGGGCGCGGCGCGTTGTGAAACAGCGGGCCTTCGGGAAAGTGGACGCTCTGCCGCAGCGAAACCGTGCCGGCGGGAATGTTGCCACGATACGCGCCGTTGTCTTTCCGGTAATCGTAGAAGTTGGCGTATTTGGAATAGTTGGTTTCGCCGTTGTTCCGCAGCACCTTGGTGATTTCGTCCTGCGTCCACGCCGGGAACCGGTCGGCGAAGCGCGTCTTCCATTCGTTCGTGTAGGTGCTCGGCAGGCCGATGAGCGTGCCGTTGGCGTGGTTGCACGCGGTCTCATAATCCACCGCGTGCGCGATCACCTTGAAGTCATCCACCCAGCCCGCGAAGCCCAGCAGCGCGTTGAAAATGCCGTTGGTGTTCTTGCCAATGGTCATCCGGCCCGGCGGAAACTGGAAGAGCGACGTGTAAAGATCCTGCCAGCGGTTGTAAATAATTCCGTTGAGGTGGAAGTCCACCTCGGTGCCGCCCTTGCGGATTTGGAAGGCAAGGTGCGCCCAGTCGCGATCCGGCAGCAGGTCGTCCATCGCCGAGGCGGGCAGGTTCGTGACGACGGTCGGGATGGTGATTCGGTGGACAATGGAGCCGAAGGCGTCGGCGTAGAGCACCTGGCTGCGCCCGTAGAGTTGGATGGAGGAGCCGTCAGGGAAGGAAAGGAGCAAGCGGTTCGTGGTGTCATTGACGAACCGGCAATCCACAAAAATGCCGACATACCAGTTGTTGGTGTAGACGCTCTGCGGCTGGTTGGTCACGACGAACTCCAGCCCGATGCTGCCATCCATCGAGAACCCCTTGCCGTGGACACCGCCGTTCGCGGCGGGTTCGAGCCGGCCATTGCCGATCACCAGCCCGTGCTTGGGCACGATCCAGCGGTTGGTTTTGGCGGTGGCGGCGTTTTGCAGTTTCACCGGCAGGCTGAAGCTCTTGGTGCTCGTGCTCCACCCGCTGTGGTGCGTGTAGCTGTTGGCACCCGAGCCGCTGTAGTTGGTCGGGAACGTGAGCAGTCCCGCCATGTTCGCGATGATGAACGCGTCGGGATCAAGGTAGTCGTCGAAGGAAAGCTCGTCGGTCTGCGAGCCGCTGCCGACCGGCCACGCCACGTCGCGGAGCGAAATCGGCAGGAAGTTGGTGCGGTAGTTGAAGAGGTTTTCCAGCGAATCAATGATGTCGCCGTTGTCGTTCTCGCCCTTGGGCATCTTCTTGGTCGCGCGCCCGTAGCCCATGCGCAGCCAGCCGGACTCGTTGCCGAAGGGGCCGCTGTTGGTCAGATACAACTTCACCATGCGCTGCTGCGGCCCGGTGGTGGGCGTCGTGCCATCGGCGCGGGTGTCGCCCTGGCCGACGGCGTAGTCCACCTCGTTGTTGAGGTTGTCGAGCTGGACGAGCTTCCCGTGGCTCCACAGGCCGAGAAAGGCGACGCCCTGATGTTTTCCACCGTCCTCGCCCTGCGTGTAATCCGCCGCCTCTTCGACCACGTTGGTCTGTGGATAACGGCTGTTGACCCAGTTGGTGAGGCCGTTCGTCGAGTAGTGCAACTGGTCGAAAACGGTTTCCATGAAAAGGTTCTTGGCCTCGCGATCCATCCACGGATACGAGCCGCCGACATCCTCGCCCGGCGGAATGAGTGTGCCTTCGCCGTCGCGGAACGGGGCCATGGCGAAACCGAACGTCTGGTTGAGGCGCGGGTCGTAGGGCGCGAACGTGATCGGCACGAGATTCGTCCACTTCGCCACGTCCGCCTGCGCCGTGCTGTTCGTGTAATACGAGTAGATGATGTCCATGCCCGCCGCCGGCTGGACGACGTTGTTGGTGGGGTTGATCCACGACCGGCTGCCCGACCCGACGCGGGTCACGAGCAGCCGGCCATCCCCCACAATGACTGGTTCAAACGCGGAACAATTGGTGAACACCGGCCCGCCGACGGTCGGGCCGGTCTTGGTGATCGAAGTGATGGCGGCATTCGTCGTCTTGGGGTTGCTGACGATGACGCGGATGGGCGTGACGAAAAACTGCGCGTCGTAGATGGTCGTGTTGGTGATGTTGGTGTTAGCCGTGCGGGTGGTAACAAACACTTTCAGGTCGTAAACATCGCGAAGGCTTGCGTCCACCCACGGATTGAGCACGCCGTCGGTCGGATCCCACAGGCAGGCGTGCGAGGCGCCTTTGCCGCCAATCGTGTAGTTGGTGCTGCTGGTGCCAGTGTCGAGATATTTGAAATTCGTCTGGCTCATCGTGTAGGAGCCGGCCGGACTCAACAGAAACGGCTGCGTCATTTTCTCCGGCATCATCAGCGTGAACCGCGGTGTCCCGCCCTCCACGCCCCCGCCTTCCACGACGATGGCGACGCGTCCGTCCACCGTGGTGCGGAGAGAAGGAATGTGCGGCCGGGTGAACATGGGCGTGGCGTTGGTGCCGACCCACAGGTTGGTCACGCCCGTCACTTCGCGCCAGATGGCGGGCGATTCGGGAGTGACGGGTTGGGCGGCGAATCCGGTCGCGGCGAGGCAGAACATTGCCGCGATGGCGAGGTGGTGGCGTGTCATGGGCATTTCAATAACTAACAAGGCTTTAGCAATGCCTATCACCGCCCGCGCAAGTTGGCTTGAACGCTTCGCCTTATTTTTTGAATAATTCGCCCGCTGGCTCCGCTTTCGGTTCCTCGGTCAAGTGGTGCTTTCGATAAGCCAGCGGGGAGATTCCATGCTTCGCCTTGAACAAGCGCTGCAAATGGCTTTGATCGGCAAAGCCGTTGATCTGGGCGATGATCGCGACGCTTTTCGACGTCTCCCGCAGCATCCGCGCGGCGCGTTCCAGCCGCAGGTCGCGCAGGTAGTCGCCAAACCCCCAGCCCGTGGTTTCCTTGAAGAATTCGCGAAACCGGCCCACGCTCATGCCCGCCACGCGCGCCACGTCCGGCTGCGCCACGGATTCGTGGCAGTGCTGCGACACAAACTCCAGCACCCGGCGCAGGCGCGCCTCGCGATCAGAACGCATCGTCACCGTTTCCCCCGCCACCTCGCCGCCGCCCGCGAAGGCCCGGCGCAGGTGAAACAACAGCTCCATCAGATGCAGCTTCAACGCCAGCGAGCGGCTCTCGGACGCCTGCGGTTCAAACCACGCCCGCGCCAGCCGCAGCATCGCCCCATGCACCGGCCCGGCGGCGGCGTGGTCGCCCGCCAGGCGCGGCAGGATTTTTTCCGGGCGACGGTCCCACGCCGAGAGAAACGCCCGGTCCAGCGCCGCGCCCGTGGGGGCCACGGCTTCCGCGCGGAAAAACAAGACCAGCGGCGCGTGCGCCTTTTCCATCCGCAGCACGCCGTGCAGTTTCAGCGGGTCAATCAGCACCACGTCGCCGGGGCCGAAGGCAAACTGGTGCGCGCCGCAGCGGTATTCCCCGTGTCCTCCGGACGCCACCCACAGCTCGTAATAATCCTGCCAGTGCATCCAGTTCTCGCCGACCATCTGGCGGTAGGTCGGATACGCCTGGTGCGAGATGAGCAGCGGCAGTTCCGCCGGAAACTCCCGCGCCAAGTGCCGCCGCCCGTCAATGCGCCCGGCCACGGCGAAGGTCTCCAGCTTCTGCCCGCTCAAGTAAGCCAGCAAGTCGCGCGTCTCGGGGTTCATGGCTGTTCGCGCCCCGCAAATTCGCGGTGCAACGCGCGCATCGAATCGCGCACCGCCGTGAGGTCGCCGACGATGACGAACTGGCGGAAGGAATAATCCCCCGGCTTCACGCCGTCGTTGTCCGTGCGGCGGAAGACGCAGTTCCACTTCACCACGCGCTCGTGCGGAAAACGGAACTGCCCGTAGCTGGGGTTCGGCTCCGGCGAGAAAATCCCCATCGCGTGGCTCCCGCTCTCCGTGGCGAAGACGAGCGGCAGCTTCTGTTCGCGCGCCGGACCGGTGATGGATTCCAGTTCACCGGTCTTCGCGTTGAATCCCCAGAAACGGCTGAACTCCGACGGCATATAGCCGGTGAGCGCCTCGAAGACAAAGTGGTTGTGCCGCTCGCCGACCGGCAGGCCGAACGTCACGTCGTAGGCGATGACGTGGTGCATTCCACGCCAGCCGATTTGCACGCGCTTGGTGAGCAGGTGGTCGGAGAGAATGGTGATGTTCTTCGCCGGATTGCCCTCGGACTTCTCGCCGGGTGCAAGCCAGAAGGCCATCTGCGAAGTCGTCTGCAGCACGTTGTCCTTCGCGACGAGGTGCAGCAGGCGGCTCGACGATTTCGGCCCCGCGCCGTCACGCCGCGAGCCGGCCTCGGTGGGGTTGAACGTCTCGGCCTTGATGGGCGAACCGGCGTCGCCATTGCTCGCCGACTGCAACTGCCGCCCGTGGTCGTGCGAGTCAATGAACTCCTTCCCGTTCCACGTCACCGAATGAACCGCCCCCGCCAGCCGCGCCGTGGTGGTGATGACAATGTCCGAAACCCCCGCGCGCGAGCGGATGACGGCGTTGCCGTCCGGCAAGTCCGCGCCGAAAGCTGAAGCCAGCCCGCCGAGAGCGAAGGCGAAAAATCCAAACCAGAACGATGCCGTTGAAATGGGGAGCGCGACCGTCCCGGTCGCACCCGGCGGCGTCTCGCCGCCGGGATTTTGGCAAACGTCCTGCACCCCAAACTGGGTGTCCGCCCGGGTCGGGGAAGTTTTCGGCGGGACGCCGAAAATTGCGGGCGAGACGCCACGCGCTCCCCAACCAACGGCATTGTTCCGGCCAAAACCAAGCGCCATGTCAGTGCTTCGCCATCGCGGGCGGAAAGTTCTTGTTCAACAACCCCTGCGCCTGGCGCAGCGCCGCCGCCGAGGGCGGGGCGTCCACCACGTTCTGCAACTCCGCCGGGTCGCTCACGTGGTCATACAGCTCGCGCCCGACGACCGCGCCGGTCTTCCAGTCGCGCCACTCGGTGTAGCGCAGCCGCGCGGTGCGGACGCTCACACCCATCGCCTTGGGCTGCTTGTCCGGCTCGCGGTCGTAGTAGGCCGGGCGCGGGTGCTGCGTGAACGCGGCGGGCTTGACGAACTTCGCCGGGTCGCCGAGCACCGGCACGAGGCTCGCGCCTTCGAGGCCGGCGGGCTTCGGCAGGCCGCAGAGGTCAACCAGCGTGGGAAACAAATCCACCAACTCGGCGAGCGCACTGGTTTTCTTTCCGGCGCTGCTCATTCCCGGTGCGCCGATAAAAAACGGCACGCGCGCGTCGAACTCGAAATTGGAAGTCTTCCCCCACTGCCGGTGCTCGCCGATATGATAGCCGTGGTCGCCGACGAACGTGACGATGGTGCGCCCGGCCACGCCGCTGCGCTCCAGCGCGTCGAGCACCTTGCCGAGCTGCGCGTCGAGATAGCTGATGTTGGCGAAGTAGCCGTGGCGCATCTCGGCGATCTGCTCCGGCGAGGGCTGCTGCTGCGTCGCGGGCGGGCCGAGAATTTCGCGGCTGTCGTGAAAGGCGATCTCCGGCGTGCCAGTGGGCCGGGCGGGATTCAGCGGCGGCAGCTTCGCGCGGTCGTAGAGGTCCCAGTATTTTTTGGGCGCGTTGAACGGCGCGTGCGGCTTCCAGAAACCGACGGCGAGGAAGAACGGCTTGGTCTTCACCGCACCCAAAACTTTCACCGCCTCGGCGGCGACGCGGCCATCGTAATACGCCTCGTCCGGCACGTCGCGGCACTCGCAGAGCGTCGTGGCGTTGTAGGCGCGGCCCGTGGTGGTCGTGGCGAGGTTCGGCGGCAGTTCGCCCTTGATCATCGGCTTATCGTCGCCGTGGTTGGCGTAGTGGAGAAATTCCGGCGCACTCCACGAGCGCGGGTCGCCGTGCTCCTTCGTGTGCCAGTTGTGGAAAATTTTTCCCACGCAGCGCGTCGTATAGCCGTGCTCCTTGAACCACAGCGGCAGCGTGGTCACGTCGGGCTTGAGTTCGCGAAAGTGCGTGCCGTTGACGTAGAGGCCGAGCGTGTCGGTCCGCAGCCCGGT
>JACRJY010000208.1 GCA_016235585.1 Verrucomicrobiota bacterium | reverse complement strand
TATTTTTAGTGGAACCACCCAAAGCACAAGGCTGGTGACTCCCTCTCCCCCATCGGATGGGGGAGAGGGCCGGGGTGAGGGGGCGCATGGTTCACTCAAGTCGGCCCGGATGAAACCAGCCTGCCGCCCACCCCTCACCCTGACCCTCTCCCCTACCGAAGGGGAGAGGGAATCCACACTCGGCCTTCCTACGGCCTTTGATTCCACCAAAACAGCGAGGAGGCCAAAATGATCGCACTGCGCGGCGTCCACAAAACTTTTGGCAAAAAGCCCGCCGTGGTGAATCTCGACCTCGCCGTGCCGCACGGGGAAATCTTCGGCCTGCTCGGCCACAACGGCGCGGGCAAGAGCACCGCCATCGGCATGATGCTCGGCCAGGTCTGGCCGGATTCCGGTGAAGTGAAGCTGTTCGGCCTCGACGTTCTCACGCAGCGGCAGTCCGCGCTGCAAAAGGTCGGCGCGATTTTTGAGACGCCCGTCTTCTACGATTACTTGAGCGGTAGGCGGAATCTGGAAATTTTCTCCCAATACACCGCGCCCACGCCGCCCGCGCGCGTCCGCGAAATCATTGACTGGGTCGGCCTCACGGGCCGTGAGCAGCATCTCGTCCGCACGTATTCGCACGGCATGAGGACGCGCCTCGCGCTCGCGCAGGCGCTGCTGCCCGCGCCGGAGCTGCTCATCCTCGACGAGCCGGGCGACGGTCTTGACCCCGAGGGCATCCACGAGATGCGCCACACGATTCTCCGGCTGCACCGCGAACTGGGGCTGACCATCCTGCTCTCGTCGCACCTGCTGACCGAGGTCGAGCAGCTCTGCACGCGCATCGCGGTGATGAACCAGGGGCGGAAGGTGTTTGAAGGCCCGCTCGACACGATCAAGGGCGCGCAAAACCTCGTCCGCCTGCGCGCCGGGGATTTCGCGCAAGCCGTGCAACTGCTCCAGGGCGAGAACCTCATCACCGGCTCGCGCGACGGCCAGTTCATCTCGCTCGCCGCTGGCGTCGGCACGGATCAAATCGTCCGCCGCCTCGTGGAGAGCGGCATCGCCGTCCACGAAATCGCGCGCGAGGAGGAGACGCTGGAAGGGTTTTATCTGGCGCTGATGAAGAAGGATTCAAAATCGTAAATCCAAAATCCTAGACTCTCATGTTTATTTCCCAACTCCGCAACGAACTGCTGAAGCTCTTCGGCAAGAAGCGCACTTACATCGGCTTCGGCGTGTTCCTAGTCTGCCAGAACCTGATGCTCTTCGCGTTCCAGGCCACGAACTGGCAGCGGCAGGTCGAACGGCTGCTCGCGGGCAACAACTACCTGCCGGCGGACTACGTCTCCGCGCTCACCGTCGCCATCATCATGCTCATCCCGCAAATCCTCCTGCTCATGCCGCTCTACGTCACGCTGGTGGGCGGCGACCTCGTGGCAAAAGAAGCCGAGGAAGGCACGCTGCGGATGATTCTCTGCCGGCCCATCTCACGCTTCCGGCTGCTGCTGGTGAAGTGGTTCGCGGGCGGCGTCTTCTCCGCCCTGCTTGTGCTGGCGCTCGGCGGCATGGCGCTGCTGTTTGCGCGAATGTGGTTTCCGTGGGGCGGGCTGTTCGTGTTCACCCCGCCGCCGGTGCCGGTGTTCAACGTGATGCCAGCGGACGAGGGGCTGCGGCTGTATCTGCTCTCGCACGCGTTCATGGCGCTGAACGCGGGCACGATGTTCAGCCTCGCGTTCATGTTCTCGTGCTTCGACATGAAGCCGGCGGCGGCGACGGTGCTGGCGCTGTCCTTCCTGCTGGTGAGCCTGGTGCTGGAGAACATCCCGTTCTTCGAAGATTTCCAGCCGTGGCTGCTGCCGTATCACTTTCGCAGCTGGGTGCTGGTGTATGCCAACCCGGTGCCGTGGCCGCGCATCGGTCAGGCGGTGAGCGTGCTGCTGGCGGCGAATGTCACCGCCTTCGTCATCGGCGCGATGCACTTCCAGACGCGCGACATCAAGTCGTGAGGGAGCGCGGACGGCCCGTCCGCATTTCCGGGAACGCTGCTGCTTTGGAGCGGCGACCAAGGCGACGCTCGACTTTGCGGCGTGGTTCACTTGAAATGGCCGGGATGACTTCTCGAAGTGCAGCAAAACTGATCCGTCCGCTCGTGCGCGTCCTGCACGCCTACGTGCCCGGCGAGCAGCCGAAGATCAAGGGGCTGGTCAAGCTCAACACGAATGAAAATCCCCACCCGCCGTCGCCACACGTGCTCGCCGCAGTCAGGGCGGCGGTGGATGGACGGCTGCGGCTGTATCCGAACCCGACGGCGCAGGCGCTGCGCGAGAAGCTCGCGAAACTGCACCGCTGCCAGCCGGAGAACATCCTCGTCGGCAACGGCTCGGATGAACTGCTGGCGCTGGCGACGCGGTGTTTCGTCGAGCCGATTTCCTTGGAAGGACGAGCTACGCGAGTCCCCAAAAAAAATCAGCCAGGGACTCGCGTAGCTCGTCCTTCCGAAGCGGTGCAATACTTCACGCCGAGCTACTCGCTCTATCCCGTGCTGGCGGACAGCCACGGCGCGGCGAAAAACGCCGTGCCGTTGAAACCGGATTTCAGCCTGCCGTCCGTCGCGGAGCTGCGGCGCGGCGGACAATGGGATTTCCGCGCCGCGCTCACTTTCGTCACCACGCCGAACGCGCCAAGCGGGCGCGGCCATTCAACAGCGGAACTGGGCGCGCTCTGCCACGCGCAAAAGGGCGTGACCATCCTCGACGAGGCCTACGTGGATTTTGCGGCGGAGCACGCGCTGCCGCTGGCCTTCAAGCATCCGCACGTCCTTGTCTCGCGCACGTTCTCGAAGGCCTACTCGCTGTGCTTCCAGCGCGTCGGCTATTTCGTCGGGCACCCGGCGCTCATCGTCGCGCTGGACAAGATTCGCGACAGTTACAATGTCAACGGCCTCGGCCAGATCGCCGCACTGGCGACGCTGGACGACCTGCCTTATTACCGGCGCAATTTCCAACGCATCATCGCCACGCGCGCATGGCTGGGCCGCGAACTGGCCGCGCTGGGTTTTGAAGTTCTGCCGAGCCAGACGAATTTTATCCTCGCCCGCCCGCCGAAGTTTCCCGCTGCGACGTGGTTGGAAAAACTGCGTGTGCGGAAAATCCTCGTGCGCTGGTTCAAGCAGGCGGAAGTGCGCGACTATCTCCGCATCACCATTGGCACGGAGGCCGAGGCTGCCGCGCTGGTTTGGGCCGCGCGGAAAATTCTTTCGGCGAGATGACTGCGCCGCAGGGCGCGCCTAGGCTGTGGGCGAATCCGGCATTTCGACCGGCCCCAGCAGCGTGGCGGTTTTCAGCAGCCGGCAGAATTCCTTTTTGGTCGCCTGATGGTGCGTTCCATCCCTGCTGCCCGGTGCCAGCGTGGACTTGTATTCCACGGCCAGCCGCTCCAGCCGCACGATGCGAAGATATTCCCCGTCGCGCTTCCAAACCTGGCCCTGATACAGTTTGATGTTTTTTTTCATGCGAGGCGGGAGAGGGAATCCGCAATGAAAGTATTCGAGGAGCCTGCCTCCCCCGGCGTTAAAGCCGGAGGAGACAGCCATGAAGGCCGGTTACTTCTTCTTGCCGGCGGCCTGTTTGGCGGCGACAGCGGCGTTTTTCTTCTGGTTGCTGCTGCTGGCCTTGGCCTGTTTCTGCGAGGACTTCTTCTGATTCGACTTCGGGGATTTATCGCCCATAACTTTTTATTTTTCTGCAGGTTGACTCACCTGCGGCATGAATAGTTTCTCCGAAGGCGGAACCCATCCTGCCTGCCCGGCGGGCAATGTAAATGCCGGACACGATTTTATTTGATGGCCGCGCGGGTGATGCGGACTTCGACGCGGTAGTTGATCCGCACGAGCAGGTCGCCCCGCCCGCCGCGCGGACGGGGCAGCCCTTCGCCGGGGAGGCGGATGATTTCGCCACGCGCCACGCCACGCGGGATCGGCACCCGGAGCATCGTGCCGGTCGCGCCCCGGATCATTTCCGCGCCGCCCTGGGCGGCGCGCTCGGGCTTGATCCGCAGGTCGCAGCGCAAGTCCGCGCCGCGCACTTTGAAGCGGAAGTCCGCCCGCATCTTCACGCGAACCACGACCACGCCGCCGGCGGTGCGGGTGATGCGGAAGCGGGTGCCGGGCGCGGTTTCCGGCGGGATGGTGAGCGGGTAAACCTCCACCGCGCCGACGTGGGCGGGATCATTCACGCGCACTTCCAGCGTGGTGCCGCGAAAAAACTCCTCGATCCGCAGGTGAACGTCCTGCGTGAGGCTGGCGCTTCCCTTCGCCGCGCGGCGGGCCGGTTTTTGCTTGGCGTCGAGTTCGCAGTCATGAGCACGCCGCCGGTCGGGATCGCTCAAGGTTTCGTAGGCGGCATTGAGCGCCTGCGTCCGCGCCACCCACTCGGCCGCGCCGGGGTTCATGACGGGTTGGTGCTGCCTGGCACTCACGCGATACGCCGCGCGGAATGGCCCGGCGGAGCAGCGCCGGTCGAGGCCGAGTGCGGCGTAGTGGTTGGGGCGGGCCGTTTGCAACGGCGCAGAGTCTAACGAAGCGGCGGTTCGGATGCCAGCGAGCGAATCTCGCGGCTGCGGACGGTCGGGAATGCCGGTTTGCAGTTCCATCATTGCCAAAGCCGCGCGGCCCGCCGTAAAGTCCGGCGTTCCGCGAAAGCTGTTCGCGGGTTTGCATGGCCGAATACAAAGTTCAATTTGAAATTTTCGAGGGACCGCTCGATCTGCTCCTTTACCTCGTCAGGCAGGAGGAGGTGGACATCTACGAGGTCAACCTCACCAAGCTCGCCACGTCGTTCATCGAATACGTGGACCTGATGCGCGAGCTGGACCTGGACATCGCGGGCGAGTTCCTCGTGATGGCCGCCACGCTCATGTATATCAAGAGCCGCGAGCTGCTGCCCAAGGATTTGCAGGTCGCCGTCGAGGGCGAGGAGGAGGGCGAGGATCCGCGCTGGGAACTCATCCGCCAGCTCGTCGAATACAAGAAGTTCAAGGACGTGGCGGTGAAACTTCAGGAGCACGAGCTCTCGCAGGAAAACACCTTCCCGCGCCTGCCCGGCAAGCCGGACTTCGCCGCGGATGTCGCGCCGGTGCGTCCGCAGGTTTCCATTTTCGATCTCGTCAACGCGGTCAACGCCGTGCTCAAGCGCTTCGCCACGCAGGACACGCGCGACATCTTCGAGGACAAGTGGACGGTCAGCGAGAAGATCGAGATGCTCGTCAACGCGATGAAGGCCAGGCCGGCGCTGAAGTTCTCCGAGCTGTTCGCCGCCGCCACCAGCCGCACGGAAGTGGTGGTGACGTTCCTCGCGATGCTGGAGCTGATCCGCCTCAAGCAGATCATCATCACGCAGCCGGAGCCGTTCAGCGAAATTGAAATCGCCGCCGCCCCGCCCGCGCCGGCGCCGGCGGCGGCGGAAACGCACACCACCTCCACCGTGGCTTCCATCACCGGCGAGCCGCAACCCAACTGAAATTTTTCATGGAACTGAAACATATTCTGGAAGCCGTCCTCTTCTCCGCGCAGAAGCCGATCACCCCGCGCGAGCTGCGCGAACTGTTCGCCGCCACGGCGGAGCAGGCCGAAGAAGCCGAGCCGAAAGCCTTCAAGAAAGTGAAGGAGGAGGCCATCGTCGCCGCGCTGGAGGAACTGGCGCGCGAGCACGAGGCCGCCGCCCGCACCTACCGGCTCGTGTGCGTGGCCGGCGCGTGGCAGTTCGCCAGCCAGCCGGACTACGCGCCGTGGATCCGCACGCTCGTCGGCGCGAAGAACCGCCCGCCGCGCCTCTCACAGCCCGCGCTGGAGACGCTCGCGATCATCGCCTACCGCCAGCCGCTCACGCGCGCGGAGATCGAGCAGATTCGCGGCGTGGCCGTGGACGGCGTGATGCAGACGCTCATGGAGCGCGCCCTCGTCGAGCAGGTGGGCCGCGCGGACGTGCCGGGCCGGCCCGGCACTTACGGCACCACGGCGCTGTTCTTGGAATACTTCGGCCTGCGCGCGCTGGAGGATTTGCCGGCGGCGGACGAACTGCGGAAAATTCCCGTGAAGCGACCGGAGGAACTGCTCACCGCCGAACCCGGCCTGGCCACCGTGCCGCCGGATCAACTGACGCTCGAACAGGTCGAGGGAGAGAAGCCCAATGTTCCGCCCTCGCCGACGCCATGAAAACCGCCACGCGCCACCGGTTGGATGATTTGATTGAAAAGTATAATCACACAACCGAAGTCATGGAGCATGGCGCGGCGAAGGCCGTCAAAGAGGACGGGCGGGCTTATGGCGGCTTCATCCGGGCGACGAAGGGGAAATTGCAGGAATACATCTCGAACGAGCTGATTCACATCGCGTGGAATGTGGAGCTTGCCAACGACCCGAAGCGGCTGGCCGTCAACTCGGATAAAATCCGCATCCCCATCAAGCTCGAATACGTCCAGACCATCCGCGACCGCGCCATCAAGGACTACATCCTCTCCAACATCCAGCGCTACTACTACGGCCTGTCGGTGGACAAGCACGTCTTCATTGATGGCCGGATGATTTTAGGCATCGAGTGCAAGGCCTACACCGAAAACGCGATGATCAAGCGCATCCTTGTGGACTTTCACCTGCTCAAAACCAAAGTGCCGAACCTGCTGTGCTACTTGTTCCAACTGGAAAGCCAGCTTGGCGGGGATTATTCCAGCGAGATCAAAAATCCCAAGGGCAGTTCGCCGACGCACACCTTGATGTCGTATTTTTCTGATGTGGACTTACGCGTGATTACCCTCCTGTCCGGCGAGAGAAAAGTTGACCAGCCAATCAACAAGGCAAAACATTTCAAGGCGCTCACGATTGACCGGCTGGAAGTCGCCGTCGAGTCCATCATTGATGGCTTTCGTGAGTGCAAAGTCGCATGAAAATCATCGACCTTTTTTCCGGCTGCGGCGGGATGAGTCTTGGTTTTGAGATGGCTGGGTTGCCTACGGCCGTTGCCAGCGAGATTGACGAGTGGGCGGGTGACACTTTCGAGAAAAATCATCCGCATACCAAACTGCTCCGGGGCGACATCCGCGACATCAAAGACTGGAATGCTCTTGTCCCGTCAGCCATTCGCAACCGTGTGGACGGGGTTGTCGGGGGGCCGCCGTGCCAGGGGTTTTCGTTGAGTGGCAGCCGGGATCGGCACGATCCGCGCAACAGCCTATTCATGGATTTCCTGCGGTGCGTGGGACACTTTCGCCCGAAATTCTTTGTGATGGAAAACGTGCCCGGCCTGCTCTCCATGAAGACGGCGGACGGCAGCCCCGTGATGGACATCATTCTCGGCGAGTTTTCCAAGACAGGATACAAGACCTCCTATTCCGTCCTGAACGCGGCGTGGTTCGGGGCACCGCAGTTGCGGGAGCGCGTCTTCATCATCGGCGTGGATTCAAAATACCCCTATAACGAGTCGCTCATTTTTCCGCGACCGCAGATTCAGCCCGACGATTATGTCACTGTGGACATGGCGGTTTCGGACTTGCCGCTGATCCGGGCGGGCGAGGGGACGGAACGCCAGGAATACCAAATGCCACCGCAGAACGAATACCAGAAGTGGGCCCGGCAGAGTTCGACGGGCGTTTTCAACCACGTCGCCATGCGCCACACCGAACGGCTGGTCGAGCGGTTCAAGATCATCAAGGCGGGCCAGAGCGTGGCGCACGTTCCGGCGGAGCACTCCGCCTTGAAACGCGGGAACCCGAAAATCAAATCCGGCAAGGTCTACGGCCAAAACAACATGAGGGTTTTCCCCAATCTGCCGTCGCCAACCGTGGCTGCCTCGTTCCAGAGCAACTTCATCCACCCGCATCTCAACCGGAATTTCACGGCGCGGGAGGGCGCGCGGTTGCAGTCATTTCCCGACCATTACATTTTCATGGGACGGCGGACGACGATGTCGTGGGAGAAGTCGTTGTCACAATACCAGCAGATTGGCAATGCCGTCCCGCCGCTCCTAGCCAAGGCCATCGCCGAAAACATCGGCCAGTATTTTGAAACCATTGATTCCGTTTCAGAAGACAGCGGCCATTGCCGGTCGTTGCAGATGGCGCTGCTGGAATCCCGCCATTAATCAGACTGGCTTGATTCTTCATCGCTCCTTCGGCATCCTGCCGCCGCTGTGACCATTCCCGAACATCGCCAGGCCATTGACAAGCTCGACGCGCAGATCGTCCGGCTGCTCAACGAGCGCACTCGGCACGTGCTGGGCATCGGCGAAAGCAAGCGCAAGGCCGGCGAGGAGATTTACGCGCCGCACCGCGAGCGGCAGGTGCTCCAGCGCATCACCAAGCTCAATCCCGGCCCCATCACCGATGAATCGCTCAAGGCCATCTACCGCGAAGTCATGTCGAGCGCGCTCGCGCTCGAAAAGAGCATGACCATCGCGTATCTCGGCCCGGAGGCGACCTTCACCCATCAGGCGGCCATCCAGCGCTTCGGCTCCAGCCTGCGCTACGCACCGCAGAAGACGATTGCCGACGTGTTCAACGAGGTCGCCAAAGGCCGCGCGGACTACGGCGTGGTGCCGGTCGAGAATTCCACCGAGGGCGTCGTCACGCACACGCTCGACATGTTTGTGGACAGCGATTTGAAAATCGTTTCGCAAATTGTGCTGCCCATCTCGCACTGCCTCGTCAGCAAGGCGCGGCGCGAGCAGATTCAAAAACTTTACGTCCACCCGCAGACGCTGGCGCAGTGCCGCTCGTGGATTCACAAGAGTTTTCCGCACGCCGAGTTGGTTGAAACCTCCTCGAACGCCCGCAGCGCCGAGCTGGCCGCGCAGGAGAAAAAATCCGCCGCCATTGCCGGCCTGCTCGCCGCCGAGAAATACGGCGTGCCCGTGCTGGAGCACGACATCCAGGACAACGCGGCCAACGCCACGCGCTTCCTCGTGCTGGGCCGCAAGTGCAGCCCGCCCACTGGCCACGACCGCACGAGCCTCATGTTCAGCATCGCGGACGCCGTCGGCGCGCTACACCGCGCGCTCGCGCCGTTCCGCAAATACCGGCTGAACATGACGAAGATCGAGTCGCGCCCCAGCAAGCGCAAGGCGTGGGAGTATTTCTTCTTCGTGGACTGCGACGGCCATGCGAACGAACCGAAGGTCGCCAAGGCCATCGCGCAGCTCGGCATACAGTGCAGTTTTGTGAAGGTGCTGGGCAGTTATCCGAATGCGGAGTGACGCGAATCTTGAGGCGCCAAATTGGAACCTCAAACCAAACATGAGCCACCTCGCCCAAGCCCGCCAGGTCTTCGACATCGAACTCGCCGCATTGCGCGCGGTGCGGGCGCGGCTCGACGAATCGTTTGACTGTGCGGTGGAATCCGTCGTCACCGCACTCAAGGCGCGCGGCAAAATCGTCGTCATCGGCATCGGCAAGTCCGGCAACGTCGGCCAGAAAATCGCCGCCACCCTCACCAGCACCGGCTCCCCCAGCGTCGTGCTCAACAGCGTTGACGCGCTGCACGGCGACCTTGGCATCGTGAACGACGGCGATGTGATTCTCGCGTTGAGCTATTCCGGCGAGTCGGAGGAACTCGTCAGCCTGCTCCCGGCGTTGAAGCGTTTTCCCGTCAAAATCATTGCGCTCACCGGGTCGCCCAAATCCACCGTGGGCCGCCACAGCGACGTGGTGCTGAACGTCCGCGTGCCGAAGGAGGCGTGTCCGTTCAACCTCGCGCCCACCGCCAGCACCACGGCGATGCTCGTGATGGGCGACGCGCTGGCGATGGCCGTGCTGGAGGCGCGCGGTTTCACGCAAAGGGATTTCGCCCGTTACCATCCGGCGGGCGCGATTGGCCGCGCGCTGCTCGTGCAAGTGCGCGACATCATGCGCACCGGCGAGCGCAACGCCGTCGCGCCGCAGACGCTCCCGGTCAAGGAAGCGTTGCTGGTGATGACCCAGGCCAAATCCGGCAGCCTCGCCATCGTGGACAGACGCGGCAAGCTCGCCGGCGTCTTCACTGACGGTGATTTCCGCCGGCACATGGCGACGGATGCCGAATTGCTTTCGCGTCCGCTGGCGAGCGTGATGACGCGCCACCCCATCTGCATCCGCGACACCGCGCTGGCCGCCGAGGCGCTGAAGATTTTCAACGAGCGCAACATTGACGACCTCATCGTCGTGAACGCGAAGCGCGAGCCGGTGGGGTTGGTGGATTCGCAGGACTTGCCAAAGCTGAAGTTGATGTAGCCGCACGGGCGTATCCGGGCACGGCTCCCACCCCGGCGGGCGCGGCGGAGCGCCGATCTCCGAATCGGCACGGGGCCAGCCCTTTTCCACCCCGGCCGGATCGGAGCCCGGCACTCCGTGGGACGGCGTCCGGATGCGACCGCCGCACGACCACGCCACAAAACACTTTCGCCCGCCCCCGCCGCCGGTTACAAACGGGCCATGAAAACACCGCAGCTTCTCTCCATTGCCGCCGCCTGCCTGCTCGCCACCGCCGGTGTTCAGGCCGAGGGCGAATTCAAAGACAACCAGCGCGCGCTCAACTTCAAGCAGACCGTCACCAAGACCGTCGGCTACGATTACCTGCTCTTTCTGCCGAAGGGCTACGACGCGAAGGCGGAAATGAAGTGGCCGCTGATTCTCTTTCTGCACGGTGCGGGCGAGCGCGGCACGAACGTCTGGCTCGTCAGCGTCCACGGCCCGCCCAAGCTGGTGAAGCCGGTGGTTCCTCCCACCAAGGACGAAACCGCCGAGGCCCGCCAGCAGCGCGAGGCCGCGTCGAAGATGCTTTCGGAAAACTTCATTGTCGTTTCGCCGCAATGCCCCGCCGACGCACGCTGGGACAACGACACTTTGCTTGCGCTGCTCGACCACATCACCGCCACGCACAAGGTGGACACGAGCCGCGTGTATCTCACCGGCTTGAGCATGGGCGGCTTTGGCACGTGGAGCCTCGGCTGCCGGAATCCGCATCTCTTTGCCGCGATTGCACCCATCTGCGGCGGCGGCGAGCGCATTGACATCCTCATCGGCTCCCGCAGCCGCAAGCCCGCGCTGCAATCCCTCGGCGTCTGGGCTTTCCACGGCGGGAAGGACACGACTGTGCCGCCTGAAGAGTCCGAGAAAATGGTCAGCGCGCTGAAGAAAGCCGGCGTGACGGATGTGCAGCTTACGGTCTATCCCGAGGCGGGCCACGACTCGTGGAGTGCCAGCTACGCGAACCCGAAACTCTACGAGTGGTTCCTGCAGCACAAACACTGACGGCATCGGAGGGACGAGCTACGCGAGCCCAATCCTTTTCTCGTAAATCATTACGCACTTTTTCCCATGCTCGGCAGCTATGATTTCTGCGGCCACTACGAGTGGACCTTCGAGTGGTTCCGCGCCCGTGGTGGCGAACCGCTGGTGCGCGAGTATTGGAGCGAGGCCATTGCAAAGGATTCGCAGACGCACGCCGCCGCGCTTATCGGCACGAAGGGCATCGCGGGCATGAAGGAATACTGGGGCCACACGCTCGCCGAGGAGGCCGCCGGCTATCATTGCACGGCGACGGAGAAAGTCTTCCGCATTGACATGCACGAGTGCCCGTCGAAGGGCTTTCTCATCCGCAACGGCCTCGAACAATACCACGACTACTGCGACCACTGCATGGGCTGGATTGGCCCGCTGCTCCAGCGCACCGGCTTCGTCGTGGATCACCAGCACAACCACTGCGGCAAGTGCTGGTGGGAAATCCGCGCCGCCTCCGACGCCACACCGCCGAGCGAACCCGGCAGACTCTCCGGCGAAAACGACGTGCGCCTGCGCGCCGATTGGAAACAGCCGACGCCCCTCGACACTTACCGCCGCGCGAATGATCCCGATGACAAAAAAATCATGTGATGCAGAGGGTTTTTCCGCGCGCCGTTCCCCCTCACCCCGGCCCTCTCCCCAAGGGAGCGGGAGGAGCAACTCACGCGCGGTGATTGCCGGGCGCGCGTTCGGATGTCGCCGCATGGTTGACAACTGTTCCCTCTCCCCAGGGGAGAGGGTCAGGGTGAGGGGGAAGCGCTCGTCCAATTATCACCGGGCACCCGCTCTCCTGCTGTTGTTCTGTCTGTCACTGATCTTGCTGTCGTTCGCCGCCTTCGCCGCCCACACACCCATTGACTTCGGCGACAACCATGCCGCCACGCCTGGCGCGCCCAATTACGCCAACGCCGCCGTCGCCCTGCCCGACGGCACCATCGAGTCCTACCACCGCCGCGCGGTTGGCGGTCATATCCCGATTCTCGCCATGCGTTCGACCGACAACGGCCGCACATGGACCTCGCCCGCGACGCTGGTGAACCTGTCCGTCGAGCAGTGGGGCGGGCCGATGCCGCTGCTCGACCGCGACGGCGAACTGCACTTCGTCATCCCGAAAGTGCGCGGCACGGGCCGCAAGCCCGCCATTGACCGCTTCATTGACCTCTATCATCTGCGTTCGACCGAGGGCCGCACCAAATGGAGCGAGCCGCAGCGCATCTACGAGGGCTACTGCGGCGCGTTGCAAGGCGTCTTCCAGCTCCAGAGCGGGCGCATCATCGCGCCCTTCGCCGACTGGCTGCCCGGCGTGCCGACCGCGCCGCCGACCGGGCCGGAAGTGACCACGTGCGTCTATTCCGACGACGGTGGCAAGACCTGGCGGCGCTCGCCCGCGAAACTCACCGCGCCCTGCCACGATGGCTACAACGGCTCGAACTACGGCGCGTGCGAGCCGACGCTCATCGAGCTCAAGGATGGCCGCGTGTGGATGCTCATCCGCACGCAGGATGGTTTTCTCTACGAATCTTTTTCCCCCGACGGCGTGAACTGGTCGCCCGCCAAGCGCTCGCGCTTTCATTCCTCGAATTCGCCCGCGTTCCCCGTCCGCCTGCCCGATGGCCGCCTCGTGGTCTTCTGGAACAACGCCGTGAACTGCCCGCGCGTCGGCAGGGACGGCGTCTATTCTGGCCGCGATGCACTGCACGCCGCCATCACCAGTGACGACGGAAAAACGTGGGGCGGCTTCCGCGAAGTGTATCGCGACGCCACGCGCAACGGCTCACCGCCGAAGGACGGCGACCGCGGCACCGCTTATCCGCACGCGACGGTGACGAAGGACGGAAAAATCCTGCTCGTCTCCGGCCAGGGCACCGACCGCCGCCGGCGATTCCTCATTGACCCTGACTGGCTGCTGGAAAAATCGCAGACGGAAAACTTCGCGAACCTCGACGCGTGGCATCTCTTCAAGGGCTTTGGCAAGCCCGCGCGCTTCTGGCGCGACCGCGTGCAGGGGCCGCAGCTCATCGCGCACCCCGACAAGCCGGGCGCGAAGGCGCTCCACCTCCGCCGCCCCGACGAGCGCGATGCCGACGGGGCGGTGTGGAATTTCCCCGCCGGCCAGCGCGGCACGCTCACGCTGCGGCTGCGGCTGGAGAAGGATTTTGCTGGCGGACAAATCAGCCTCACCGACCGGATGTTTGAGCCGAGCGACGACGTTGGCGAGAAACTCTCGGCCTTCGCACTGAAACTGGATGGCTCCGCCCCGCTGGAGGCGGGCCGCTGGCACGAAGTCGAACTTGCATGGGACACGGCGAAATCCACCTGCGCCGTGCGCGTGAACGGCAAACTGGCGCAGACTATCAAGGCCGCGCATCCCGCGCCGGACGGCTTGAGCTACCTCCGCCTGCGCTCGACCGCGTCGGCGGTGGACACGGCGGGTTTCCTTGTCGAATCGGTGAAGGTGGAGGTGAAATGAAACCGCCTGTGAGTTGTTCCGCGAAACACTGGACAAGAGAAAGCGTCAGAGGACTGGCGCAGTCCAAGACGCTACCGCGTGGCCACGTGCGCCGTGGCGCGCGCCAGCGTCTTGGACTGCGGCGGCCCTCCGCCGCTTTTGTGCCCACTGCAAAGCCGCGCTGGCTTTCCAAAATTCTCACCGTAGTTTTAATCCTCACCTCCATGACTGCCACCACTCCCGCCGCCCAATGGGAATCCCTCGCCCCGCTGCCCGAACCGAACGGCGGCTCCATTTCCGGCGTCGTCGGCGACCAGATCGTCCTCCTCGGCGGCACGAACTGGAAGGACGACGTGAAGCAATGGCTCACGCGCATCCACGCCTACGACCCCAAGGCCAACGCATGGCGCGAGGTCGGCACGCTCGCCGCGCCGCTGGCCTACGCGGCGGCGGGCGAGCATGCGGGCGCGCTGTGGCTCGCCAGCGGCAGCAGTGGCACGAACACGCACACGGCGGTCTGGATAATTGACCGCAGCCTCGCCGCCAAGAGCGCCTTCACGCTCGGCAGCGGTTTCGTGCTCGCGGGCGGCGCGGCCGTCGGCTCGTCGCTCTACATCCTTGGCGGCACGGACGACATGAACCACATCGAGCGCGCCACGAACACTTTCCTCGCCATTGATCTTCGCAACGGCCACACGACCAAGCTGCCGGATTATCCCGAGCCTTCGTTCATCACCGGCGCGACCGCCGCGTGCGGCAGCCGCTTCTTTGCCTTCGGCGGCGCGCGGTGGGATGCGGCGGCCGACACCGTCGCCAATCTTTCCTCCGCGCACGCCTTCAACACGGTGACTAGGCGTTGGGAAAAGCTCGCGCCGCTGCCCTACGCCGTGCGCGGCCTCACCGCGCTCACGCTCGACGAGCGCCGCATCCTGCTCGCCGGCGGCTATAAAAATGACGCGGAGGAATTCACCGCCGAGGCGTTCATCTACGACCTCAACACCGGCAGATACACAGCGACGGCCCCGCTGCCCTACAAGGCGATGGTCAGCCTCGTGAAGCTGGGCGACTGGGTCTATTGCCTCGGCGGCGAGGATCGGAAGAAGCACCGGACGGATGCGATGTTCCGGATTCGCGCGAAGGAGTTTCTGAAGAAGTAGCCGCCGACGTGAGGAGGCTCATTTCAAACGCGGAACGCGGAGTTCGGAACGCGGAATAGACAGAGCGAGGCCTCTGCAAAACCACCCAAAACCCCGCGGCAAGCGGAGCGCCGATCTCCGAATCGGCTGAAAAACCATCACGGCAGGCCGGTGCGGAGACCGGCGCTCCGGTTTTGCAGAGGTCTCAGAGCCTCGTTACCTCGGCTGCTATGAATCAACAGTTCACTTCGCCGTGTAGCCGCCGTCCACGGGCAGGTTCGCGCCGGTGATGTATTTCGCCGCATCGCTCAACAGGAAAATCACCGCGCCGCCGAGGTCGTGCTCGTCCGCCATGCGCCCAAGCATCGTATGCTCGCTGTAGCGTGTGAGGAACGGCTCGGGCTGGCGGTTGAAGAAGCCGCCGGGCGCGAGGCAGTTCACGCGCACGCCGTGCGGGCCGAGGGTGCCGGCGTAGTAGCGCGTGAGGTTTTCCATCCCGCCCTTGTGAAAGAAATAATCCGGCGGCGGCGTGCCCATGTTCGTGCCGGCGTAGAGTTCGAGGCTCGGCCCGATCATCCCCTGGATGGAGCCGATGTTCACGATGCTGCCGGACTTGCTTTTGCACATCGCCTCGCCGAATGCGCGCGTGACGAGAAACAGGCCCGTCGCGTTCACGCGCATGGATTCCTCCCACGCGCTCACCGGTGCGTCGGGCGACTTCATCGGGCGGGCGACGGAATTGTTCACCAACCCATCCACACGGCCGAACTTCGCCAGCACGCGGTCACGCAGCGCGAGCACGGACTTCTCGTCCGCTTGGTCAAGTTGCTCGGCGTGGACGGCGAAGCCGCGCGCAGTTTCTTCCGCCGCGACCTGCTGCAATTTCTCCAGCCCGCGCGAGGCAATGACGAGTGTCGCGCCCGCCTCGGCGAGCAGCGCGGCGAGGCCGCGTCCGTAAAGGCCGCTGCCGCCGGTCAGCACGATGACCTTGCCGCGGATGGAAAACATTTCGAGCGCGCTCATGGTTCAGCGATACACCGATTTGGTCTGCGTCAGCGGCAGTTTGTTGAACTCCGCGACCTTGCCGCGAAAATACTCGCCCAGGCCGATGACATCCGCGCCGAGGTTGAAGACGTTGTAGCCTTCCGCCGCCTGCTCCTCCCACGGGGCGATGAGGCCGGGCGTCATGGCGAATTTCCCGTTCGCCCGCGCCGCCGCCGCGACCCGTTTGCGCGCCGCGACCGTCTCCGCGCAGCCAATCTGGCCCGGCTTGCCGCTCAAATGGCTGAAATCGCCCGCGCCAAAGAGCAGGCCGTTGAAGCCCGGCACGGCGGCGATCTGCTCCACATTTGCGAGCGCCTCGGGCGATTCGATTTGGAGGATGAGAAACTGCTCCTGATTGCACTGCGCGATGAAATCCACCGTCGGGATGAGGCAGAACGCGCCATCAATGTTCCCGCCGTCAATCGGCCGCCGCCCCAGCGGCTGGTAGCGCGTCATCTCCACGATCTTGCGCGCCTCGTCGGCGGTGGTGACGTGCGGCACCATGATGCCCGTCGCGCCGGCCTCGAACGGCTTCACGTAATCGCTGTAGCTCCCCGTGCTCACGCGCCCGTTGCAGTCCACGTCATGCACGCGCGCGGCGCGGCTCATGGTTTCCACGGTGAGCCAGTCGTTCGGCACGTGCTCATTGCAGAGCCACACGGAATCGGCGCCGGACAGGCAGGCGAGTTCAACGACGCGCGCGTCGGCGAGGTTGAGCTTGAGGCACGTCGGGGTTTCACCGGCGCGGATTTTTTTCAGGAGGCGGCTGTGACGAACATGCATGGGCGAAAGCGTAGAGAAGTGGCTTGGTTGGTAAAAGCGATTTTCGGTGAAACGTGGAGCGGGCCGGAGAAATCATTTTCCCGCCGGCTCCCAGATCGCCACGCCCATGTGGTAGCGCTCGTGGTTGGTCACGCGCTTGGCATAGTAGGCTGTGACAATCCTTCCGTCGGCGCGCTGGACGCTGCTGGGATAACCGCAGTCACCTTCCAAGGAATGCGCCAGCCGGATCGGTTCACTCCACGTTTTGCCCTCGTCGCTGCTCAACTTGGCGAGCACGCCGAACTGATCCTTCACGCGGCTGCCGCAGGTCAGAAGCAGGCGGCCATCCTTGAGACGGGCGAGGTGGGCGTTGATCTCATTGCGCGCGGTGACGCGCTGCGGGCCTTGCCACGTCGCACCGTCGTCGTCGCTGCGGAAAAGTTCCACGGCGTCAATGCGCGCGGCGGCCAGCCAGCGTTTGCCGCCGAGGCGCAGCAGCGAAGTCTCGTTGTGCTTCTCGCCGATCACCGAGGTTGGTTTCCAGGTCTTCCCATCGTCGTCGCTGCGGAAATGCCAGGCGCGATAACCCTTGGTCTTGGTGCTCTTCGTCGGATCAACCCATTCGCCTGCATAACACGAGGTGTGCAGCGCGCCATCCTCGCCGACGACGATCGGGCCGAACGGGATGAATTCCGTCCAGCCCTTCTCCGGGGCGAAGAATTCCTTGTGCTGCGTCCACGTGCGGCCGCCATCGCCCGAACGGCAGACCCAACTGCGGAGAATGTCATCGCGGAAGGCCGCCTGCTTCGGTCGCTGCGGTTGCTTCACGTCCGTCCAGCCGGAGCAAAGCACGAGCAGGTCGCCGTTCTTCGCCAGGCCGGCGGCGACGTTCATGCGCGTGGTGTGCGGATCGTTCGGCGCGGGCACGCCGCGCTTGGTCCAGAACTCGCCGTTCGGGCTGTTCCAGCACTCGGCGGCACCGGCCACTTGCCCGTGGCTGGGTTTGCCGAAAATGGTGGTGTTGATGCTGCCGTCGGGCAGCACCGTGAGATTGGGCCACGCGCAGACGTTGTCCACGGCGATGTAGCGCTGGAGGTTGGTAAGCGCGGGCGTCTCGGCGGCTGCTACGTTCAGAAGGAATTGGAGTGCGAGGGCCGCGGTGGCGAGCACGGACAGAGTTCGGTTGGTGTTCATGGTGAATTGCGGGACGGATTTGATGAGACCACAGAAGCGGGCTGGACGTAAATGGCGCTGAAACGAATGTCGGTGCGGCGTTTGCCCTCGAAGACGAGGTGGAGCTTGATGCGTTCGGGCAACTTATTTGCGGCGGCCTGCCCTTTCCAGGCGATGGGCGTTTGGAAACCGCTTTGGCGGATGATCGCGGCGTCCTTGCCCGAGTAACCGGCGAGAGGCCGCTCCAGATGGTCGAGCAGTTCGATGCGCAACGCCGCCTCCGCGCCGAGGCCGTCGGCGTTGAGGTGGAAGCGGTGTGACGCACTCTGTTTCATCGGAATCGAGGCGGTGACGAATTCGCTCGTGACGCGCGGCAGTTGATAATCGCCGGGGCCTTCCCCGGCGGTCTCGATGACCAGTTCGCCGAAACGGTCGCGCGGCAGCATGGCGATGCCCACGCCGCCGCGCGGTTGCACCGAACCGCCGGTGCCGCGCGGATCCCATGCGCCGTAATAGACAAAGGTCTGTTCGCCAATGTTCTCGAAGCCCTGGCCCTGGATGACGCCGCCTTGATCCCATTGGCCGTCGGCGCCGCGCTTGAGCCATGTCCATTCGTGCGCGGGCTCGCGGAAGTTCAAGCCGTCGTTGCTGACCACGAAGCCGAGATCCACGGCAATGTTCTTCCATTCCTTTGCGCCGCGCCACAGGCCCACGATGCCGAGCAGCACGTTGTTGCGCTGCCACACGCTGATGCCCTCGTGCGTCTGCTCGCCCTCCAGACTGCGGCCCGGACCGAGCAACTGATGCTGCTGCGGGCGCACGAAGCCGATGGTCTGCGTTGGCGACCAGTTCACAAAATCCGCCGAGCGATACATCCGCGTGACGCGGCCGTGGTAGGGCCGCGTGGCGTCCATCGCGTTCTGGCCGCTGGCGTAAAACATCCCGTCCCATTGATAGAGGCCGCCGCTCGGCTCGAAGTGAATGCCGGGCAGCAGCAAATCCTCCTTCTTGAGTTCCGCCTTCACAGCTTTCACCGACTTCACCGGCTCCCACGAAAGGCCGTCCGCGCTGACAAATGGCAGCAACGTCCCCAGCCGCGTGTGGTGCCGGAAATAAACGTGCGTCGTCATCTTGTAGCGCCGCTGGGGATCGGCGTCTGCTTCGTCCTTGATCACTTTCAAGTTCACAAAGCCCCACGGCCCGCCGCCCATCTGAAGGAGGTTGTTGCGCTTGTTCCCGGCGAACTCGACGAGGCCGAGGTTCGGCTTGGTCCAGTTCAAACCATCTGTGCTCTCCGCGTAGGCTGCGCGCCAGCGGGCAGAGGCGACCTTGTTCTTCGTGTCGTCATCGAAGGCGACATACCACATCCGAAACTTCCTGCCCTCGCGGATCACCGAGCCATAGAACTGCACGCCCATCGCGTCCGGCGTGCCCGGCGCGCCCCGGCGCACGACGGGATTGGCCGGGTGCTTCGTCGGCGAGCGCATTTCGAGCCGCAGGTTTTGCGAGTGCGGAATCGAAACGTTGTCGAAGGCGAAAATCGTCGTGGCCTTCGTCTCATCAAAGTAGTCGGCGGCGGAAGCGGAGAGTTGGCCGTAAAGAACGCAAAACGACGCAAAGAAGGAAAGAATGCCGAATGGAGACCACTGGCAAAGGGGGAAATCAGCCGGAGCGCCGAGCATTGCTCGGCAAGATTCGCTCAAACTTCCAGCCGAGCAATGCTCGGCGCTCCGTCCCGAAGTGGGTCTTACAGAGTTCATGTGTGCTGGTTTCATCGTGGCGGGAGAGGTTCGTTCTTCCAGGAGTCATCGTGTTGCGCGCCGAAGAGATCGGTCTGTGGCAGGAGTTGTTCAGGGAGATTGCCGCCGGCGAGTGATTCCGGCAGCGGGTGAAATTTCACCGGCACACCGTAGGCCAGCGTGTCGGGCGGCACGTCCTTGTTCACCAGTGTTCCCGCTCCGATGAACGAGCCGCGCCCGATGGTGACACCGGGACAGATGGTCACGCCGCCGCCGATGGTGACGCCGTCCTCGATGGTTGCGCCCTGCACGCCGTCCTGGCGCATCGGGTATTTGGCGTTGAGGAACGTCGTGCCCGGCCCGATGAAAACCATGTTGCCGATGACGGTGCGACTCGGCAGATAAACGTGCGCCATGATCTTCACGCCGTCGCCGATGCGGAGGCGGCCTTCGAGCGTGCATTTGTGATGCACCACGCAGCGGTTGCCGATGGTCACTTCGGCGCGAATGAGCACCTGATGTCCGCACTGGAAACGATGCCCGATGGTGGTGTTCGCGTAGATGATCGAGCCGCTGCGAATGATCGCGTGGTCGCCGATGCGCGTCGGCTGCGAATCGCCGGGGTAGCGGTAGCCGAGGATCACATCGGCATCCACCTGCGCGTGCGCGCCGATCTCGTGGAAGGGTTGAATGGGGATGCCCATACTATCTGGCAAAGCGGTTGAGGATTTCGACGGCCTTGATGGCGACGACATCGCCGGCCGGTTTGGCGTAGGGCGGGCGGAACTTGCTGTAGCGATAGTGCGCGCTCTGGTATTCGCCGTCGCCGGTGTTCGGGCCGTCGGTGAGATAGCCATAGGAGAGGTTGGCGTAACCGCACGGGATGGTGAGCGGCAGCTTCGACCCGGCGCGAATCTGCCGGCCGATGCCCTGGAACGGCTCGAACGGCATTCCCACGATGCCGACATCACCGAGGCGGAACACCTGAATCTCCACCTCAAGAAACTTCGCCACGGTGCCGACTTTGCCGCTCTGCCGCAATTCGAGCGCCCACAGGCTCCACGGCAGCACGGTGGCGATCAACTGCCCGCGATAGCGCGGCGTGAGTTCGCGCGGGAAGTTCTGCCCGACGCAGAGCAGCGTGTTCTCGTCGCCTGCATTCGCGCGGCGGATGAAGTCCTGCATCTCGGCGATCTCGGCCTGGAGCGTTTCCTCGGAGGGCAGCGGCGCGAGCGGAATCCGCACCCGCTCCACCGCGTATTCGAGGCCGTCGCGCTTCGACGGCTGCAACTTCGCGAGCGCCGCGATGTAGCTGTCCGCCAGCATCCGCCCATACTTCTTCGACAGCTCGACATCGCCGCGAAACATCCCCTTCGAGTTCACATCGCCCGCGCAGCCTTGCAGAAAACTCACCGCCATCGGCTTCGACGGCGAGAGATGCGCGGCGACGTGATCGCAGGCCACCTGCGGCCAGTCGCCGAAGACAATTGGCCGCTCGGGATGGAAGCACGAGCACGGATGACTCGTGAACTGTGTGATGGCCGTGACCGCCTCGCCGTGTGCGTTCTTGAGCACGACGATGGGCGCCTGCCGGTCAATGTCGCCGTTGAAATCCACGCCGAGCAAATCGCGATCCTCCTCGCGGATAAGATAGCTGGTGCCGTCGGCGCGGCGGCCCTTGCGGTTGTAACTGATGCGCCCCTCGCTGCCCTCGGCCCACCACACGGTCACGGGTTGCAACCGCGCGGGCAGTTGCTTCGCCGTGGCGACGAGTTGCTTCAGGAAATCCTCGCCCGCTGGCACGAGTTGCGGCGCGGGAATGTCCTCCGGCTTCATTGCGAGCGTCGCGTAGGCTTCGAGGTGGTTGCTCACCAGGTTGAAATCCGTGTGGTTGTGCGAAACCATGAGCAGGACGTGTGCGAGCGGCAGCTTGAGCGCGTCGGCCACCGAGCGGCGGAGGAGCGGGCTGATGTTCGCGCCCTTGGGCGAGTTCATGTGCGGCGTGATGAGGCAGAGCCGCAGGTCGGCGTGCTGCAACAGCGTGACCGTGGTCTTGAGCGGCCCGGCCACCGTCTGCACGCGCGCGTCCACCTTGCTAGAGGTGTGGCCACCGGTGCCGGGCGTCACGGCAAACTCCAGCGCGGCGGCGTGGAGTTGCGGATTCCGAACGGTCTCGGCGGCGGGGAGTGAAGATGCCATCGCAACCCAAAGGAACGCGCCGGCAAGCAGCGCGGCGGCGGGATTGTTTGAACGCGCGCAACGCATAATTCAAGGGGTGAACTGAAGCGAGAACAGGTCGGCCTGCTGCAACGCGAAGCGCAACCGCACGGGCTGGCTGGCGAGTAACGCGAGGCTGCCGCCTTTCCAGACGACGGTGTGATCAATGTGATCGCCGATGATGGGCGCGCAATCTTCCAGCGCGAAGCCGGGAAGCGCCTTGTCGCTGGCGTCCTGCACCTCGACGCGCGTGGCGCCTTTGCTTGTGAGATTCAGCGAGAGTTTTGAGCCGGTGAACGCGAGCGGCTTGGTGAGCAGTTCGCCCTTCGCCGCCACGTTCGCGGAGACAAAACCATCCACGCGATAGGTGAACCGCCGGATGCGGCTGCCGGGGCCGGTGTAATAGGCTTCGGTGGCATACACGGACAGCCCGCGCTCGCGGCCGGGCAGCGACAGCACGCCGAGGGTCATGTAGTTGGCGCGATTGCCGTCGCGATCCTTCGGCGCGGTGATCGGAATCACCGGATCGGGCCAGCGTTTGAAATGCACGCCGTCGCGGCTGGTCATCAGCACGGGTTCGACCTGCTGGTGCTTGGGCTGGTAGCGCGTGGGGAAGCCGAGGAACAGATGAGGCGAGCGCGCATAGGGTCGCAGCGCGCTCGTGTAAAGATGCGCGGCGGGAGCGTCGCCGTATTGCAGGTCGGCCTGGTTCTCCCACTTCAGAAAATCCTTCGAGGTCGCGGTGCGGATGGCGCGCACGCCGGACGGTTTCCAGCCACGCTCATCCGTGTAGCCGCCGGTGAAGTAACGCCAGTAGGCGCGATACTCGCCGCGCTCGGTGTCGTAGAACGCGGTGTTCTGCGAATCGAACGAGCCGGCGGTGATCACCGGTTCGTTGCGAATGAGTTTCCACCGCAACCCGTCGGCGGAGTGGTAGGCTTGCAGGGCCGGGTTCTTCTTTCGCTCGACGTTGTCGCCCATCGTGGCGAGCGCCTTGTAGCGCGACGCGGGCGGGCAGTCCGGGTTCGTGTCGAGAAAGGGCGCGAAGGTGGAGCAGCCATCGCCCATGTGGACGATGTTGTTGTCCTTCGAGCCTTCAAATTCAAACAGCCCGAGCTTCGGCTTCGTCCAGGTGATGCCATCGCGGCTCTCCGCGTAGCACGTCACGCCGGGCTGGCTCGGTTTTCCGTCCGCTTCGCCGTGATGCGAGCCGCGATAATAGCAGCGGAAGAGGTCGCCGTCCTGAAACAGCGTGTAGTAGCCGGACGTGTTCCCCTCCCACGGCGCGTCGCACACCAACACCACGTCCTGCGCCTTCGGCTTGTGCATCTTCAGCGTCACCCCGTCCATGCGCGCGATGAGATGATCGTCCACGAGCAGTTCGCGGCGTGAGCCGAGCGGCAAAGGCGCGCCATTCTTCGCCGTGTCCTCTCCGGCACCCAGCCCGGTAAAAGCCGTGAGAGTCAGAATGAGCGCGAGTTTCATTTGGTCATTTTTTAATTGTCCACTTTGCCTGCCGCAGGACGGCGTTGGCGTTGTCTTTAAGCTTCTCATACCAGACGGTGAGCAGCGAGCCGTCGTTCAGTTCAACGGTGCTCGGATAGCCGAGATCTCCGCTGGTCGCGTCGCTGGAAATGATAAGCGGCGCGGACCAGGTGCGTCCGCCGTCGCGGCTGACGCGGGCCTGGTTGCCCAGCGGCGCGCGGCGATGGCCGTAACTCATCAGCAGCGCGCCATCGCGCAGCTTCAACAAGTGCGAGGGATAACCCCACACGCCAATGCCGTGCGGTTCGCTCCACGTCCTGCCGCCGTCGGCGGATTCCGTCTGCAACGTCTCCTTGTTGTTTGTTTTTCCGTGATGCCGGATGTGCGCGATGATGCGACCGTCGTTCGCCTGCACGGCGTGGAGTTCGTGATAGTCGCCGGCCGCGCTGTCGCCTGGGCGCGTGGGGATTTGCGCGAGCCATTTCCAAGTCAGGCCGTCGTCGGTGGATTCGCAGGCGCCGATGCGCTTCTGCTCCGTCCAGAGTTCCTTGCCGACATAGAGCAGGCGTCCATCGGCCAATGCGGTCGGACCGTGCGGACTGTTGACGAGGGTGCGGATGGGCGGCGACCACGAGAGGCCGCGGTCGGTGGAGCGCACGAGCCATTCGCCGGGCTGCGCTTTGCGTTGCCCGTCCGTGAGCCTCGCGTGGGCGGCGCTCCACGCGGGCAGATTCGTGGCGCTGATGAAATGCGTGTCTTTGCCGGACAGATGTTCGCCGAGGTATTTCTCGTAGGCCAGCGAGGTGAACGTGGTGACGAGCAGCGTGCCCTTGGGCGTTTCCAACGCGCCCGCGTCGCGGTCATCCACGTCGGTGTCGAGGATGGTGCGCGGGAAAGTCCACGTCCTGCCCTCGTCGCGCGAGGTCATCCACTCCACGCGCCCAAACGGACACACATGACCCTGCCGCCCGCCCGAAACGACGACGATGAGCGTGCCGTCGCGCTTGCGCAGGAGCGTGGGCCAGCCGTGATAATGCTGCGGCTGCTGGCTGATGACTTTGGTTTCAAGAACCGTGGCTTGTTCGGCGGCGGGGGAGGATTGCGCGAGGGCGAGAGCGAGGCAGAGAAATTGCGAAGTGAGTTTCATGGCGGGTGAATGTTATCGGTTCAATTTCCAGCGGGCCTGGCGGAGCACGGCCTTGTGCGTGCCTTTCGGCGTTTCATACCAGACGGTGAGGAGCGCGCTGTCGGTCAACTCAACGGTGCTGGGATAACCCAAATCCCAGTCGGCGGCGTCCTCGGTGAGGATGAACTCACCCGACCACGACTTGCCGTGGTCGGCGCTGAACTTGCCGCGAATGCCGAAGGGCGCGGCGCGCCAACCGTAGGTCATCAACAGCGTGCCTTCGCGCAGCCGCAACAGATGCGAGGGATAACCATCGGCCACCTTCACTTTCTCCGACCAGGTTTTGCCGCCGTCGGTGGAAAGGATTTGCGAAGTGTTCTGCACCGTCTTTCCGGCGACGACAATTTTGTCGCGCACCTGCACGACGAGGGTGCCGTCGCCAGCTTGAACGGCGTGCAACTCACCGGCACGCACGGGCATTTCGGAAAGGGCTGTCCAAGTCAGCCCGTCATCCTCGGAGACGTGCGCGATGGCTTTCTTGCCATTGGAAGTGGCGTAGAACAGGCGGCCATCGAGCAGATTCACCGGCCCGTGCGGGCTGTAACCGGGCACGCGATAACGCGGCGACCAGTTCACACCGCCGTCCGTGGAGCGCAGCATCCAGTAGCCGGTGTCGGCCTGCTTCTGCTCCTGCGTGGTCGCGGCGTCCGTGAGTTTCCAGCGCTTCAACATCGCGGGAGTTTCCACGCCGAAGGTCTGGTTGAGCAGACGCTCGGGCTGGTTCATGTGCTGCTGATAGGCGAACGAGTTGAACGACGTCACCAGCAGCGTGCCCTTGGTCGTTTCGAGGATGCCGGAGTCGCGGTCGTCAATGACGCTGTCCACGAGCACGCGCGGGCGGGTCCAGTTCGCTCCGTCGTCGCGCGAAGCCATCAACTCCACCCGGCCAAACGGGCAGACGTGATAGTCGCGCCCGCCGGAATAGACGAGCACGAGGTCGCCATTCGCCCGCCGCGCGAGCGTCGGCCAGCCGTGATAGAACTGCGGCTGCTCGGTGATGGTTTTCGTTTCGACGACGCGAATGGCGGGGACGGTTTGCGACTGGAGAGTGAAGCAGCCAAGCAACACAAGGGCGATGGTGTGGCGCGGGATCATGCGGGTGAAGGGGTGGAAATTATTGCCGGCCAGCTTCAGGCCGGGGTTTGATTTTGCCGACAAGGAAATGATTGAAGTGACTGCCGCCGGAGCCTTCGCCGCCGGCCACGTAAATCGTGTCGCCGATGATGCACACGCCGGGATCGTTGAACAGCGCGCCCGGTGGCAGCGGACTGGTGATGCGCAGCCAGCGGTCGGCCTTCGTGTCATAGACAAACGGCAGGTCGTTCCACCGCACACCCGCGCCGCCGATGGTGATGATGTAGCGATCCACGTAGGTCTCGCCCTCCCAGCCGGAAATTTGATAGGGAAAATCCGCGAGCCGCTTCCACACGTCTCGCGCCGGGTCGTAGCTCAATGCCTCCTGGAGCCGCACGCGCGCCTTCTCGGTCCACGTCACCCCGCCGAGCACGTAAAGTTTTTCGCCTACGACCGCCGAAGCCGTCCACCCGCGCGGACTGCCCGGAATCGGCGCGCGTTGTTTCCAGCCCTGATCGGGCTTGGTCAGATCGAAAACATCGGTCACGCCTTGAATCGTCTTCGGGCTGTAACCCTTCTCCGCAAATTCATACCGGTTCCCGCCCGCGACGATCAGGTGATGGCCGGCTTGTCCCACCGCCATGTGCGTGCGCGGGACGGTCAGGGGCGAAATCGTCTGCCATTGCAGCGGGCTGCGCGCCACGTCGAGCCGATAGACCTCGGCGGAAGGCAGGCCGGGCCTCCCCTGAACGAATCCGCCGAGCACATAGACCGCGCCGGATGCCGCGATGGCCCGCGTGTATTCGCGCCGCGCCGGGAGATCGTGGAGTTGCGTCCATTGATCTGTCGCCGGATCGCAGCGATGCGCCCAGCGCGAGGTGCGGTGGCCGGTTTCCTGCGTGCCGTCGCCTTCGGGAATGAAACCGCCCATGAAATAAATCTTCCCGTCCACCACGGCCATGCCCGCGCCGCTGACGCCACCATGCGGCCCCTTTGAAATGAAGGGCAACTCCTTCACCGTCCAGATGATCTCACCGAACACCGGGAGTGCTTTCAGTTCATCCGGCATTTCGCGTGACAACGCGCGGTCGATGCCAGCCACTTGCACCGCCGCCTCACGCGCTTTCTTGCGGGCGGCCACGCGCGGATCACCGGCGGCGGAACCGGCGGTGGATTGGCATAGCAACACGAACACACCGAGCACGGAAATTGTCCGGGACGCGACGGAGTGATGGTCGGGCATGGCCCAAGTATCGGTTTGCCTCCGGGACGATGGCAACCGTAGTCTCTTGGTCACTTTTCCTGACCAGATGAAATCGAAGGTGCCCGCACCGCCCGCGCTGCCCCGGCGGCTGTCGCTCGTCGCGCAGACGGCGCAAAGCCTCCGCGACGGCATCCAATCCGGCCGGTGGCGGGGGCATCTGCCGGGCGAGCGCGAACTCTGCGCGCACCTGCAAGTCAGCCGCCCCACGTTGCGCGCCGCGCTGGCCGAGTTGCAGCGCAAAGGCTGGCTCGGGGTCTCGGATCGCCGGCGTCGGCGCATCAAGGCCAGGCCCGCCAACGCCGGTCGCGCGCCGCGGAACAATGTCGCGATCCTCGCGCCCCACACATTTCTGGCGATGCCGCCGGCGGTGATGTTCGTGATTGACGCGTTGCGGCAGCAGCTCGCCGAGCTGGGTTACGCGACCGAGTTTCACGTCAACCGCGCGAGCTTTTCCGCTCATCCCGCGCGCGTCCTCGAAAAGCTGGTGCGCCAGCATCCCGCGTCCGTGTGGGTGGCGTGCGGCTCGAAGGAACCGATGCAACGCTGGTTCCTCCGCCGGCAGTTGCCCTGCGTCGTGATGGGCTCGTGCGCGCCCGGCATCCCCATCCCGTCCGTGGATGCGGACTTTCGCGCCACCTGCCGCCACGCGGGCGGCATCCTGCTGCGCAAGGGGCACCGGCAACTTGCGCTCGTGCTGCCGCGCGACGCCTACGGCGGCGATGTGAACAGCGAGGACGGTTTGCGCGAGGCGCTGGCCGCCACGCGGGAAACCGCCGGCCTGCGCGTGCTGCGGCACGACGGCACCACGGCGCACCTCTGCGCGCTGCTCGATGAAGTCCTGCGCCTGCCCAATGCGCCCACCGCCTTTCTGGTGGCCCGCGCCGTGAACGCGCTGACGGTGCTGATGCACCTGGCGCGCCGCCGCCAACGCATCCCGCAGGACATCGCGGTCATCGCACGCGACGATGATCCGATCCTCCAATCCGCCGTTCCCGTCGTGGCGCGCTACACCATCAACCCGGCGCAACTCGCCCGCCGCCTGGCCGCCGCCGTGCGGCAACTGGCCGAAGGCGGCGCGCCGCCCGCGCGCGCGACACGGCTCATGCCGAAATTTCTTCCCGGCGAAACGGTGTGATGAATGCCGGAAGCCGAATTGCGGACTTCGGGTTCTGCCGCCTCAATGCTGCTCGTCGGCAAGTCGTTGCACTGCGGCTCCGTCCAGCTCGTCGTAAATTTCCCGCAGCTTGACCACCTGCCCGCCCCGCTCTCGGCTGCGGACGCCGGCGATGATGACGGCCATGAGTTCAATCGTCTGGCTGAACGGCAGCGGCGCGCGGCCCGTGCGGAGCAGTTCGATGAATGCGACCAGTTGCGCGCGGAACGCCGAGTAGGTGTCCGCGAGCTTGAGCGCGAGGTCGCCCTTGGTGCCGTAGGCGTGCACCGCGCCGAAGCTGCCGTAGGCGTCGTGAATCGCGCCGAGCGTCACCTGCACGCCGCTGCGGTGCGTGAGGTGGACAATGTCGGAGCCGCTTTGATGATTGGTCTGCGCGCTGACGAAGCCGGGGCCGAGCACGGGCGCGACCGCTTCGAGCGCGTGGATGCCGTAGCGTTCCCATGTCTTGCAGGTGAAGCTCGTGAGCCAGCGCAACTCGCCAAGCTGCTCACGGCGCTCGATGATTTGCCGAATCTCCGGCGCGTATCTCATGCCGCTCGTCGAAAGAATGGTTTTGCCGTCGAGATGCCAGCGGAGAAACTGGTTCAAGTCGGCGGTGTTCGTCGCCATCGGCTTGTCCACAAACACCGGCAGGCCCGCCTCGATGAAAGGCTTCGCGCGGCGCACGTGGTCGTTGCCGTCATCCGTCGCGACGATGGCGGCGTCCACCTGGCCGATGACGTCTTCTGGCCTCGCTACGACGTGTTCAATCTTGGAAGCCTTCGCCACCTTGGGCGCATCGGCGGGATCGTCGGTCCAGATGTGCGTCACTCGCGCGCCGGGGATGCGGACGGTTTCGAGCGGCTGGCCGCCGAGATATTTCGGGATGCCGGCGTAGGGGCACTTCGCCATCTCGGCCGGGTTGTAGCCGTTGACGATGGCCGACCACGAGTAGGGATGGCCGTTGCCCTCGATCATGCCGAGCATCGCGAGCCGGATTTCGCCGGGAGGATTCATACAGTCATCAGCCGCAGTTCAGGAAAGTTGGACGAGCATCGGAAAGAGTTCTTCGCCACGCCAGAAAATTGTTCCGCCGGAATGACCGGGAAAGTTCGGCGAGCAACCGTGAAATGAGCGGTTTTATATTGCTGCGGGGCCGGGGGGCTTGGATAATTTCGCGCGCACGATGAATTGAACCAGCTTGCTTATGGAAAACACGGCGGAACTGAAACTGGACGGGAAGAGCTACCCGCTCCCCACGCTCGAAGGCTCGGAAAAAGAGCGCGCGGTGGACATCGGCGCGCTGCGCGCCAAGACCGGCTACATCACGCTCGACGACGGCTTCGGCAACACCGGCTCGTGCAAGAGCGCGATCACGTTCATTGACGGCGAGGCCGGCATCCTGCGTTATCGCGGCTATCCCATCGAGGAGTTGGCGGAGAAGTCCACCTTCGTCGAGACGGCGTATCTGCTCATCTACGGCGAGCTGCCCACACACGAGCAGTTGCGGAAATTCTCCGACCTGCTCACGGCGAATGAAATGCTGCACGAGGACATGAAGTTCCATTTCGAGGGCTTCCCGCCGAACGCGCATCCGATGGCCATTCTCTCCTCGATGATCAACGCGGCGAGCTGCTTTCATCCGAAGCTGATCGAGGGCTACAAGCCGGAGAACTTCGACCGGCAGGCTGCGCGGCTGCTCTCCAAGGTGCGGACGATTGCCGCCTTCGCCTACCGCAAGTCGCACGGGCTGCCGATCATCTATCCGAAGTCCGTCTACAAATACACGGCGAACTTCCTGCACATGATGTTCTCCGAGCCGTATCGCGACTACGAGCTGAAGCCCGAAGTCGTCCGCGCGCTCGACCTGATTGTCCTGCTGCACGCCGACCACGAGCAAAACTGCTCGACTTCGACCGTCCGCATGATCGCCTCGGCGCAGGCCAACCTCTTCGCCTGCGCGGCGGGCGGCGTCTGCGCGCTCTGGGGGCCGCTGCATGGCGGCGCGAACCAGGCCGTGCTGGAAATGCTCGCGGAAATCCACAAGACCGGCGACGACGGCTCGAAGTTCATCGCCGCCGCCAAGGACAAGACGAGCGGCAAAAAACTCATGGGCTTCGGCCATCGCGTCTATAAAAACTTTGATCCGCGCGCCAAGATCATCAAGAAAGCCTGCGACGACATCCTCTCCAAGCTGCACATCAACGACCCGCTGCTGGACATCGCCAAGCACCTCGAAGAGGCCGCGCTCAAGGACTCCTACTTCGTCGAGCGCAAGCTCTACCCGAACGTGGACTTCTACAGCGGCATCATCATGCGCGCCATCGGCATCCCGATGGAGATGTTCACGGTGATTTTCGCCATCGGGCGCATGCCCGGCTGGATCGCGCACTACCGCGAAGTGGTCTCGGACGCGCACGGACGCATCTACCGCCCGCGCCAGGTCTACACCGGCGCGACGCTCCGGCATTACCCCGCGACCAAAGATCGCGCCTGACACTCTTCACCAACTCGACTGATGAACATTCACGAATACCAAGCCAAGCAGTTGTTGAAACAATACGGCGTCGCCGTGCCGCCTGGCGACGCGTGCAAGACCGTTGAAGAAGCAAAGATCGCCGCCGAAAAAATCTTCGCCGCCGGAAACAAACTCGCCGTCGTCAAATCCCAAATCCATGCGGGCGGCCGCGGCAAGGGCATCTTCAAGGATGGCTTCAAAGGCGGTGTGAAACTCGCCAAGTCTGCCGAGGAAGCCACCGCGCACGCGAAGGCCATGCTCGGCAACACGCTTGTCACCAAGCAGACCGGCCCCGATGGCCGTGTCGTCAGCACCGTGCTGGTCGCGGCGGCGGAGGACATCAAAAAGGAGTTCTATCTCGCCGTGCTGCTCGACCGCGCGAACTCGCGTCCGCTTATCATGGCCAGCACCGAGGGCGGCGTGGACATCGAGGAAGTTGCGGAGAAGACGCCGGAGAAAATCATCAAGGAGCACATCGACCCCGCGCTCGGTTTCCAGCCGTGGCAGGGACGCAAGATCGCCGCTGCGCTCGGACTCAAAGGCGACCTCGCCGGCCCGGCCGCGAAGCTGTTCGCCGGCGTCTACAAAACGTGGTGGGAAGCCGACGCCTCGATGGTGGAGATCAACCCGCTCTGCATCTGCGTCGGCGCGGACGGCAAGGAGAAACTCGTCGCCGTGGACGCCAAGATCGGTCTCGATGACAACGCGCTCTATCGTCACAAAGACATTCAGGAGATGCGCGACCTCGCCGAGGAGTCGCCGCTGGAGATCGAGGCGAGCAAGTTCAACCTGAACTACATCAAGCTCGACGGCTCCATCGCCTGCCTCGTCAACGGCGCGGGACTCGCGATGGCCACGATGGACATCGTGCAGCATTACGGGGCCATGCCGGCGAACTTCCTCGACGTGGGCGGTGGCGCGAGCAAGGAGCAGGTCACGGCGGCGTTCAAAATCATCCTCAGCGATCCGCATGTGAAGGCGATCTTCGTGAACATTTTCGGCGGCATCATGGACTGCAACGTCATCGCCACCGGCATCGTGGCGGCGGTGAAGGAGACCGGCTTGAAACTTCCGCTCGTCGTCCGCCTCGAAGGCAACAACGTCGTCGCCGGCAAGAAGACGCTGGCCGAGAGCGGCCTCACCATCATCAGCGGCGACTCGATGGCCGATGCGGCGCAGAAGGTCGTGAAGACGGTCGAGAAATAAGCCGTCGTCATCAGGCATGGATAACAAGACGGCAGAGCCTTCAGAGTTGACCGAGTTAAAGGATGCGCGAAACATTGCCCGCGAACTTGACCCGAAAATTCTGGCCCGAATCAAAGAGAAGCAAGCTGCCGGCCCGTTGCCCGACATCAGAAAACGCTTCGACGCGATTCTTGCCCGCTACGCGAAGACGATTCTTGCAAGCGCCGCCGAACCGTCCGGCGAAAACGCGGCCAATTTGTTTGAATTGGTGGGCGCGATGAAGCTCGTCAAAGCGAACAAAGCGTCACGACTGGTTTCAACGCATCTTGGTTCTGCTTGGGAAGAAATGGCGGGCTTGAGTCATTTGGCTGTCAGCCCGGAAGCCGACTTCGGCGTTCGCTTGAAGGGTGTGGACATAGTGTTTCTTGAGAGTGGTTTTCTGCGCCACACTCAAATCAAAACACAAAAGAACACCCTGACTGGCAGCCAGGCAGGGCGTTCAACAAGCGAATTGGAACTTCATCCCCGCCCGGTCTTCGCCGCCGCATTTGATGTGGCAGCTTGGACGTTTACACCAAAAGAAAACAGTCCAACGCAGAACCTTCAACCGAGAATCCCAAAAACCTTTTTGAATTGGTTGGTGCAAGTGACCCGCAGAAATTTCAGAAAACTTTACAGGTCACTCGCAAGTTGTTTTGCGTTTCATATTTCAATCTTTTCGTTTCGTGCAGGTGGTTCGATTCCGAGATATTCTCTGTAAATTCTGTCACGGTATGCTTTGCCGATTTGGTTGATGGCTGCGATAAAAGTTTGATACGTTCCACGACCACCAATTTTATTCCAAAACTCATCGCCAATCAGCACGATTGAGTCAGCCTTCATATCAAACCAACGCGCCGGGTGCGACCACGAATAAAGCGAGCGTTTGCCGTAAGGATTGTAAGGCAAACAAAAATAGGCTTCGTTGACCGGTTGAGGTTCCATTGCGTGGATTTTGAGCAATTTTTCCTTGCTGACTTTAGCCTGGTCGCTGTTGTGAAGCGGCCCCTTGATCTCAAACGAATACTTCTTGCCGTCTATCGGATTTTCAACATGAATATCGCACATAATTGAAATCGGAAGTTGCTTGCCCCTGCCTTTCTTGATGTATTCAAGTTCGGCGTTCCAATCTGGTTTGATTCGCCCCGTGTTTGTTTTGCCGTGTTCCAAGCGATTCAAAACTTCCGTGATCCGCCTGAGTCGCTCTTCATGAATTTGACCATGAATTATGTAACCAGCCTCGGCTTTTCCGAGACCATGCTTAGCTGCAACTATGGCCAATTGTTCCCATGCGCTACCAAATGGAGTCACAAAACGCCGCTCGAAATGCGACCCTTTGAAAATTTCTTCAGGAACGAGCGCGGCATACAATGGTTTTTCGGCTTTGAATTTGTCTGAAAGAAATGGGTCTGTGTAGAGAACTTTGTTGAGAACCCGCTCCATCATGGTGTTCACCACGCCTTGTATTCCGCTCTGCAACGATTCGTCAGCGGCTGTTTTTTTGCCTTTTTCGTTCGCTGATTTCTGTCCGAATTGGCGGTGTTGGTGGAAGTGGATTTCATTCGGTGACAAACATGAATTCGTCGGGCTGCGGTTGGTGGGCAAGGACGGCCCGAAAAAAATCAGCCATTTTTTTATCGCTGATTTTAGTGTTTTCAAGATGCTCACCGAGCGCGCCGGCACTGACAGAGATTCCGTCTTTTAGTCGTGGCATCGGATAGCCGTCAGGGATGACGTGGTAGATTTCAGCGCACACACTTTTTACGTCAAGCTCTCTTGGAACGCCCACCGTTAACACGGTGGTTTGAAACAATGACATATTTAATTTCATGCAGGTGATGCCTGTTGTTCTTGGCTCGAATACGCCTATGGGACACCAAAATTTGCTGACTTGCAAGCGAAGCTCACCAGAAATTATTGCAAGGCTTTGAGCTTTTGTTTAGGGCGCTGCGTTTTGGCGTAGTCGGAAACAGATGAATCGTCCAAGTCAATTTTCATACGATGTGAATGCAAGGTTTCCTCTGGAATCCGTCGTGTGCGTCCGTGGCGACTTGCGGAATTTGACCTGTCCGAATAAGTTGCGGACATATTGCTCTGTGCAATTCAACAAAGATGCGGCATTTTCATTCTGTAAGAGATCCACTCATTTTATTTCGGCTGCGAAACTATTTTTAGTCCCACCGATGTCAAGCGGTGAATTAACTTCACATAAAATCTTTCGTTGTTGAAAAAGATTGAGTTTATGTCTGATTAAAATTTTACTGTGCGTCCTTGATTATGCTCCGCGTCACCGAAATCGCCTTTGCCTGCTACGCCGTCACCGACATGGCGCGGGCGCGCGGCTTTTATGAGGGCGTGCTTGGATTGAAGCCGACGACCGTGACCGACACGCCGAACGGCAAGTGGGTGGAATACGAGTTCGGCCCTTACGCGCTGGCCATCGGTTCCGCCCCCGGATTCAGCCCGAGCCCCGACGGCTGCACCACCGCGCTGGAGGTCGAGGATTTCGACGCGGCCATCGCAACCTTGAAGAGCGCCAGCGTGAAGTTCCGCATGGAGCCGATGCAATGCCCCGGCTGCCGCATGGCGATGGTCTTCGACCCGGACGGCAACACTGTTTGCATCCACAAGCGGAACGCCGGTCGCTGACTCATTCGTAAATCGTAAATCAAAAATCGTAAATCTCCCCATGGCCATTCTCGTTAAACCCGACACCAAACTTCTCATCCAGGGCATCACCGGCGAATTCGGTGCGCGCCACGCAAAGCTCTCCATCGATTACGGCACGCAAGTCGTGGCCGGCGTCACGCCAAACAAGGGCGGGCAGTTCTTCGAGCACAGCGGCAAGAAGGTTCCCATCTTCGACACCGTGGCCGAGGCGGTGAAGCAAACCGGCGCGACCGCCAGCGCGGTCTTCGTGCCGCCGCCCTTCGCCGCCGACGCGATTCTCGAAGGCGTGGACGCTGGCCTCGACCTCGTCGTCGCCATTACGGAGGGCATTCCCGTGCGCGACATGGTGCGCGCCAAGCAGGCGATGGCCAGCAGCAAGACACGGCTCATCGGCCCGAACTGCCCCGGCGTCGTGACGCCCGGCACCGGCAAGGATTCGCACGGCGGCTGCCGCATCGGCATTGCGCCCGGCTACATTCACAAGAAGGGCAACATCGGCGTCGTCTCGCGCAGCGGCACGCTGACCTACGAAGCCGTTTGGCAGCTCACCTCGCGCGGCGTCGGCCAGAGCACCTGCGTCGGCATTGGCGGCGATCCGGTCAACGGCACCTCGCACCTCGACGTGATCAAGCTCTTCATGGCCGACCCGGAAACGACGGGCATCATCATGATCGGCGAGATCGGCGGCAGCGCGGAGGAAGAAGCCGCCGAGTGGATTGCCAAGCACGGCACCAAGCCTGTCGCGGGTTTTATCGCGGGTGCGACCGCGCCTCCCGGACGCCGCATGGGCCACGCGGGCGCGATTGTCAGCGGGGGCAAGGGCACGGCGGAGGCGAAGATCGCCGCCTTCAAGGCCGCCGGCATCGGCGTCGCCGTCACACCGAGCGACATGGCGGACACGTTGTTGAAAATGATGTGAGACGAATGGTGGATGGCGAATTTCAAATGACAAATCCAGCCGCGCGGAGGCACCGCCCATTCGCCATTTGAAATTCGCCATTTGAAATTCCATGGCCCTCTTCGACGCCATCCTGAACCTCGTGGCGTTCCTGCTCTGGCTCAACTGGCGCGCCCACGACCAGTTCCCGGAGGCCGGGCGCGGCGTCACCGTCCTCGCCAATCTCCAGCGCCCGCGCGAGCGCAGCGCGAAGCGATGGGTCTCTCTCGGCCTGATGTTCGTGCTGCTCGTCCTGCGCGGGCTGGCCGGCTGGCACCTCGGCTCGGTGTTCGACTGGACGCCGGCGGTGGACCTGGGCGTCGTGGCGCTGCCGTTTTACAGCTCGTTTCCCGCGCGGATGCTGCTGCATTCCTTCTTCAGTTTCGCCGAGCTGCTGCTGGTTTTTCACTTCTGGCTGCTGCTGGTCTCCGCGCTGCGGTCGGGCGAACTGGCCGCCGACCCGGTGCTGAAACTCGTCCGCCACCTGCTGGGCCGGGCGGAAAATCGTCCCCGCGCCGTGAAGTTTTTCCTCCCGTTCGCCGCCAGCAGTCTCGGCTGGCTGCTGCTGGCGCCGGGCTTTGAAAAAATGGGGATGCTGCCCGTCACGAAGTCATTTTCCCACCTGGCGCAGCAAGCCCTGGTGTGCGGATTCGGCGGATGGCTCGCATGGAAATATCTCCTGCTCGCGCTGCTCGCGCTGCACATCGTGAACAGCTACGTCTATCTCGGCGAGCATCCGGTCTGGAATTTCATCGCGTTCACGACGCGAAACCTGCTGCGCCCGCTCGCGTGGCTGCCGCTGCGCGCGGGCCGGATGGATTTCGCGCCCGTCCTCGCCGTCGCGCTCGTCTGGCTGCTCGCGGCGTGGCTCGGCGGCGAGTTCTGGCTGCGGAGTTTTTTTGAGGACAGACTGCACGCCACGCTCTGGAGCCTGCCGCGCATTTTCCAGAGCCTGCCGTTATGACGCCGCCGTGGCTGCGCGAGGTGAACGGCGGCGTGGAACTCGCGGTGAAACTCCAGCCCCGCGCGAGCCGCGAGGAAATCAGCGGAGCCATCGGCGGTGAACTCAAAATCAAAGTCACCGCGCCGCCCGTGGACTCCGCCGCCAACGAGGCGCTCGTGCGGCTGCTTGCGGAGAAGCTCAACTGCCCGCGCGGTGCCGTGCAGCTTGTGCGCGGCCAGACGTCACGGCACAAGACGGTGCGCGTGGCGGGGATGACGGCGGAGGTGGTGGCGGAGAGGCTGAAGGTTGCAGGTTGAAAGGTTGCAGGTTGCACGTTTTTTGCGCCGGTTCCCTTGTGGAAAACTTGCAACCTGAAACCCTGCAACTTGAAACTCTTTCCTATATGAGCTTCGGAAAAAGACGGTGCGCCGTTTCACACGTCAGCGCGCTCAATTCCCCCAGCGAGCAGCCACGCGCCTGCGCGACAGCGGCGGCGATTTCTTTCACGTAGGCCGGCTCGCAGCGTTTGCCGCGATACGGCACCGGAGCGAGGAACGGCGCGTCCGTCTCCAGCATCAGCTCCGGCGCGGCGGCGGCGCTGGCGCGCACGGTTCCGCCGTTCTTGAAGGTCGTGATGCCGGTGAAGCTCACCAGCCCGCCAACTTCACGAATGCGCGCCGCCTCGTCCGGCGTGCCGACGAAGCAGTGGAACACAAACCGCACGCGGCCCGCGAACGGGCGCAGGATTTCCAGCGTGTCCGCGAGGCAGTCGCCGCGCTGGTGGATGACACAGTTGAGGCCGAGTTCGGCGGCGACTTCGAGCTGCTGCCGGAATGCGGCAGCCTGCTTCGTCTTCACCCGCGCGTCGTCCGCCGCCGTGCCACCGCCACCGCCGGGCGCGGTGGGGAGGCGGTAGTAATCGAGCCCTGTCTCGCCGATGGCGACGACCTTGGGATGCCGCGCGAGTTCACGGAGTTCGTCGCGAAAATCCTCCGGCGCGCGGAGGGCGTCGTTCGGATGCCAGCCAGCGGCGGCGTAAATGGCGGGAAATTTCTCCGCCAACGCAATCGCGCGGCGGCTGCTTTCCAAGTCGGTGCCGATGGAAATGATCTTGGTGATGCCGGCGGCGGCGGCGCGCTCGACCAGTTGCGGGAGGTCGGCGGCGAAGTCGGGAAAATCCAGATGCGCGTGCGTGTCGTAGAAAACAGGCGTCACGGGAGGCAGGCGCGTAGGATGGTTTTGAGAACGGCAGCGCGCCTTTTGAAGCTGCGCATCAGTCCTTCTTGCCGACGATCGCGCCGCCCTTGGCCGCGAGGGCGATCCAGTCCTGAAGGATGCGCTTGGCCTCTTCGAGGTTGATGTCCACCGCCGGCGTCTTGTCGTCGGCCAGTTCCGTGCCGTCCTCGTCGGAAGCGGCGGCGTGGCCCACGGTCGCCTTCGGCACGGCGACGGTGGCGGCGGCCAGGTCGTTGGTCTTGGCGACATACACGGTCAGCCCGGGCTGCGCCACCTGCTTGAGCGTCAGCTCATAGATTTTTTCCTTGGGCTCGCCGCGGGCGCGCAGCTCCTTTTTGCGCTTCTCGTCGCGATCGGTCGCCTCCTTCTTTTCTTTCAGGCGCTGGGCTTCGTTGAGCGAGACGCTCTTGTCGGCGATCATTTTTTTGTAGCGCTCGATTTCCTCGCGGACGAAGTCGAAGTCTTTTTCCTTGGCGACGCGCTGCTCGGAGCGCCGTTTCAACTCGGCGAGATAAGGCTGGATCAGATTCACCTTCTCGAAGTCCGCGCTGGGAATCACGTCGTGCGGCAGCGGGTTTTCCAGCGAGGCCTCGCCGACCTCGGCGTAGTTGTTGGGCGAGGGGAGGATGAGATCGGGGGTGACGCCGTCCTTCTGGGTGGAGGAGCCGTTGGCGCGGTAGAATTTGCGGATGGTGAGCTTAAGCGCGCCGGGGTTGTTCTTGAACGGCACGCCGTATTGCTGGAAGAGCTGGCCGAGCTGGATGAGCGACTGCACGGTGCCCTTGCCGTGCGTGGTGGAGTCGCCGACGATGAGCGCGCGCCCGTAGTCCTGCAGCGCGCCGGCCAGAATCTCGGAGGCCGAGGCGCTGAACCGGCTGGTCAGCACAATCAACGGGCCGGAATAAAGCACGGACGGATCCTTGTCCGCGTCCACGACGATGGTGCCGTCGGGGTCTTTCACCTGCACCACCGGGCCGCTCTTGATGAAGAGGCCGGTCAGGCTGATGGCCTCTTCGAGCGAGCCGCCGCCGTTGCCGCGCAGGTCGAGGATAATGCCGTCCACGTTTTCCTCCTTCATTTTTCGGACGAGCTTGGCGACGTCGGAAGTGGTGCTTTTGCGTTCCGCCTTGCGGGAGTCCATGTCGGCGTAGAAGGAGGGCAGGTTGATGACGCCGAGGCGGGTGGTTTTGCCGCCAGCGGCGGGCACGTCATAAACTTTGCTCTTGGCCTCCTGCTCCTCGAGTTTGATTTCGGCGCGGATGAGCGTGACGATTTTGCGCGTGGAGGAGTCGGGCGCGTCGCCGGGAACGACCGTGAGGCGCACTTCGGTGCCCTTGGGGCCGCGGATCATCTCGACGATTTTGTTGAGCTTCATTTCCACGCAGTCCACCGGCTCCTTGCCGCCCTGGGCGACGGCGATGATTTTGTCGTTGGGCTTGAGCTTCTTGCTCATCAGGGCGGGGCCGCCGGGCATCAGCTCTTGAATCTTGCAATAGCCGTCCTCCGAGCGCAGCACCGCGCCGATGCCGAAGAGCGAGAGCTTCATGTTGATGGAGAAGGTGTCGAACTGCGACTTGCCCATGTAGTCGGTGTGCGGGTCATAGACGCGCGTGAGCGCCGAGAGGTAGAGCTGCAGCACGTCGTCGCCGTCAAACTCGCGGAAGCTGCGGGAGATGCGCGCGTAGCGGCGGAGGAGGGTGTTGACAATCTCGGCGGCATTGTCGCGCTCCAGCTTGGCGCGGACGGAATCGAGGATGACATCCAGCTTTTCCTTGGCGAGCCGCGCGCCGATGTCTACCGCGATCTCCTCGGCCTTGTCGTCGCCCACCTTGCCGAAGAGCACGCGAGTGATGTCGTTGGTCTGGCGGACTTTTTCCGGCGCCGCCACGGACTCGCCGTCCACGCGGTTGGTCTTGGCAGCCTCCTGGGCGAGGCGGTTCAATTCTTCGGCCTTCTTTTTCCCGGCCTGGATGCTGGCGATGATTTCGGCGGGCTTTTTCTTCTGCAATTTTTCCTTCAGCGCGGCGACGATTTCCTCCGGGCGGCCGATGTTGAGCTTTTCCTGAAGATACTCGTAGCGGAGGCGGTCGCGCCACATCGTGCGGGCCTCCTCCATGTCCTTGGGCGGGGCAAGTTTGCGGCGGTCGGGCGTGTAGCGCTCGTTCGAGGTGAATTCAAACTTCCCCGCCTTCAGCAGTTCCACCGAATAGGCGACCTGCTGGTCAAACCGCTGGAGGAAGCGGCGAAAAATCACGATGCCCGGCGTGGTGTCGCCGGACTTCATGGTCAGGTCGTCGAGCAGCGGGCGGTATTTCTCAAACTCCGCGAGGTCGCCTTTCAGGAAATAAATGTGCTGCGGGTCGAGCGAGTTGAGGTAGCGGTCGAGGAACTTGGCGGACATCGCGTCGTCGAACTTCTGCTTGGAGTAATGCTGGCGCATCAGCAGCTGCCCGGTGAGCCGGGCGATGTCGCCGTCGCTCGGCCCCACGGTGAGCTTCACCTCGTTGGTGAGGATGACGGGCGGGTTGGTGTCCGCCGCGGACAGCGCCGCCGCCAGTGCCAGAGACAGCAGGCTCAATATTTTTTTCATAGTGAAAAGCTCGGCGCGCTTTCCCCGGAACGGATCCGGCGGTGCGCGCGGGATTCATAGCCCACGGGCCGGGGCGGCGCAAACATTCAATGCAGGCTTTTGCCGCGCTGCCTTGTTCGACAGCGCGCGGGGAGGTTTTGTTCGAGCTTCGTTCGAGTTCTTCGTTGAGTTTGGGCCGGGCATGGTTATGCTGCGCCCATGCGATGGCTCTTGAGTGTGATGGTAATCGTCCTGTGGACCGCGGCGGCGGCGCACGCCGCTTCCGGCAAGGTCGTGAAGGTGCTGCCGCACTATCTCGACCAGCAGGGCCGCCACACGCTCTCGCCGAGCCTCTACGAGCGCGACGCCTACCAGGCGCACCTGCGGAAACACCCGGCGGAAGTCTCCACGCTGCGTTTCGACGTGCAGTGGCGCGGCACCAGCGGCGGGCTGAAAATCCGCATCGAGGCGCGCGGGCGCAAGAACACGCCGCCGCTCGTGCTGGAACAAGCTGTGAAATCCGGCGCGTTCAGCCGGTGGAGTGAAGTCGCCTTGAGCCGGGAGCAGTATCAGCAGCTCGGTGAAGTCACTGCGTGGCGCGTTACCCTGTGGGATGACGGCCAGCAACTGGCCGAGTCCGCATCCTTCCTCTGGTAGTCCGCCGCCGGGAATCGCTGGGTTTGGTTTGAAGCGGCGCGCCGAGCATTGCTCGGCCAGGGGAAACACCCGGACTATCGTGCCGAGCGAATGCTCGGCGCTCCAGACAATTTCAACGCCCGCCGCCGCATCACCACGCGCCGTCCACGAGCAGCGACGCGGTGTTCTTCGCAAGGTCGTCCGCGATGAGGGGAACCGCCTGCCGTTCGCCGCTGCCCAGGTCGGTGCCGACGCGGATGATGCTCTTGCCCGTGACGAGCCGATCAAAAATCACCCGGCCCGAACCGCGCTCCGTCGCCGTGATCTTCGCGGTGATCGAGAGGTTGTAGTCGCGCACCGTGACGATGTCGCCGGGCTGGTAGCTGATTCCGGCGCGGTCGAAGCGCGTGAGGACGCCGGTGAGAACGACATCGCCGGCACCGCGCGTGTCGAGCCGGTAGGTGCCGTCCTGCTGCAGCCGTTTGCGGAGCGCGGAGTTCACCGCCTCCACGAGGCGCGGCTCGCCGGTCTGGTTCTGGAAAAAATTGACCTGGACGGATTTGCCCCCCGCCGTCTCGCCGTTGGTTGGGCCAAGGCGGTATCCGGCGCAGCCCGCCACGAGGAGGGCGGCAAGGCTCAACGACAGCAGCAGCGCGGGGCGGATCATCACTTGCCGCTGGTTCCCGCGCCCTGGATGGCCTTGATGGCGTCAATGCGCTCCTTCGCCACGGAGGCGTAGGCGGAGTTTGGATCCTTGACGAGCACTTCGTTGTAATAGACCAGCGCGCCACTCCACTGCTTTTTCTTCTCGTAATACTTCGCCACCTCCAGCCCGCCGCGCGCCTGCTCGGTCTTGAGCGATTCGATGATCTTCTGCGCCTCGGGCACGCGCGAATCGCCCGGGAAGAGCGCGGCGAAATCCGTGAACATCGCGATGGCCTTCTGTGCGACGCCCTGGTCGTATTCGGCGGTCTTGGCCTGCTTCTGGTAGGCGAGGCCGGCCTTGAAAAGCGCGTCGGCGGAGACGTCCTTCTTGTCGTTGTAGCGGTCGGCGGCCTTTTCGTAGGCCTTCACGGCCTCGGTGAAGTCGCCGCGCTTTTCCTGCGCCGCGCCGATGTTCATCTGCGCCTGCGCGGCGACGTCGCTGTAGGGGCCGTTCTTGATCAGCTTCTGATACATCTCCGAGGTTTTCTCCATGTCGGAGAAGAACGGAATGACGCCCCAGAGCTTGAAGCCCTGCCCGTCGAGGTAGCGGTTGGCGATCTCATACTGGCGCTTCTGAATCTCCTGGTAGTTGGAAATCTTCGGGTATTTTTCGAGCACTTTCTGGTATTCCTTAAAGGCTTTTTCATCCTGCTTCTTCTCCTCGTAGCAGCGGCCGATGATGTATTGCGCCTCGGGGGCGTAGTCGGAGAGCGGCCATTCGTTGACCGTGCGGCGCGCGGCCTTGAGGGCGAGGCTGATGTCCTTCTGGTCCAGCGCCTCTTTCGCGACATCAAGCTGCTCCTTGGCGCGCGTGCGCGACCAGCCGCTGCCGCTGCCCACCGCCTCGTAAGTCCAGCCCTCGCCCGGTTTGTAGACGAGCGGTGCCGGCGCGCGGTGCGGCAGCGCCACGACGGCAACGAGAAACAAGAGCAAACGAACAATCCACCGATTCATGCCGCGCACCGTAGTCAGGCGCGGGAGTGAAGTCAAGGCGGCGGGTGGCGAAGTCGTCCGTCTTTGTCTTTCCTCTGCGACCTCTGCGAATCCCTCTACGACCTCTGCGTTATTATTTCAACGCGGAGGGCGCAGAGGGATTCGCAGAGGTCGCAGAGACAATTTCAGTTCTGGACGACCCGGATTGCCCCAGGCGATTGGAATCGAAGCTTTGTCTCTCCGTGCCCCGGCTGCTACCTTCCCGCTGTGATTCACGAAGTGTCACACGACGAGCTGCTCCAAAAAGTCTGGAACGGCGGGCGCATCAGCGCCGCCGAGGCGCTCCAGCTTTACGCCCTGCCGCTGGAGGAGTTGGGCGCGCTGGCCGACCGCCGCCGCCAGCTCCACCGCGCCGCCGCGCACGGCGGACGCGGCAGCGACATCGTCACCTACATCGTGGACCGCAACGTCAACTACACGAACGTCTGCAACGTCTATTGCAAGTTCTGCGCCTTCTACCGCACCGAGAAGGACGCCGACTCCTACGTCATCTCGCACGCCGAGATGGATCGGAAAATCGAGGAGACCATCGCGCTCGGCGGAAATCAGATTCTCATGCAGGGCGGCCACCATCCGAAGCTCACGAAGCAGTGGTATCTCGACCTCCTCTCGCACATCCGCGACAAGTTTCCCGGCTTCAACGTCCACGGTTTCAGCCCCAGCGAGATGGTCGCGTTCTCCGAGTTCTTCAACGAACCCGTCGAGCAAATCCTGAAAGACTTCGTCGCCGCCGGGCTTGGCTCCGTTCCCGGTGGTGGCGGGGAAATCCTCGTGGATCGTGTGCGCAACCGCATCGCCCCGCTCAAGGCCGGCACCGCGCAATGGATGGGCGTGATGGACACCGCGCACCGCCTTAGCCTCGCCAGCAGCATCACCATGATGTTCGGCCACGTCGAGACGGTGGCGGACCGCATCGAACACCTCGAAGTCGTCCGCGCGCAGCAGGACAAGTCGCTGGCTCGAATTCGGAATTCGGAATTCGGAATTCGGAATTTCCCCGCCGCTGCGTCCCCGATGGCCGACTCCATCGCCTACGCCCGCGCGCTCGAACAAGGCGAATTAAAAGGCGGTGCCTTCACCGCCTTCATCGGCTGGACGTTCCAGCCGGAGAACGCTGTGCTCAAGGCCCCGACCGTCGGCGCGCACGAGTATTTGCGGACGCAGGCGCTGGCGCGCATCTACCTCGACAACCTCCCCAGCGTGCAAAGCTCCTGGGTCACGCAGGGGCCGGACATCGGGCAGGTCGCGCTCAAATACGGCGCGAACGACCTCGGCAGCATCATGATTGAGGAGAACGTCGTGAGCGCCGCCGGCACCACCCACCGCATGGGCGTCGCCGACATGAAGCGCCTCATCACCGACCTCGGCCTCGAACCCCGCCCGCGCGACAACTGGTATCGGCTGGTGAAGCGAAGCTCCCGAGAAAATTCTGCAGCTACGCCGAGTGCGTGGCGGGGTAAGTAGAGGAGTTGAGGTCAACGGCCAAGCTCAACACAAGGTTGGCTTTCATTTGGCGGCAGCTGGGCTGCTGCTCCGCTCCAAGTTCAGGCGCAAATAACCCGCGTCAACGCGCAGACCAATGACGCGGGCGATTACTGGCTCTTCGCCTCGAACGCCTCTGGCGCGGCAACCACTGGTGCTGATCCTCGAAGGCGCGGCAAAAGTTTATCCCGTCCCGGGCCAGCCGAAGAAAAAAATAGCCGGCCGGCTACAACCGCAATCTCACCAGCAAATCCTTGCTCTCCACCGTCTCCCCCAGCGCGGCGTGCAACTCCGCCACCACGCCGTCGGCGGGCGCATACACGGTGGTCTGCATCTTCATCGCCTCCATCATCAGGAGCTTGTCGCCCTTCGCGACCTTCTGCCCGACGGTGACGGCGATGCTGGCGATGAGGCCGGGAATCGGCGCGCCGACTTGCAACGGGTCGGCGAGGTCGGCCTTGGGGCGCGTCTTGGCCTGCGGCGCGATCTTCTTGTCGGCGATGTAGGTTTCGCGCGTCATGCCGTTCAACTCGTAGGTCACGGTGCGGCGCCCGTCCTTGTCCGGCTCGCTGACGTTGATGAGGCGGATGATGAGCGACTTGCCCTCCTCGATGGCGACGTTGATTTCCTCGCCACGCCGCAGGCCGTAGAAAAACGCGTGCGTCGGCAGCACGCTCACGTCGCTGAACTGCGCGTGATGCTTCGCGTAATCGGAGAAGACCTGCGGATACATCAGGTGCGAAAACAAAACGTCGTCCGTCGCCTCGTGCTTGAGCTTCTCGGAAATTTCGCGGCGAATCTTGTCGAGGTTCGCCGACGTGGCGACCGCGCCGGGCACGACGCCCTTCTCGAAATTTTTCCGCGCCTCCGCCGCGCGCTTCTCGCCGAGCACGACGCGCTGCACCGCTTCGGGCCAGCCGCCTTCCGGCCAGCCGAGGCCGCCGCTCATCATGTCCACGACAGATTCGGGGAAACCCTGCGCGCCGGGTTCGAGGTTCACCACGTCGGCGGGCTTGATGCCGCGCGAAAAAAGAAACAGCGCCATGTCGCCGACGACCTTGCTCGACGGCGTGACCTTCACGATGTCGCCGAAGAGCTGGTTGACCTCGGCGTAGGTGCGGGCGATTTCCGGCCAGCGATGCGAAACGCCCATGCTGGCGGCCTGTTCCTTGAGGTTGGTGTATTGGCCGCCGGGCATCTCGTGCAGATAAACCTCCGCGCTGCCGGTCTTGGGCGCAGTGTCGAACGGGTGGTAATACTCGCGCACCCGCTCCCAGTAGTCGGAGAATTCGTTGAGCGCGCCGAGGTCGAGCTTGGTGTCGCGCGGCGTGTGCTGGAGCGCGGCGACGATGGAGTTGAGGTTCGGCTGCGACGTGCTGCCGCTCATGGCGGCGAGCGCGAGGTCGACCACGTCGACGCCGGCATCGGCGGCGCGCAGAATGCTCGCGGCGGCAATGCCGCTGGTGTCGTGGGTGTGGAAATGAAT
>JACRJY010000207.1 GCA_016235585.1 Verrucomicrobiota bacterium | reverse complement strand
TAACGCGCCTCCTCTCCCCGGCCCTCTCCTCCACTCCGCGTGGAGGAGAGGGAGAGAGACCGCCGGCCCGGTGGGTTTGGTGAATGCCCAACCGGCTGCCACCTGCGCGGCGGCAGCTCACGCGGCGGGCGGGCCGCCCGCGCTCCGGCCCGGAGCGCCGCGCTGTTTCGGTTTTTGAATTCGTGCTCATCGCCGTTCAATACTCAATCGCCGGCAGCAGCTTGAAACTCTCGATCACGATGCGCGGCGGCGTCTCCGGGTTCATCCACGCGCTCGGCCCGACGCCGCCAGGCAGCCGCTCCACGCGCACCTGCACGCGCAGCGCCACCTCGGCGGTGATCTGGTAGTTCGTGCACATCCCGCGCGCATATTCGTCCGGCGCGCCGTCGGGCCGCCTGATCAGCACGGTCGGATCCACGACCACCGAGCGGTCCGCCGGCCGGAGCGCCTGCCCGTAGGCGTAAATGATGAAGCGCGGGAACGGCTCGATTTGCAGCAGCGAGAGCACCTGCTGCGGGATGCGCTCGTAGGCCGCGTCCGTCATGCCAAAGGCGATCTGGCTGTCGGTCACCGTGGTCGCGTCTCCCTCCGGGAGGACGGAGGGGTTCGCCCCGTTCAAATACGGCGAATAGATCGTCAGCTCCGGCACGCCGAGGACGTTGCCGACGTTCGTGAACACGCCGCCGACGAAGTTCGTGGCGCGATACTCGTTGATGGCTTGCACGATGTTGATCATCTGCGAGTTCCTCGGGGGAGTGGACGGATCAATCGGGAGATCCATGAACGAGGGCGGGGTGGAGACATTCGCCGAAAACAGATCGTTGCTCAGCACCATCACCCCGCCCAGCACGGCGGACCACGCGGCGAGATTCGTCTGGTTCACCGAGAGCAGGCCGCGCTCGGCGGTTCCGCCGTAGGTGGCGGAGAAGACGTTGAAGAGCTTCGCGTCGTTCGTCGGGTGCGACTCTGCCAGGAGCAACCCGCCCGGGAGCGGCCCGACGCCTCCCGCCCAGCGCTGCCAGTCGCGCGGCGTGACGAGGTAGTTGAAGTTCGTCACGGCCACGCCGTTCGTGTCCAGCACGGGCTGCCCGCGGTTGTCAAACAACTGCGTGCTGCGAATGGAGTTGCGGAGGGCGGGATCCGGGTTGTTCTGATCCTTGTAGTAGGCGGACTTGAGATACACCGTCTGCCACGGCGTGCCGCGGTGGACGCGGCCCAGCCAGCCCACGTTGGCGAAATAGTTGGTCGGAAAATCGTTGGCCGAGCCGGGGATGATGTCGGCATTGGCCGGAAAATCCCAGTCGTCCGGGCGCGTGATGCCGGGATCCTTGATGGCGAAATTGTAGGCGTTGGTGACGCCCGTGAACGGTGCTCGCCCCCACGGCTCATAGCGTTCATTGAGCTTGCCGATGTTGTAATCCGAGGAGGGCATCCCCGCCGCCAGCGATTTAAGCGGAACCTGCGCGGGCACCACGTTGGCGGTTGGCAAGGGCATCAGGTCTCCCAGCGTGTAGTGGACGAGCGGATCGTTGGCCTGCCATTTGTAATCCAACGCCCGGGCCTGCGCCGGCACAAACGGCGCCTGCCAGACCAGGTTGCTGGGCGAGGGCGTGTAGTTGTTCCCCCCGCCCGCCACCGGGCTGTTTCCCAAGAACGCCCGGAAGGCGTTGATTTCATTGGTGGTTCCCGCGCCCTGCAGGTTGGCGTAGCCGTTCCATTGCCAGCCGACACTCTGGTAGGAACCGGGCGGGTTCCTGGACACATACATCTGCAGAAACGCGCCGTAGGGGATGGTCGAGTTTCCCTGCGGGGTCGGATTCCACAAATCTCTCAAGCTGATCTGCGGGCCGCTCCCGCTCGAGCCCGGATTGTATCCGGCGATGCTGTAGGGGGTGTTGGCGTTGTAAAAAAGATTCGAGATGTCAATCACCGCCGTCATGTTCGCCAGGTTCACACAGTCAATCACCCGGTATTGCTGGTCGTGCGCCACATCGTAATCCACGATGAGGCACTGGAAGGAATTGCTGATCACCAGGGTCAAGTCCGACGCCAGCGCCTGGGAGGTGAGCGGCACAAACAGGGCCGACTGCGTGTTCGTGTCGCTCTTGGGCCAGGCCCTGAACTCCGGCGCGGTGCCGGAGAAATAGACGGATTCCGGCAGCAGGGGCACCATCAGGCCGTTGGTGATGAAGTCCCCCTTCTTGAAGTCGCCGGGATTGAACTTCACCGTGGTCTGGTTGAACTTCACCGCGGGGAAATACACGCTCCGGGCCAGATTGGTGGTGAAATTGTTCGACAAGTTGGTGATGACCCCTGCGCCCAGGGCCACCACCGCCCCGGTGCTGTTCGTGACATACCAGCTGGAATGGTTCCACGCCCGGATCTCCAGGCCGCGCGGGTAGTCCTGGGTGTAGGCATTGGCGATTTCCATCCCCAGGATGTTCGTCAGGGCAAACACCATCGCCACGTTGGTTTCAAAGCCCGCAGCCGTCTTGGCGACTTGCAGCCGCCGGGCACCCGTCACCCACGTCTGCATGGCAAACTCGTTGAAGTTCGGCAGGTATTTCTTCGCCCCCACCACCGCCGGGATGCCATAGACGTTGATGTTCCGGATGATCCCGTCGGCATCCTGGTTTCCCCCGTGGCCCAGGCCGTTCAGCGCCAGATCGCCGAGATCATACCAGGGGTTTTTGATGAAGAACAGCTCGTCCACGCTGTTCGTCTCCGTCACCTGCTCGTAACCGGCGATGGAGACGATCCACTGCCCGTTGCCGTCCTGTGTCCGGTAAAAATAGGGCCGGAACACCGAGGGCACGGTGGGGTAGTAGTTGGTCACGCCGACGCCGTTGATGAAGTTCGTGCCGTGCGAGCGCGTGGCGTCGTAGATGTTTGCCGCGAGCTGGAGGATGCGGTGGACGTTCGGCGTGTAGAAGTTCCGCGGATAAATCATGAAGTTCGTCCAGCCGTTGTTGGCGTTGGTGCCGGTGAGGCTCAAGCCGTTGGTGCCGTAAAGCCCGCCGGGGTTGCCGGCGAACTGGCCGGTGACGGGGTCGGTGGCGTCGTAGGAGTCGGGGTGATTGTTCGTCGGGTAATACTGCCGGAGCAGCCGGTGCGCGGCGTTGGTGAAGAACTGCACCGGCTCCCACGCCACGAGCGCGGCGGGGCTGACGACCGAGCCGCCGGCGGTGATGTTGCTGAAGTTGATGTTCATGCGCCCCGCCGGGAGTTCGGAGCTTACCCCCAGCTGATCCAACATCCGATAGACGGTGTAGCGGTCGTAGGTGGAGTTGGTGGTGGCGGGCGGGTAGTTCGTGCGCCCGAGGGAGACCAGCGCATTCCGCACGGTTTCATACTTGCGGCTGCCCCAGGGATAGGCCGGCTCCTGCGCCGGAGGCACCGTGGTGAACAATTCCTGCACATCGTAGTAAGGCGTGAGATTGGCCGTGGAAAATGCGAAGGAGCCGGGCCAGCCGTCTATAATGGGGTTGTCCGTCACCAGCGGCGGCGGCAGGGGCACCTGCCAGCGCGATCCCAGCATCAGCGGGCCGTCGGAATACAAATCCACGAACGATTTTTGAATCACGTCAATTTTGGGCTGGCTGTTGCCAAACGTGTTCGTGGCGGCGTAGAGGCGCGTAAAATTGCTCTCATACCGGTAGTTCAGCAAAGCCCGCGCGTCAGTGAAGGCGACGCCGATGGACTCGTTGATCTTGCCGGAGCCGGCGTTGGTGTTGTAAAAATAATTCGGGTAGCTGCTGACCCCGTTGCCGTTGGGCACCCGCCACATATTGACGTTCAAATCCACCAGGAACGAGGCCAGGTTGATCTCCCAGGTGCCAGCGCCCTGGTTGCGGTAAAAAAGGTTGTCGGTGTTGGCACCCGCCGGCGGCCCGACAATCTTGGCCTGATTGTGGATGAAATTCAGATCGAGCGACTTGCCCATCGGCAGCACGAGGAAGGCCCCGCGCCCGATGAAGCGGTTGGTCGGCCCGTGCGGCCGGTCGGGGTATTCGAGGAAGCCGATCCACTCCGGGTCGCCGACGAGGTTGCGGGTGACGATGTTTTTGTTCGCATCCCGGATCTCGACGCCGTTGCCATCCACCTCGTTCAGGTAGCCGTTGGTGTCATACATCCCGTTGCGGTTGAAATCGAGGTAGTAGCGGAAGTCGAAGTTGGCATCGGCGGCGGGAAGCGTGTCGGCGTTGTTCGTGCGGATGAAGACCGGCGGGCGGGCGTCGTATTGGAGGTTGGCGAGCATCTGCAACTGGGCGGGGTAGTTGCCGCTGCCGTCGAGCGGCAGGTTGCTGACATTGTTCGTGTAGGCCACGTTCAGCGGATGCGCCACATCGGCGCCGCTGTTCGTGAAGCCCCACCGCGCGATCAGGTTCGTCGAGACGCGCAGGCCGTAGTCGTAACGGTTCGTGGCGGAGATCATCTGCGCGAGCAGGTCGGACTGCGCGCGGGCGAGCATGGCCTCGGCCATGAACTTGGCCTCGGCGCGGCTGGCGGCGATGGTCACCGAGGCGCGCTCGCGGTTGCTCACGGCCAGGAAGGCGATGGCGATGAACGTCACCACCGAGAGCATGAGCAGCGAGACGACCAGCGCCACGCCCCGCTCGCGTAGCGCAGACTGGCAGTCTGCCGGGTCGCCGACTGGCAGTCGGCAGACGCCCCGCCTTGCCGCAGCCCCGCCGACTGCCAGTCGGCGAAACAGCAGACTGCCAGTCTGCGCTACGGAATAAATCGGGCGCGGCTTCATGGTCTCATGCGGATGGGGATCCGCTGGGCGAAGGTGTGGACCTTCCCGAACTGGTTGGTGAGGATGCTGTAGGCCGCCGGCGAGCCGGGCTCCAGGGCGCGGATCTGCTCGAGCACCTTCGGCTCCAGCAGGCCGATGTCCACCTCCACAAACACCGGCAGGCTGGAGCGCTCGATGGCGTTGGTCCGGTAGTAGTTTGTCCCGTCCGTCCGCGCCGGGTTATACGCGATGATGCGGCACTGGAAGTTGACCACGCCGTCCAGCACGCGGCTGAATTCGTTGAGGATGTTGGTGTCCCCCAGGCTGGAGGGCGGATTGATCCGGGGGATGAAAGCATTGGCCACCGAAAAAAAGCGGTGGATGGGGTTGGTGGTCAGCAGCGAACCCCGGTTGGTCAGCGCCGAAGGCGACACAATCGTGCGCTCGAACCGGTAGAGCGTGCCCACGCCGTTGGGCGGCGGCTCGGTGACGTTCGCGGGGTGCGCGATGCGGTAGCCGATGGCCTTCCACGAATCGGGCCGGGTGAGGAAGAAGAGCGAGTGCAGCTCGTTCGTGACCCAGGTGCCGTCCGGCAGCGACATGTTGGCCGTCACCACGCCGCCGCCGCCGGCCGAGTAGTCGGTGTAATCCACGGTGGTGAGGATGTTCGTCTCGTCGATGCCGCCGCTGATGCTCATCTGCTCAAGATCGCGCTCGATCATCTCGGTGACGACGCGCCCGGCCTCCAGCACGTCCACCTGCGCGGTGCCGGCGCGCAGCACGCGCTGCACACGGTCAAACATGGTGTAGAGCGCGTAGATGATCACGGACATCAGCGTGGCCGCAATCATCACCTCCAGCAGCGTCATCGCCCGCTGAAGGCGGGGGGGGCATGGTGGGACAGGCGTCCCGCCTGTCCAGTGAGGCGCCGCTGATTTCGAGCGCCGCCAAGGTTCTTGGACCGCCCTCCCGGACAGGCAAGATGCCTGTCCCACGGCCTGATTTATGGAGGGGAGAATTTTCACGGCGGCGGCGGCAGCAGCGGGTTGAAGTAGACCTGGTTCGCGAAGCGGGAGAGCCGCAGGCCGGTGTTGTTCGGCCCGGTGTAGTAGTTGGTGATGGAGCCGGCGATGAGCGAGCGATAGACCAGCCGCCCGTTGCCGGGCAGGCCGAGGGAATTTGGCTTGTTCGCCGGGGTGTTGTTGTTGTTGGGATCCGGCAGCACGGGCCAGCGGAACTCCAGCCGCACCTCGTAGAGGTTGTTCGATTGCAGCCGGGAAAGCTTGTCCAGAGGGGCAAAGTTCGGGGGAAATTTTGGGATCTCGTCGAGAACCACCGACTGCGGGATCGCATCGAAGGGGACGATCTCGCAGAAGAGCAGATAGGTGAAGGCCAGCTCCCGCGCCCCCGCCGTGTCGCCCCGGTCCGCCAGCGGGCCGCTGAAGGCGCGGACGCGGGCGGTCACGTGGTTCGTGAGGTCCTGACCGGCGATGAGGCGCACATATTTCGGCGTGGTGAGGAAGGAGAGGAGCATTTCCGGCGTGGTGTTGATGTCCGCGCCGAGGAGGGGGTTCGGCATTCCGTTGTAGGGATCGGGCGTCGTGTTCCCGCTCGCGCGCCGGTTGGAGATTTAAATCATGTCAATGTTCCGCAAGAAGAGGGGCAGGTTGGTCGTGCCGCTGCGGAGGGCCTGGAGGATGTAGGCGGCGTCCTGGTTGATGATGGTCTCCTCGCGGTTGTCGCGCTGCACGTTCAGGCCGGTGGGCAGCACGCCCATGATGGCGACGAGCGCAAAGGCGACGACGGCGATGCTGATCGCGATCTCGATCATCGTGAAGGCGCGCACGTCCGAACGGGTGCGGGCAATGGATCGTAGCGCCGACTGGCAGCCAGCAGTGTCGCGGATTGGCAATCCGCAGGCGCGGCTTCTGTCCGCCGCCGTGCCGACTGCCAGTCGGCGAAACGGCAGGTTGCCAACCTGCGCTACAGACGACAAATGGCGCGCGGCGGGCTTCATGGGATTTCCGTGCGCTCGACGCGGGCGCGGCCGGTGAGCCAGTTGATGGCGATGCGCGTGGCGGGATCGGGCAGGCCGGAGCCGGGGGTGTAGGTGTAGGGCGGCGCCTCCAAGATGTCGGCGTCGGCGACGGGGAAGGTGCCGTCGGTGTTCTTGTTCTCCAGCGCGCTGCCCAGGGCGACGCGGATTTTCACGTCGGTCTTGCGCGTCTGCAGCGCGCCGGTGTTGTGGTGCGCCATGAGCAGCCTGCCCTGTGCGTCGAACCCGATCCACGGCAGGTCCAGGTTCAAATTGAGCTGTAAATTGGTGGTGGGAAACGGAAACAGCTGGTTCCGGTAGTTGTTGCCATAGGCCCCGTTGATCGCGTTGTTGAAGATGTTCGTGTCCGCAAACTCGGTGGCGGGGATGAACGTCCCCTCCGGCAGGTGCCTCCACTCGGTGAGATACCGGGGGAAGTTGACGCCCGGCTGGTCGCCCACGCCACGCCGGGTGTAGAGCGCGTAGGTGGCATACTGCGCGCCGAGCAGCTGGTTGGCCTGCTTGTTGGTGACGAGAAACGGATCGGTGTCCGCGATGCTGGTGCTGTAGTCGCTCAACTTGGTGAAGAACACCACATACACGTTCGCCCGCTCGGTGATGGCCCGCTGGCGGGCGAGCGCCAGGTCGTCCACGAGCTGCCGGGCGGCGGCGGCCATCACGTTCGGATGGGCGAGGTTCTTGATCGAGGGCATCACCAGCCCGGCGAGGATGCCGATGATGACGATCACGACCAGCAGCTCGATGAGCGTGAAGGCGCGGGCCGGGCGGGGGGGCGCGGCGTTCACGCCGCCGAACGGGACGGAGGGAAAAATGGGTTCGCAAAACCCGCGGCCGGCCCGCGTTTCTGCGGCGGGAACGCCGCGCTCCCCGCCGGCAGAAAGCGCGCGCGGCTTTCGCAACGGGCGGTTCAGGCTGGGCAGCGTGGTGTTCACGGGGCTGGTCTTTGAGAGGCGGGGGCGAAAGTTTATTTCCAGCTCAAGATGTTGTCGGCGTTGGCGCCGCTGTTGGCGGGGGTGAGGATGCCAAACGTGATGTCCCGGCCAAACGACCAGACCATCACGTCGGTGCGCAGCTCCCAGTCGGTCTGCTGGCCAAAGCTGGCGGAGGTGAAACCGTTCCGGCCCGTGCCCGTCCCGGGCGAACCGGACACCGCCGTGTTGCGATACATGGCGTCGCGACAGGCGTTGTCCTGGTTGATGTCCATGGTGATGGCGTAGGGGCTGCTCCAAGGATCGTGGTAGATCAAGTTGTCCTGGCTCACGCCGGGTTCGCGATGCCTGGACGATTTGGCGTTCAAGTAGGCTGTCTTTTTCGGATTCAACTGGTGGTTGGTGTTGACCGTGTTGGTCGTCTGGCTGCGATCGAACGGGTTGCGACCGGCAGGAAAAGACGGCTGGGCCATCAACAGGGAGATGACCTCCGAGTTGTTCGCCTGATAGTCGGTGTAGCCGGCACCTTGATTCCCATTGTTCTTCAGTTCGGGAAAGAATCCTCCGTTGCGGTTCGTCAGCCGGTCAACGCTGCGGCTCCACATGGTTCCCACCAGAGTGCCATAAGTGAAATCCGGGCAGCCCGGCTGGATGGAGGGAGTGGGGATCGTGATGGATTTGGCCGCGTTGGGGCTGGTGGGGTAGCGGCCATAGTCTGCGAAATAGAGTTTGATCGCGCCGACGAGGCCGTTGATGTCCGTCTTGGCCGTCGCCTGCTTGACCTTCTGCTTTGCTTCGCTAAGGGCGGGGAGAAGCATGCCGGCCAGGATGGCGATGACGGCGATGACGACGAGAAGCTCGATCAGCGTGAAGCCGGCGGTTTTTTCGGAGCGTGGCGGGCGGGAGGTGGTTTTCATGGGTTGGAGCGGGTTGGGGGTGATTATTTGTGCCAGTTGCCGATGACGTTGGTCTGCTTGCCGATGACGACCTCGGCCCAGAGGTCGAACTTGCCGGGGTTGTTGGTCGGGTTGGAGGAGTTGTAGCGCCAGGGGTTGAACGGCTGCCCGCCGGGGGTCACCAGATTCTTGTTCGGCCCGGGCACGGCGGCGGTCAGGAGGTAGATGTCCGGCCCGGTCCGGGCCTGGGCCAGGTGCACGGGGCGCAGATCGGTGAGGAACACCTTCACATCCGGGCGCTTGGTGGAGGAGTTCACAAAGCCGCGGACGCCGAGGAAGGTTTCCGTGTGCGCCCCCGGCCCGCCATCCAGCGCCTGCCGGACGCCGTCCACGGGCTGGAACTGGGTCGTGTTGACGACCAGCGTGCCGGTCAGCTCGTAGTAGAGCGGGTGCATCCAGTCCCGGTCGAAGTTTCTCGGGTCGTTGTTGTCGGGCGGGTAGTGGTGGAACTTGGCCTTGTAGTTCTCGATGGCGGTCACGAGGCGCTTCAGGTCGGCCTCCATCCCCTTCCGTTTCTTGGTGTCGGAAATGGGGCCGAGGACGCTGATCGTAATCCCCGCGAGGATGCCCATGACGGCGATGACCACGAGCAGCTCGATGAGGGTGAAGCCGCCGGCCCGTTTCATCCGTTTTGTCATTGTGGCAGTCATGTTCTTTGTTCGCTTTGCGATCCGGTTTCGATCCGGTTTTCGGCGGCCCGCGCCGGCCAGACCGAGGCAATGTCAGTCTCCCCACGCGGACGCCAACGGTCAACTAGGGGGAATTACCTAGGCAAAAACGCCAAGTCCGGCCGCCGGGCGCGCCCGCGCCTAATTGGCGTCGGTGCCCAGGTTTTGCATCAGGTCAATCAGCGGCAGGAACATGGCGATGACGATGCTGCCGACCACGACGGCGAGGAAGACGATCATGATCGGCTCCAGCAGCGAGGTCATGGCGGTGACGGCGTTGTCCACCTCCTCGTCGTAGTTGTCGGCGATCTTGAGGAGCATCTCCGGCAGCGCGCCGGTCTGCTCGCCGACGTCCACCATGCTGATGACCATGGCGGGAAAGACGTTCGAGGCCTCGAGCGGCGCGGTGATGGTCTCGCCCTCCTTGACACTCTCGTGGACGGCGACGACGGCGTTGCTGATGACGACGTTGCCGGCGGTCTCCTTGACGATGGTGAGGGCCTGCAGGATCGGGACGCCGCTGCTGACGAGCGTGCCGAGGGTGCGCGCGAAGCGCGAGATGGCCACCTTGCTGAAGATCGGGCCGAACACCGGGACGACGAGCTTGAGCTTGTCGAAGAGCCGCCGGCCCAGCCGGGTCATCAGGAACAGCTTGAAGAGGATGACCACGGCCACGACCCCGCCGATGGTGAGGAAGAAGTGATCCTTGACGGCCTTGCTGATGTCGAGCACGAACTCGGTGAACGCCGGCAGGGGCTTGCCGTTGAGCATGTCCTTGAAGATTTCCTCGAACTTGGGGACGACGAAGACCATCAGCACGCCCATGATGGCGACGGCCACGACCATGACGGCGACGGGATAGAACATGGCGGCGATGACCTTGCCCTTGATCTTCTCGGCCTTCTCCATGAACTCGGCCAGGCGGTTCAGGACGACCTCGAGCACGCCGCCCAGCTCGCCGGCGCGGACCATGTTGATGAAAAGCCGGTTGAAAACCTTGGGGTGCTGCGCCAGCCCCTCGGAGAAGGTGCTGCCGCTCTCGACCGCCAGGGCCAGCTCGCCCAGAATCTCCTTGAGCGTGGCGTGGCGCTCCTGTTTCTGCAAAACCTTCAGCCCGCGCAGCAGCGGCAGGCCGGCGTCCACCAGCGTGGCGAGCTGCCGCGTGAAGGTGGTGAGCACCTTGGTCTTCACCCGCCCGCCGAAGCCGGGGATCTTGAGGTTGATCTTGAGGTTGAGCGCGCCCTTCTTGCCGCCGGGGGAGAGGAGCCTGCCGCCTTTTTTCTCCTTCGGATCAACCTTCTCCGCCTCCGCCACCTGGGTGGGGAAAAGCCCCATCTCCTTGAGGCGCCCGATGGCCTCGTTCTGGCTCGCCACGTCCAGGGAGCCCTTGCTTTCCTTGCCCTTGGAGTCAAGCGCGATGTAGTTGAAGTTGGGCATAAGTTGAACCGGGGGAAGCCTACGTGTATTTCAAAATTTCTTCAATGGTTGTTTCGCCGTCGAAAATGCTCCGCAAACCGTCCTGCCGCAGCGTGACCATGCCCAGCTCCATGGCCTTCTGCCGGAGCACCACGGAGGGCGAGCGGTCGTTGATGAGCGAGCGGATGGGGTCGTTGATGGCCAGCAGCTCGAACACGCCCTTGCGCCCCTTGTAGCCGGTGTCGTTGCACGCCTCGCAGCCGCGCCCGTAGTAGAACACCTTGTCCCCCACCTCGTGCGGCGAGAGGTTGAGCTGGTTGAGCTGGCTCTCCGTCGGCTCGAAGGGTGCCCGGCACTTCTTGCAGATCATGCGCACGAGCCGTTGCGCCAGCACGCCTTGCAGCGTGGTGGAGATGAGGAACGGCTCCACGCCCATGTCCACCATGCGCGTCACCGCGCCGGGCGCGTCGTTCGTGTGCAGCGTGGTCAGCACGAGGTGGCCGGTGAGCGAGGCCTGGATGGCGATCTGCGCCGTCTCGATGTCGCGCATTTCGCCGACCATGATGATGTCCGGGTCCTGGCGCAGGAAGGCGCGCAGCGCCTTGCCGAAGGTCATGCCGACAAACTCGTTGATCTGCACCTGCATGATGCCGTCAATGTCGTATTCCACCGGATCCTCGGCGGTGAGCAGCTTGGAGTCGGGCGAATTCACCTTCCGCAACGAGGCGTAAAGCGTGGTCGTCTTGCCGGAGCCGGTCGGGCCGGTGACGATGAAGATGCCGTTGGGCTGGTTGACGATGTTGACGATGCTCTCCAGCGTCGGCTTCGGGAAGCCGAGGTTCGCCAGATCCAGGCTCACCGAGGAACGGTCCAGCACGCGCAGCACCACCGATTCGCCGAAGCGCGTGGGCAGCGTCGAGACGCGCAGATCAATCTGCTTGCCCGGCAGGTTGAAGGAGATGCGCCCGTCCTGCGGCAGGCGGCGCTCGGAGATGTTCAGGTTCGAGAGCACCTTGAGGCGCGAGGTCACGGGCAGCGCGAGATACTTCGGCGGCGGGGCCATCTCGTAAAGCGCGCCGTCCACGCGGTAGCGGATCTTGAACTCGTCCTCGAACGGCTCGAAGTGGATGTCGCTCGCCCGATCCTGGATCGCCTGGAAGAGCACGAGGTTCACGAACTTGATGATCGGCGTCTCGTTCGCCATGTCCACCAGGTTCCCGTCCACGTCCTTGCCGGCGGCGACCAGCGCCAGCTCCTTCTCGATGTTCCCGTCCTCGCCCAGCTCCTTGAGGATGTCGCTGAAGTTGTCGTTCGCCTCGCCATAGTGCTTGGCGATGACGATCATGATCAGCGTGGGGTTGGCCACGACGACCTGCAGCTCCTTCCGCAGCGTGAAGGCCAGCTCGTCCACCATCGCGGGGTTGAGCGGGTCGGCGAGGGCGACCTTGAGCAGGCTGCCGTGCAGCTCCAGCGGCAGGCACTGATACATCCGCGCCGTCGCGCCGGGCACGGCGGCGATCACCTCCGGCGGGATTTCCACCTCGTCCAGGCCCGTCACCACCTCGGTGCCGAGGTGCTCGGCCATCACCCGCAGCTGGCCGTCGTTGTCCAGGATTTTGAAGTCGTCGAGCACGTCGCCGATGCTCTTGCCGCTGCGCTGGTGCTCTTGGAAAACCTCCTCGGCCTGCAAATCATCCAGCAGCCCCTTGTCGAGCAGGAGCGACAGCAGCGGGTTGTTCATGTCAGCCATAACAAATCAAATCAGCGCGTGGCCGCCATCTTGGCGGCGTCCACTTCCTGGAGCTTGGCGAGGACGGTGACGGGATCCTGCGACTTGGCGAGCACCTCCTCGCGGGCGATCCAGCCGCGCTCGTAGAGCGTCATCAACATCGTGTCCAGCGTCACCATGCCGAACTTCGATCCGGTCTGGATGTCCGAGGTGATGCGGAAGGTCTTGTTGTCGCGGATGAGCGCCGCGATGGACGGCGTGTTGATCATCACCTCGAACGCCGCGACGCGGCCCGGCTTGTCAATGCGCGGCAGCAGAATCTGCGAGATCACCGCCTGCAGCACCGTCGAGAGCTGGATGCGGATGGTCTCCTGCTGGTTGGCGGGAAAGGCGTTCACGATGCGGTCCACCGTCTTGGCCGCACCCGTCGTGTGCAGCGTGCCAAAGACGAGGTGGCCCGTCTCCGCCGCCGTGATCGCGGCCTCGATGGTCTCCAGGTCGCGCATTTCGCCGACGAGGATGATGTCCGGATCCTGGCGCAGCACGCGGCGCAGCGCCTCGCCGAAGCTGGGCACGTCCACGTTCACCTCGCGCTGCGTGACGACGGCCTTCTTGTGCTTGTGGTAAAACTCAATCGGATCCTCGATGGTCACGATGTGCGCGTCGTCGCGCGTCTGGTTCAGGATGTCAATCATCGAGGCCAGCGTCGTGGACTTGCCGGAGCCGGTCGGCCCGGTGACGAGCACGAGGCCGCGCGGCTTGTTCAGCAGCTCCCTCACCGTCTGCGGCGAGAGGCCGATTTTGTCCAGCTCCAGCAGCCGGTTTGGAATCTGCCGCAGCACCATGCCGAAGTTGCCCTTCTCCTTGAACACGCTCACGCGGAAACGCGCCTGATCGCCGAACGCGAAGCCGAAGTCCGCCCCGCCCTTCGTCCGCACCTGCTGGATGTTGTCCTCGGAGGTGATGCTCGACATCAGCTCCTCGGTGTCCTCCGGCTTGAGGATCGGCCCCTGCACGCGCTCGAGGATGCCATGCGTGCGGAGCACGGGCGCGGTGTTCACGCGCAGGTGCAGATCCGAGGCCCCCTCGGACACCACCAGCTGCAGCAAATCAGACATCGAATACGACATAACAAATCAGGACTGGTTCCGGTGAATGAACCCGTTGGAAAAATGGCCGGCGCGGCTGCTCATGCAAGTGCGGTGTAAAAACATTTATTCCGCGTCCCCCGTCGTGGCGCGGATGACTTCCTCCGCCGAGGTCAGGCCGGCGAGCACCTTGCGCGCGCCGTCCTCGCGCAGTGTCCTCATGCCCATCTGGCGGGCGCGGGCGCGCAGCACCACGTTGTCCGCCTGGTCGTAGATGAGTTTGCGCGCCTCGTCGTCCATCACGAAAATCTCGAAGATGCCGAAGCGCCCGCGGTAGCCGCCCTTGTTGCACTCGTTGCAGCCGCGGCCCTTCATCGGCGTCGCGCCCGCGAGGTTCTTCGGGTCAATGCCCAGAATCCGCAGCTCGCTTTCCGACGGCGTGTGCGGCGCGGCGCAGCGGCGGCAGATTTTCCGCACGAGGCGCTGGGCCATGAGCGCGCGCGTCGAGGAGGCGACGAGGAAGGGCTTGACGCCGAGATCCACGAGGCGGGTGACCGCGCCGGGCGCGTCGTTCGTGTGCAGCGTGGAGAAGACGAGGTGGCCGGTGAGCGAGGCGTTGATGGCGATGGTGGCGGTCTCGAGGTCGCGGATTTCCCCCAGCATGACCACGTTCGGCGCCTGGCGGAGCATCGCCCGCAGCGCGGCGGCGAAGGTCAGCCCGACCACCTCATGCACCTGCACCTGGTTGATGCCGGCGAGGACGTATTCCACCGGATCCTCGACCGTGATGATTTTGCGGTCGGGGCGGTTGATGTAGTTCAGGCAGGAGTAAAGCGTCGTCGTCTTGCCGGAACCCGTCGGGCCGGTGACGAGGATGATTCCATCGGGCAGACCGATCAGCTTTTCAAACGTCTGCTGGTCGTCCGTCAGAAAGCCGAGCTCCGACAAGCCGAGCTTCAAGCCCGTTTTGTCGAGGATACGCATGACGATGCTCTCGCCGTGGCCCGTCGGGATGCACGACACGCGCAGGTCAATCGGCTTGTTGCCGACTTCGAGCTGGATGCGCCCGTCCTGCGGGATGCGCCGCTCGGCGATGGACATGCCGGACTGGATTTTCAACCGGCTGATCATGGCCGCCTGGAGGCGCTTGGGCGGGCTGTTCGCCTCGATGAGCACGCCGTCCACGCGATAACGGATGCGCAGCTTGCGCTCCAGCGGCTCGATGTGGATGTCCGACGCGCGCTGCTTGAAGGCGTCGCCGATGATCGTGTTGACCAGCTTGATGAGCGGCGCGTCGTCCTCGTTTTCCGCACCGTCGTCGCCGAATTCGCCGCCCACCTTGACGGCGGCGAGATCAATGCCGCCCTCCGCCACCTCGCGCACGAACTGCCCCACCGTGTCGTCGTCCGCGCCGTAATAACGGTCCAGCGCCGTCTGAATCTGCGCCTCGGACGCCACGCGGATTTCCACCTCCGTCTTCAGCAGGTGGTGCAGCGAGTCAATCGTGTCCAGATCCGCCGGGTCGCTCAAGGCGATTGCGATGCTGCCGGGGTTGGCGAAGACGGGCACCACCTTGTAGCGGCGCGCGATCTGCCGCGACACCATCGCGATCACGTCGTCGCTGATCCGGTTGTCGAGCAGGTTGACCATCTCATGTCCGAAGGCCATCGCCCGTGCCTGCGTGACGTCGTCGGGGGTGATGACTTTCAGCGCGACGAGCGCGTCCACCACGCCCGACTCATGGAGGGCGGCGTGTTCGCGGGCCTGCGCCAGCTGGGCCTGGCTCACCAGGCCCATGTCGAGCAGCGTGTCTATTGCGTAATCGTCTTTAGCGGCCACAAGTTTTTTCCAAAATGATGACGGCGGATTCTATGCGGCGACCATTCAAAGTCAAACGGGACGTTTTCAACAGCCCGAAAATCCCCTACGGGCTTCACCCGACACCCGGCCCCGGCCAGCCGGGCCGCACAGGAACCGAAGCATTGGAACGACTAACCCGGACTCCGAAATGGAAAGCGGGCGAAACGCGCTGGTCGTGCGGGGAGCGCGGCGACCGCGCCTCGTTACTGAGTTCATAAAATATCTTCAAATCAAGATTGCTTGATTTATTAAAAAACCACCCTATCTTCAACCCAACCATGAGCAACCGTGGCAACGAACTGAAACGCCTCCTCGCCGAGCGCATCGTCAGCCTCGACGGGGCGATGGGCACGACCATCCGCGCCTACGGGATGACGGAAGCGGATATGCGCGGAGAACGCTTTGCGGACGCGAAGAAAGACCTGCTCAACAACGGCGACCTCTTCTCGCTCACGCAACCGAAGATGATTTGCGACATCCACCGGCGCTTCCTCGAAGCCGGCGCGCACATCATCGAGACGAACACCTTCTCCGCCACGAGCATCGGCCAGAGCGAGTTCTTCGTGGACGACCCGCGCGAGCACGGCGGGCGCAAGGACCCGGCGTTCTATCAAAAGGTCGTGGACGACAAGTTCCTCGGCGACCTCGCCTGGGAAATCAACGAGACCTCCGCGCGCCAGTGTCGCGAGTGGGCCGACCGCGTGTCGAACGCCGACGGCAAGCCGCGCTTCGTCGCCGGAGCCATCGGGCCGCTGACGGTGTCGCTCTCGAACTCGCCGGACGCGGACGACGCGGGCTTCCGCGTCTGCACGTTCGACCAGGTGAAGGCGGCTTACGTCCAGCAGGTGCGCGCGCTCATCGCGGGCGGCTCGGACTTCCTGTTGGTGGAAACCATCTTCGACTCGCTCAACGCCAAGGCCGCGCTCGTGGCCATTCAGGAAGTGTTCGACACGGATAAAGTTCGCCTGCCTGTCTCCATCTCTGCCGCCGTCGGTCGCGGTGGCGAGACAATGATTTCCGCGCAGACCATCGAGGCGTTTTGGAGCGCGGTGAAGCACGTCAAACCGCTCTCGGTCGGCCTGAACTGTTCGCTTGGCCCGGACTTGATGCGGCCCTTCCTCGCGGAGTTGGCCGAGAAGTCCGAGACGTTCGTTTCCTGCTATCCCAACGCCGGCTTGCCGAATCCGCTTTCACCGACGGGCTTTGACCTCAAGCCGGAAGACATGGGCCGTTTCCTCGGCGAGTTCGCCCAAAGCGGACTCATCAACATCGCCGGCGGCTGCTGCGGCAACACGCCGGAGCACATTGCCGCCATCGCGAAGGCGCTGGAAGGCCGGCATCCGCGCGAACTCGGAGCGCCGATTTCCAAATCGGCTCGGTCTTTCGCGCCCGTCCAAAAAGCCGGTTTGGAAACCGGCGCTCCGACTGAACCCATCCCCCTGCGCCTCTCGGGCTCCCAGCCGTTCACCCAGCAGATTGGCCAGTTCATGATGATCGGCGAGCGCACGAATGTCGCTGGCTCGCCGAAGTTCGCGAAGCTCATCAAGGAAGGGAAATACGACGAGGCAGTCGCCATCGCGCGCCAGCAGGTCGAGAACGGGGCCAACGTCATTGATGTCTGCATGGACGAGGGGATGATTGATGGCGTCGCGGCGATGACGCGCTTCCTGCAACTCCTCGGCAGCGAGCCGGAAGTCGCGAAGGTTCCGTTCATGGTGGATTCGTCGAAGTGGGAAGTCATCGAGGCGGGCCTGAAATGCCTTCAGGGCAAGGGCATCGTGAACTCCATCTCGCTCAAGGGCGGCGAGGACTTGTTCCGCGAACACGCGCGCAAGGTGCTCAAGTATGGCGCGGCCGTCGTAGTGATGGCCTTCGACGAGAACGGCCAAGCCGCGACTTACGCCGAGAAAATCCGCATCTGCGAACGCGCCTACCGAATCCTCGTGGATGAAATCGGCTTTCCGCCCGAGGACACCATCTTCGACCCGAACATACTCACTGTCGCGACGGGCATCGAGGAGCACAACAACTACGCCGTGGACTTCATCGAGGCCACGCGCTGGATCAAGCAGAACCTCCCGCATGCCAAGGTGAGCGGCGGCGTCTCGAACGTCTCGTTCAGTTTTCGCGGCAACAACCCCGTGCGCGAGGCCATGCACAGCGCGTTCCTCTACCACGCAATTCGCGCCGGCATGGACATGGGCATCGTCAACGCCGGCATGTTGGAGGTGTATGAGGAGATTGAGCCGGAGCTGAAGGAGCTGGTCGAAGACGCGCTGCTCAATCGCCGTCCCGACGCGACCGAACGCCTCGTCAACCACGGTGAGAAGCTCAAGGCCGCCAGCGCCGGCACCACCGCGACCGACAAGAAGGTCGAAGAGGAATGGCGCAAGGGCACCGTCGAGGCCCGCCTCTCGCACGCGCTCGTGAAGGGCATTGACCTCCACATTGACGCCGACACCGAAGAAGCCCGCGCCAAGCTGGGCAAGCCGTTGCTCGTCATCGAAGGGCCGCTCATGGCCGGCATGAGCGTGGTCGGGGATTTGTTTGGCGCGGGCAAAATGTTTTTGCCACAAGTGGTGAAGTCCGCCCGCGTGATGAAGAAGGCCGTGGCCTGGCTCACGCCGTTCATGGAGGCCGAGAAGGCCGCGATGGCCGCGCGCGGCGAGGCCGTGAAGGCGCAGGGCAAAATCGTCCTCGCGACCGTAAAGGGCGATGTCCACGACATCGGCAAGAACATCGTGGGCGTCGTGCTGGCCTGTAACAACTACGAGGTCATTGACATGGGCGTGATGGTGCCGTGTCAGAAAATCCTCGACCGCGCGGTGGCGGAGAAGGCCGACCTCATCGGCTTGAGCGGCCTCATCACGCCGTCGCTCGACGAGATGCAGCACGTCGCCCGCGAGATGGAGCGGCTGGGCTTCAAGCTCCCGCTGCTCATCGGTGGCGCGACCACGAGCAAGGCGCACACGGCCATCAAGATTGCCCCGCACTACAGCCAGCCGGTCGTTCACGTGCTCGACGCCTCGCGCGCCGTGCCCGTGACCACGAGCCTGTTGAGCAAGGACGGCAAGGACGCCTTCGTGAAGGCGCACCGCGAGGAATACGAGCGCGTCCGCCAGCAGCACGCCGGGCAGCAGGTGAAGCTGATTTCGCTCGCCGCTGCGCGGGCCAATGCGCCGAAGCTAAAGTTCGATGATTTGCCGAAGCCGGAGTTCACCGGCGTTGGCAGTTCTGAACCTGCCCTAGATTTGCTGGTTCCGCTCATCGACTGGACGCCGTTCTTCCACACCTGGGAGTTGCGCGGTGTGTATCCGACCATCTTTAATCACGAAAAGCACGGTGAAGAAGCGCGCAAGCTCTTCGCTGACGCTCAGAAGCTTCTGGACCGCATCGTGCGCGAGAAGATTCTGACTCCCAAGAGTGCCTACGGAATCTTTCCTGCAAACCGCGTCGGAGATGACGTGGAAGTCTATACCGACGAAACACGCACCACGGTTCAGACGAAGTTTCACTTCCTCCGCCAGCAGAGTGCGAAAGAGGATGGCAGTCCCAACTGGTGCCTTGCCGACTTCATCGCGCCGAAGCCGTCAGCGGACTATCTAGGTGCGTTTGCAGTCTCCACCGGCTTCGGGTTGGAGTCGTTGGTGAAGGAGTTCAAGGCCGCGCACGACGATTACAACGTCATCATGGCCGAGGCATTGGCCGACCGTCTCGCCGAAGCCTATGCCGAATGGCTCCACAGAGAAGTGCGCACAGAGCTTGGCTACGGACGAGGCGAAAATCTGACTCCACAGCAGTTGATCGACGAAGCCTACCGAGGCATTCGGCCCGCGCCCGGCTATCCCGCCTGTCCCGACCACACGGAGAAGGGAACGCTTTGGAAACTCCTCCTCGCCGAAGAACTCACCGGCATCAAGCTCACAGAGAGTTTTGCCATGTGGCCCGGCAGCAGCGTGAGCGGCTTCTACTTCGCGCACCCGGACGCGAAATACTTCGCCGTCGGCAAGCTCGGCAAAGATCAGATTGAGGACTTCGCCAAGCGGAAGAACTTCACCATCGGCGAAGCCGAGCGCTGGCTTGGCCCGTGGCTGAATTACTCGCCAGCGTGAGGGCAGACGTGTTACAGTCCTGCCATGACTGAACCACGAGATTCCAAACAATTTCAGTCCGCGTCACCAGGCGACAAAGCCGCACCGGCCCAGCCGCCGTCTGCTCCCGCCGAAGCATCGACGAACCCCGGCCAGCTCACTCCCGAAGAGCAGATGGCGCTGTTTGAAAAAGATTTGAAGGAGAACGACTGGGGCCACCAGCCGTGCTGAATCGCTGGAATTTTTCCCTTCGCGCCGGCTGGAAGCCGGCGTTCCTTGTTCAGCGATCACCGGCTCACTGGCCGGAGCCGCGCCGCGCCTTGACCGCCTGAATCCGGCTTCGCACCCGCGCCCGCACGCGCCCGGCGAGGCGCTGGATTTTTCCCGGCGCGGCCTCGCGCTCCAGCAGCCACAGCGTGTGCGGCACGGGCGAGCGCACGAGGTCTTCCGGCGCGACGTTCTTCTCGTGGACGCCCGGCATGAGTTCGACGCCGGCCTTGCGGAAGAGATGCTCGACAAGCGCCGAGCAAAAAATGGACTGCTCACGGGCGAGGCGGTTTTCGCGTGGGCGCAGCTCCGGGTGCCGCATGGCGTGCAGCGTGCCAAGCAGTTCGCGAATCGAGTAGCGCGTGCGGCTGGCGACCAGTTCCAATGCCTCTTTCAGCAACTCATTCATCTGGCCGGGCGACAGGCCGAAATCAATCACTGCCAGCCGGGTGTAGAGCTTTTCGTCCGCATACTTCGCGGCGCGGTTCTCCTGCACGCCAAGCTGCACATGCTTGCGGTGAAACTGCAAGTCGGACTCGATGACCCACTGATGCCCGTCGCTGCGGCGTTCGCCGAACACGAACGCGTGCGACCACTGGCTCCACTCGCCCGCGTCGTCGAGGTGGCGCTGGGCGCGCTGGATGGCGCGGTCAATCAGCGCTTCGCCGCCGGAAAGGCCGACGCGGCCCGGCTGCGCGTGGCGCGCGAGAAATTCGGCGTTCGACACGCCGCGCACACGGATGATTTCGGACTGGGCGGAACTCATTTCAACACAACCGGCGCGCGGAAAACTTTGCCGCACCGGGTGGCGGCGGAAATTCATACCAGCCGTTGAGCGCCATGTCACGTCGCTCCACGATAAAATTTGATTGAATGCCGTGCGGGCATTTCCCACGCTCACGCCGTGTCAAAACCAGTTCTAGGCCGCGGTCTCGGCTCGCTGCTCGGCGACGACAAGGTCGCGGGCCGCACGGAAGCCGCGCCGCTCACCAGCGCGGCGGCTCCCGTGGGCCGGGGCGTCGGCTCGCTCCTGCAAGGCACCCGGCCCGACGGCACGCCCGCCAGCAACCCGTTCAACGCGCCCACGCTGGAAAAATGGGCGGCGGGCGGCCTGCGCTTCGGCCTGCCGCGCTGGACTTATTTCGCGGCGGACGCGCTGCTGCTCGCGCTCGCGCTCGGCATCGCGCTGCGGAATCCCGCGCAGCTCTCGCCGGTGCAACTCGCCGCCTGCGCCACGCTGGTTGCTGTCGGTTGCGTGTTGGCCGTGCTGCCATTTTTGGCGCGCAAAAACTCCGCGCCCGGCAACGCGCACAATTTCCCGGTGTGGATTTGGGGCAAAGCGGGAGACGCCGGCGGTAAAAATCTTGTCATCCGCCTGCACCCGCCGCGCTTCATCGGCGAAGTGACACTGGGCAACACGGGGCAAATCGGCGTCATGCCGCTCTGGCTGGAAGAGGATTGCGAGCTGGCCCCGCCGGAGTTTGAACGGCTGCTGCGCGAAGCAAATGAATTCTGCCGAAGCTCGGCGGAGCGGAAGTAATTGTAGTTGTGCCGGGAAAAACCACAACGGTCGTAGCGCAGGATGGCATCCTGCGGTGTCGCCGGTTGGCAACCGGCAGGGCACCCGCTGCGGCTTAAGGCGTCTCCCGCCCGCCGCCTGCCAGTCGGCGACACAGCAGATTGACAATCTGCGCCACGTCACCGCTTCTGAATGCGATACAGATTCTGTGCGGAGCGGATGAAAATCGCGCCGTCGGAAATCGCGTAGGAGGCCAGCGTCCGTTCGTTGAGCGCGTTGCGGGCGAGCACCTTGAACTCCTTCCCCGGCTGCAGCACCACGCCCACGCCTTCTTCGCTCTGCAAATAAATCCGCCCGTCGGCGAACACCGGCGAGGCGGAGAAATTCCCTTCGACCCGCTCCTGCCAGTGGACGTTGCCCGTCTTCGCGTCCGCGCAGGAGGCGATGCCGCCGTCGGACACCATGTAAAGCTCCGCGCCCACGAGCAGCATCGAGGGCGTGTGCGGCGCGCCGCGCACCGATGTCCACACGATGGCCGAGCTGGTGACATCGCCGCGTCCGCCGGCACGGATGGCCAGCGCGTTCGGCTTGTCGTAGCCCGAACTGATGAAGATGAGGCCGTGCCCCAGCACCGGGCGCGGGATGACGGAGTAGCCCTCGCCGTAAAGCGTGCGCCAAAGTTCTTTGCCGTTCGCCGGGTCAAGCCCGCAGACCACGCCGCTGCCGGGCGTGATGATTTGTTTCTGCCCGTTCACGGTCGCGAGGAGCGGCGTGCTGAAGGAAAATTTTCGCTTCGCCGTGGTGGCGCGGTTCACCTTCCAGCGCACCTTGCCGGTGTTCTTGTCGAGCGCCACGACGAACGGGTCGCTCGCGGCGTCGCAACTGAACACCAGCAGGTCGTCCACGAGGATGGGCGAGCCGCCGTTGCCATGGACGGGCGGGTAATCAAGCGCGTCGTTGCGCCAGAGGATTTTCCCGTTCAAGTCGAGGCAGGCCGTGCCCTGCGGGCCGAAGTGGACGTAGAGCCGTCCGCCATACACCAGCGGCGTAGGGCTGGCCTGGCTGTTTTTCTTGTGCGCCTTGCCAACAGTCTTGGCGAAAAGCTCCGTGTTCCAGAGAATTTTCCCGCTCGCGGCATCGAGGCCCAGCGCGCGCAGTGACTGGCCGTCGCCGCTCGGCACGGCGGTGGTGAGATACACCCGCTTGTCCACGACGACCGGCGACGACCAGCCGCTGCCGGGCACGGGCTGCTTCCACACGACGTTTTTTGTGCCGCTCCATTCGACGGGCAGGTTGCGCTCGGCGGAAATGCCCTGCCCGGTGGGGCCGCGAAACTCCGGCCAGTCTTCGGCGGAAGCGGTGATGGCAAAAGCCAGAGCCGCGATGGCAAAGGAAAATGGAATGAGTTTTTTCATCGGCAAATGAAGAGGAACGGTGCGGAACTATTCAGTAATTTAGGACTCAAACACACACCAAGGAGATGCGTGTCAATGGTCATGGTGAATGAAGTATCTTGTCTTCGTGCCAAGTCTGCTCTGCTCGACCAATTCAAGCAACTCGCTGAACGTCACGCGGCGCTCCTCTGTAGGTGACTCGCAAACCCAAAGCGCGTCGAAACTATAATCCGCCGTTGTATGCTGGTGTATTGCACGCAAGCTGGCGGCAAGTCTCGGCAAAGTATCGGGAGCCATGTCCCATGTCGGAGCATTCCAATCGGCACTGTCAGCCAAGAAGCTACAGCCGCAGCCGCCTGCTGGCCCGGAGATATTGAGCGCGCCTGACGGCTTGCGAGCCAGCCATTTCAGCCAACGCTTTGGAGCACACGTCAGCAACCCGGCGGCTTGAGCAATCTCTTCTGTGCGCGGTGCATCGGCTTGAGCTAATCGAACTGTGAGCATGAGACACACGGGATGCGAGCGCCGCCTAACCGATGATAAAACCGGAGTTGTGCGTGCGGAAAAAGCCCTTTACGGCTGATCGTAACCCTTCAGCTCGCGCACCCAGATGTTGCGGTAGCGGACGGGGTTGCCGTGATCCTGCAAGCCAATCGGCCCCTTCACCGGGATGTTTTTGTAGCTGGGCGAAATCTTGTGGCCCGTGCCGCCGAGGTAGGCGTTGTGGTTGTGCACCACCACGCCGTTGTGCAGCACGGTGATGTGCGCGGGCGACTTCACTTCGCCGCCCTCGAACTTCGCCGCCGTGAAGATGATGTCGTAGCTCTGCCATTCGCCGGGCTTGCGGCAGGCGTTGACGAGCGGCGGGAACTGCCCATACATCGCGGCGCACTGGCCGTCGGGATAGGTCTTGTTGTCGTAGGAGTCGAGCACCTGCAGCTCGAACTTGCCGAGCATGAACACGCCGCTGTTGCCGCGCCCCTGGCTGTCGCCCTCCGGCGGCGTGGGCGCGGCGAACTCGAGGTGAAGCTGGTAATCGCTGAACTCCTGCTTGGAATAAACATAGCCCGCGCCCTTCACGGAAATCATCTCGCCGTCCTTCACAATCCACTTGGCGTCGCCCTGCTTGGCGTCGCGCCACTTGGAAACATCCTTCCCATCGAACAGCACGATGGCGTCGGATGGTGCCTTGCCGGGCTTGTCCGGCGTGCTGGCGGTGCCGGGCGTGATGATGGCCGGCTGCGGACGGGCCGGGTCGTGGACGTGCCACTTGTCCCCGGGCAGCATCGGGGTGTCGGTGTAGCCGAGGCTGGGCGGTTTGGCGGCCTTGGCCTTGGCATCGGCGGCGGGCGCGGTCGGCGCGAGCGCGGCCAGGGCGGCGAGGAAAATCAATGCGCGGAGGAGGGATGAGTTCATGGTTGGTGCGTGTTTTTGTTTGTCGCGCCCGCGCGGCTCAAGCCGGACGACGGTTCGCGGGTGCGTTGGAAATGGTGGACATTTTGACGGGCGAAGGCAAGCCGGGTTTATGACCACGGAAGTCACGGGGCGCTCCGGGCTTGAAATTCACTTTCAAAACTGCGCCGGAGATGCTACGCAGTGCGGCAATTGTCCATGTCGAATGAGGACGCGCCGGAATCATGGCGCGTCCGTGGCCGTGAATCTTTTCGCCCAAATCAAACGCCTTCCCGCGCCGCCGGCCCGCCTGGGCGCGGCGCTCTTGTTGGCCGTGGCCGTGTGCCGGGGCGGGGCGGAATCCGCCCCCCCGTCTTCTCCGCCGGTGCCGGCAAGCATCTTCACCGCCGCGAACTGGATCAGCCTCGGCGGGATTCCCGGCGCCAATGGCGCGGTCTTTTCCGCCGCGGCGGACGGTTCCGGCAATCTTTACGTCGGCGGAGATTTTACCGCCATCGGGAACTGCGCCGCCCATGGCGTGGCGAAATGGAACGGCAGCGCGTGGTCGCCGCTCGGCGCGGGCATGGGCAGCGACCCCGGCTCCGCCTCGGTCCGGGCGCTGGCGGTGGACGGCGCGGGCCGCGTGTTTGCCGGCGGCGAGTTCACCACGGCGGACGGGGGCAGCGCGGCCAACGTGGCCGTGTGGAACGGCAGCGCGTGGTCGCCGCTCGGTTCAGGATTGAACGGTCCCGTCAACGCGCTGGCGGTGGACGGCGCGGGCAATTTGATTGCCGGCGGCGAGTTCACCACAGCCGACGGGAACAGTGCGGCCAACGTGGCCGTGTGGAACGGCAGCGCGTGGTCGCCGCTCGGCGCGGGGCTGGACGGCGTGGTCTATGCGCTGGCGCTGGACGGGGCGACCAACCTGTATGCGGGCGGCGCGTTCACCACGGCGGGCGGGAGCAACGCCAGTTGCGTCGCCCGGTGGAGCGGCGGTGAGTGGTCGCCGCTCGGCGCGGGCGTGAATGACAGCGTCTATGCCCTGGCCGTGGACGGTGCGGGCAATCTCTTTGCCGGCGGCGTGTTCACCAACGCGGGCGGGAGCAACGCCAGCTCCGTCGCCCAGTGGAACGGGAGCGCGTGGTCGCCGCTCGGCGCGGGGATGAACGACGGCTGCGTCCACGCTCTGGCCCTCGACGGCGCGGGTGGTCTCTTTGCGGGCGGCGCGTTCACCAACGCGGGCGGGAGCAACGTCAATTTCACGGCGCGGTGGAGCGGCGGCGCGTGGTCGCCGCTGGGCGCGGGCATGAACGACAGCGTCTATGCTTTGGCCTTGGACAGCACGGGCAATTTATTTGCCGGCGGCTGGTTCACCACCGCCGGCG
>JACRJY010000206.1 GCA_016235585.1 Verrucomicrobiota bacterium | reverse complement strand
TCATCACCAGTGCGTGGTGAGCGCGAACGATCTCCGAGATCGTGGAACTTATGTCGGCCGGGGTTACGCGTTTCGATCGCTGTGCCCGCTGGGCCTCGATGGCTTCATCCACCTCCTGCCGGAAACGCGCGGCAAGTCGGCCGGATACCTCTGCGTATTGCCCGGCGATTTGTTTTACTTCTCTGGCGAAACCGGGATGAAAACGGACTCTCATTTCAATGCCGCACGAAACTGCGCCTCATCCAGTCCTGAAACCGCACCGGCGGCCACCTCCTCAATCCGCCGGACGCCCTCGGCGATCCGCTGGGCAGAACCGGGATTTTCCGCCAGGCTCTCGACGATTCTGCGGGCCAGTTCCAGTCGCTCCGTTTCGGGCAACGCCATCACTGTTTCGGCAAGCTGCGTTGAACTCATGCGGACAGTTTAATTCCCATCCGTGCTTGTGCAAGTTCCATGTCGCGCTCGGGAGGATTGGAGTTCGGCCTCTCTGAATTCGACATCCGCCCTTCAACGTCTATCATCGCCGCTGAATTGTATGTGTGAATTGAAACTGCTCCGCCACTCCGCCGCCGTGCTGTTGCTCACTATCTCGCTCGCACTTGCCCAGCAGGGCGACAAGAAGGGCGAGGAGCAGAAGCAGCTCGTGCCCGCCAGCCTCATCCCGCCCGCGCCGGTGCTCACGGCAGACGAGGAGTTCAAGACATTCAAAATCCAGAAAGGCTTCCGCATCGAGCTGGTCGCCGCCGAGCCGCTGGTGCAGGAGCCGGTGCAGATCGTGTTTGATCCCGACGGGCGGATGTGGGTGGTCGAAATGCGCGGCTATATGCCGAACGTGGATGGCAAGGGCGAGAGCGCGCCCATCGGCAACATCGTCGTCCTTGAGGACACCGACCACGACGGGAAGATGGACAAACGCACGGTGTTCCTTGAAGGGCTGGTGATGCCGCGCTCGATCAGTCTCGTGCGCGACGGCGTGCTGGTGGCCGAGCCGCCGAAGCTTTGGTTCTGCCGCGACACGAACGGCGACGGCAAGTGCGACGAGAAGACGGTGGTCTCGGACAATTATGCGAAAGCCGCCGACGCCCACAAGGAGCCGGGCGGCGCGGTCGAGCACGCGGACAACACGCTCCTGCCCGCGCTGGACAACTGGATTTACAGCGCCAAATCGTCGGTGAAATTCCGCTATGACGGCGAGGCGTGGACGAAAGCGGGCACGCCGTTCCGCGGGCAGTGGGGCATCTCGCAGGACAACTTCGGACGGCTGGTCTACAACTCGAACAGCGACCAGTTCCGCATTGATCTCATTCCCGCTGACTATCTCGCGCGCAATCCGTTCCTGCGCGGCGCGCTCGGCGGCGGCTGGAAACCCGTGGCCGACCAGGCGGTGTGGCCGATCCGCCCGAACCCCGGCGTGAACCGTGGCTACCGCGCAGGGCAGCTGCGCCCGACGGACTGGACGCTGGCGACCTTCACGGCGGCGAGCGGGCCGGTGATTTATCGCGGCGACAATTTCCCGACCGACTGCATCAACAACCAGTTCGTGCCCGAGCCGGCGGGCAATCTCGTGCGCCGCAACAAGACCACGGAGAAGGACGGCGTGGTGCTTGCCAAGAATGCCTACGACAAGGCGGAGTTTCTCGCCTCGACGGACGAGCGCTTCCGCCCGGTGAATCTCAACAACGCGCCCGACGGCTCGCTCTACATCGTGGATCTTTATCGCGGCGCCTTGCAGCACCGCATCTACGTCACGAGCTATTTGCGGAAGCAGTATTTGAGCCGCAGCCTCGACCAGGGGCTGCACCTTGGTCGCATCTGGCGCGTCGTCGCGGAGGATCGTCCGCTCAACCACGCGCCGAAACTCGGCAAGGCGTCGCCGGAGGAACTGGTGCGCGCGCTTTCACATCCGAACGGCTGGGCGCGTGACACGGCGCAGCGCCTGCTCGCCGAGCGCAGTCCGACGGCGGCGATTCCATTGATGAAACAGCTTGCGACCGGTGGGCGCGAACCGCTTGGCCGGCTGCACGCGCTCTGGGCGCTCGAAGGCGCGGGCCAGCTCGACGCCGCCACAGTGCTCAAGTCGCTCGAATCCGAGAAGCATTCCAAAGTGCTTGCCGGGGCGATGCGCGCGGGCGAGGGGTTGCTCAAGGGCGAAGCGAAGCCGCAACTGCTGGCCAAGCTCGCCACCTTTGCCGACGACAGGCGCGTGGACGTGCGCTGGCAGCTCGCGCTCACCCTCGGCCAGGTGGTGGATCCGCAGGCCGAGGCGACGATGGCGAAAATCGCGCGGGCGAGCGGCACGAATGCCTTCATCCGTGACGCGTTGATTTCCGGCCTCGTCGGGCGCGAGGATGAAATGATTGCGCGCGTGATTGCCGACCAGGCGTGGTTGAAGAAGCAGCCGGGGCTGGATTCGTTTCTCGCCAGCCTGGCCAAGTGCATGGCCGTGCGCGCGAAAGGGGAGGAGACAACGAAAGTGCTCGATACGATTTCCGCGCCGGACGTGCCCGCGTGGCAGACGGCGGCGGTGCTCAACGGCCTTTCCCTCAACGCGCCCTCCGCTGGCAAAAGCAAGAAGGGCAAGTCCGATTCTGCGCCGCGCGTGAAATACATCCGCGCGCAGACCGAGCCGGCGGCGTTCGCGAAACTCGCGGCGCACCCCGACAAGCAGGTGAAAGCAGAGTTCGCGAAACTGGATCGCGTGTTCGTGTGGCCCTCGAAACCGGGAGCGCCGCCGATGCCCGTGGTCAAGCCGCTGACCGCGCCGCAACAGGCACGGTTTGAAACTGGCAAACAGGTTTACGAGGCAACCTGCGCCGGCTGCCATCAGCCGCACGGCTTCGGCCAGGAGGGACTCGCGCCGCCGCTGGCGGACTCCGAGTGGATTGCGGGCAAAGATGCGATGCTCGCGCGCATCGTCCTGCATGGCGTGCGCGGGCAGATCACCGTGCTTGGCAAGAAATGGGACGCCGACATGCCGGCCTTCAACTCCTTCGACGACGAGCAGCTTGCCGGCGTGCTCACCTACATCCGCCGCGAGTGGGAGCACGGCTACGATCCCGTGGAGCCGGCGGCGGTTGCCAAAGTCCGTGCGGCGACAAAGACGCGCACGGAAGCGTGGTCCGAGGCGGAGTTGAAGAAGGTGAAGTGACCAAAGTGGAAGTTGCAGGTTGCAAGGTTGCAGGTTTCAAGTTTCATCCGCGCGGTCGCAGACCTGCGGCTTTCAACTTGAGGGCGCATCCGGCTCCTCCCGGAGCGCCGGACTCCGATCCGGCCGAGGTGGAAAAGGATCGGCCCCGTGCCGATTCGGAGATCGGCGCTCCGGGGGCCGGATACACCCGCAACTTGACCATCTGCAACCTGCACCTTGCAACTTGCCACCTGAAACCCGACATTCGCCCCCGGCCCTTTTGAACACATGACCGACACCGAACAGAATATCTTGCAGGCACTGCTCGACCTCGACTCCGCCGTGCAGCAGATGAAGACGGCGAATCCCAAGCCGGACCTGCTGCCCATCTTCACACGCCTCGACGAATTCGCGCGTCAACTGCCGCCGGATGCCGACGCCGACTTGCGCCACTACATGGTGCGGAAAAGCTACGAGAAGGCCCGGCTGCACCTGCAGGGCCGCGGCGCGGAGAACGCGCGCGGAAGCTGCGGACGGTGATGCGCGAAACTTTTCACGGAAGTCCGTGTTGAACATTCTATGCGACGCGGACACTGGCTCCTGCTTCTCACGCTGTTGCTGACGGGCGGCTGGTTGTGGCTGCGGCCCGGCGGCGGCACCGACTTCACCAACCTCCCGCCCGCCGCCCGTGGTGAGTGGATTGCCTTCGGCGACAGTCTGACGGCGGGCTACGGTGCGAATGGAGAGGCGGATTACCCAACGCAACTTGGCCGGCACTTCCAGCGAAAAATCCTCAATCTCGGCAACTCCGGCGACACCACGACCGACGGACTCGCGCGGCTGGAGGAGGCCGCGCAGCTTCAGCCGCGCGTCGTGCTGCTCTGCCTCGGCGGCAACGACACGCTGCGCCGCCTGCCGCCGGACGAGACCTTCGCCAACCTCGGCCGAATGATTGACCGTTTTCATCAGGCCGGTTCCTTCGTCGTGCTCCTCGGCGTCCGCAGCACCGGACTGACGGACAGCAACGCGAAGCGCTTCGTGCAACTGGCGAAGGCCAAGCGCGTGCTGCTGGTGCCGAACATCCTCGACGGCATTCTTTTCACGCCCAGCCTGATGTCCGACCAGATTCATCCGAACGACAAGGGCTACGCGAAAATTGCCGAGCGGCTGGGCGAAGTGCTTTCGCCCCTGCTGCCGCAGTTGTGAGGCGCGGCGCGCTCGCTCAACCCAATCCGGCAAACAAACACTCGCCATTCCGCAGGGTTGTTACTAATCTCTCCGCCTGAATTTTTGGAAACCGTTGCGGGTTGAAAATTACAAGTTGCAGGTTTCCCGGCAGCGCGCGTTTCGGCAACTTTCAACTTTCAACTTGCAACCTGTAACTTTTTAAGATGACCAGCACTCAAATCCGCCAGTCGTTCCTCGATTTCTTCAAATCGAAGCAGCACACTCTTGTCCAGTCCTCCTCGCTGATGCCGGACTCGCCGGGATTGCTCTTCACCAACGCGGGCATGAACCAGTTCGTGCCGATTTTCCTCAACCAGAAGAAACCCGATGTTTCCAAGTGGGCCGGGGCCGTGCCCGGCCTCGACACCCGCGCCGCCGACACGCAGAAGTGCATCCGCGCCGGTGGCAAGCACAACGACCTCGACGACGTCGGCCTCGACACTTACCACCACACGTTCTTCGAGATGCTCGGCAACTGGAGCTTCGGCGACTATTTCAAGCGCGAGGCCATTGACTGGGCGTGGGAACTTGTCATTGAAGTCTGGAAGTTTCCCCCGCAGCGCCTCTACGCGACCGTCTACAACCCCGACAAGTCCAAGAACGACCCCAGCGACTTCGATCAGGAAGCGTGGAACTTCTGGGCCGAGAAATTCCGCGCCGTCGGACTCGACCCCGCCGTCCACATCGTCAACGGCAACAAGAAAGACAACTTCTGGATGATGGGCGAGACCGGCCCGTGCGGCCCGTGCTCGGAACTCCATGTGGATCTCACGCCCAACGGCGACACGCGCGGCGCGCTCGTGAACAAAGGCGACGCCCGCTGCATCGAGATTTGGAACCTCGTCTTCATCCAGTTCACCGCGAACCCGGACGGCACGTTCTCGCCGCTCCCGGCCAAGCACGTGGACACCGGCATGGGATTCGAGCGCGTCACCAGCATCATCCAAGGCACGAAAGGCTTCACGGATTTCGCCAACGCCCGGATTTCCAACTACGAGACCGACATCTTCCGCCCCATCTTCGATGAACTGGAAAAATTGAGCGGCAAGAAATACGGCAGCACGCTCCCCGCGAAACAGTTCCCCAAGCCACTTATTACAAGCGCCGCCTGCCGCACTTCGAGCATCCGTGGGCGAAATACATGGTCAGCTTCACCACCCGCGAGCGGAAGCAACTTTCCGAAGCCGCGCGCGAGATTGTGCTCAAGAGCCTGCTCTTTGGGCACGAACAGCGCCGCTACCAGATGTATGCCGCGTGTGTCATGCCTGATCACGTTCATTTTCTTTTCGAGCCGCAGATCAAAGAGCAGGACAGCGAAGGCAAGCCGGTCTTCTGGCCGCTCGCCGAGTTGATGCACTCCATCAAGTCCTTCAGCGCGCATGAAATCAACAAGGCGGAGAAGACCACGGGCCAAGTGTGGGAGAACGAATCGTTCGACCGCATGATTCGCGGCGACGCCGATCTCGAAGAAAAATTCCACTACATCTGCCGCAACCCGTGGGACTCCGGCGTCGCGCCCGCCACCGAAAACTACCGCTGGCTCTGGACACCCGATGCCATCGCCGAAGAAAAGCGCGAGCGCGCAGCGCTGGGGAGCGCGACCGTCCCGGTCGCATCGGTCGGCGTCTCGCCGACCGATTCCCCGCGCGAGGGGGCCGCGAATTCTTCAGCGTCTCCCACTTCGCACGCTCCCGGAACTGTTGCGCGGGACGCGCAACAGGGCGACCGGGACGGTCGCGCTCCCCAATCTGCGGAGCAGATTCAGATCGACATCGCCTTCCGGGTCATTGCCGACCACATCCGCACGTTGAGTTTTGCGATTGCCGACGGCATCCAGCCCGGCAACACCGACCGCAACTACGTCCTGCGCCGCATCCTGCGCCGCGCGGTGCGCTATGGCCGCACGCTCGGCTTCCACGAACCGTTCTTCTACAAACTCGTGGACGTGCTCGCCGACACGATGGGCGATGTCTTTCCCGAAATCCGCGCGAAGAAGAAGCACGTGCAGGAAGCCATCCGCGTTGAGGAGGAGGCGTTTAACAGGACGTTGGATGAAGGGATTGAAATCTTCAATAACATCATCCGTCTTCAACGAAACCTTCATGGTGCTCGACACGCTACGGAATCCATACTGCAGAAGATTGAACTCCTTCGGAGAAATAGGGGTGAAAACACTACGCTTACGCCCGATGATGTGACATCATTTGAAGAAGATGTCACAGCAATCTGGCGAATTGGCCATGTCGTAAACTTTCAAGAGCGAAGCAGGTTTTTCGACGTCCAAGAGTGGATGTTCGCTTCTTTCGGTAAGGATGTTTTCTTCCAGACAAAAATTCTCGCGCACTACGATGAGTTGCCAAGGTTTTCACCAGTTCAATACGCTGGCGAAGACACTAAAGCTCCGGCTGTTCCTCGGCCGGACGCGGAGGTTAAGAGTTTGCTTGCTTCTCGGCTGGACAAGTCATTTGAACATTTGAAGCAGGCAACCGCAACGCTTCGTGAACGAGACCATGTGTTTCCGGGACATGCCGCATTCGTTCTCTACGACACCTACGGCTTCCCGCTCGACCTGACCGAGTTGATGGCGCGCGAACGCGGTTTGACTGTGGACAAGGAAGGTTTTGAAAAGTTGATGGAAGAACAACGCGCCCGCGCCCGTGCCGCGCAGAAGAAAGAAGTCATTTCGGTTTCCCAAATCGAAACCGCCACGCCCACGAAGTTCGTCGGCTTCGACACGCTGGAGACGCAAGCCAAGGTCGTGGAAGTCGTGTCGCTCAAGGACAAGACCGCCGTCATCCTCGACACCAGCGCCTGCTACGCCGAGATGGGCGGCCAGGTTGGTGACACCGGCGAACTGACTGGCAACGGCCAGCTCTGGCGCGTGACGAACACGCAAAAGTCCGGCAACACCTGGCTGCATTTCATTGAAGAGGGGAGCGCTGAAGGAAAGGGGAGCGCGACCGTCCCGGTCGCATCGGTCGGCGTCCCGCCGACCGAATCTTCGCGAGAGACGCAAACGAATTCACCCGCGCAAACAACTTCGCACGCTCCCGGAACTGTTGCGCGAGACGCGCAACAGAGCGACCGGGACGGTCGCGCTCCCCAAGCAATCGCTCCCCAAACAAATATTGCGCTTCCCCTTCCCGGCTCGTCCGTCTCCCTGTCCGTTGACCGCGTCCGCCGCAACGCCATCCAGCGCCATCACACGGTCACGCATCTTTTGCATTGGGCGTTGCACGAAATCGCGAGCAAGGAAGCGTCGCAGAAAGGCTCCTTCGTCGGGCCGGACAAGCTGACCTTTGACTTCAACAGTGTGCCGCTCACGCCGCAGCAGGTCGCCGACATCGAGAGGCTCGTCAACGAACGCATTCTCGAAAACGCCAACGTCTCGTGGACGGAAGTCCCCCACGCCGACGTGAAGAACCGCAAAGACGTGATGCAATTCTTCGGCGACAAATACGGCGACACCGTCCGCGTCGTCCAAATCGGCGGCGCTGCTGGGAAGCTCGATGGTTATTCCATGGAACTCTGCGGTGGCACGCACACGCGCGCGACGGGCGAGATCGGTTTGTTCCGCATCGTGGGCGAGAACGCGATCGCCGCCGGTGTGCGGCGCATCGAGGCGGTGGCCGGATTGACAGCGTTCGACGCGATGAAGGCTGACCGTGAGCTGATCAAGTCGGTGGCCAGCAAGGTCAGCAGCCCGGTTCACGAACTCGAAAAGAAAATTGAGAGCCTGCTCGCGCACCAGAAGGAGCTGGAGAGGCAGATCAAGGCGGCGCAGCAGCGCGAGGCCGCGAACACGGCGGCGGATCTCTTCATCCACGAGAAGGCCATCAACGGCATCCCGGCCATCATCCACAACCTCGGCCATGTGGACGGCGACTTCCTCCAGTCTGTGACGGACGCGCTGAAGGCGAAGTTCAAGGGCGTGGTGGTGCTCGGCGGCACGGCGAACAACGCCGTCGCGCTGGTGGCGGCGGTCTCGCCGGAGTTCACCGCGCGGGTGCAGGCCGGGAAAATCATCCAGGCGATTGCGCCCATCATCGGCGGCAAAGGCGGCGGCAAGCCCGACAACGCCCGCGGCGGCGGCAAGGATGCAGCGAAGCTGGATGAGGCGCTGGCGAAGGCAAAGAGCCTGGTGGGGTGATTCGATTCCGGCATGGACTGCTCCCGCGCCCGCACCAGGGATCCCGGCGAATGGCTGGTGACGTGCCCGGATTTTTCCCAGCCGCTGGCCGAGCAGCTCGTCGAGTGGATTCTGAACTGGGAACCGGACCTCACCGAGTCCATCAAGTGGAACAACCTTTGTTTCTCCGGGCGCAAGCTGGTCTGCGGCATCGCCGCGTGCAAAAACCATCTGGCGCTGATTTTCTTTCGCGGCACGGAGTTGCCGGATCCGGCGAAGCTTTTCACCCCCGGTGGCGAGAACAACACGAACATCCGCTCCCTCCGCTTCACGACGCTTGACGGCGTGAACCGCCGCGCGCTGCAAGAACTGCTGCACGCCGCGGTGGAACTGGACGCCGACCCGATGATTCCGCCCGCGCCCAAGGTGAAGCGCGCGCCGTGGCCGGTGCCGGATTACTTTCAGCGGGCGCTGGCGAAGAAACAAAACCGCGCGGCGGCGGAAAATTTCCGCGCCCTCTCGCCCTCGTGCCAGCGGGAATATCTCGTGTGGCTGACGACGGCGAGGCGGCCGGAGACGCGCGCCCGCCGGCTCGCCGAAACGCTCGCGGCGCTGAAGGGCGGACGCCGGTGGGCGCAAAGAAAACCGGCCTGAACCCCTTTCGGGGTTCAGGCCGGTGAGCAACAGCCGTTTCGCCACGCCGTCGGTTACGGCGATACCGTGATGCTAAAGGTGTTGGTGCCCGAGAAGGCCCGGTTGGGACTGGTCGAACTGCCGCTGTCCTTGAGATAGATGCTGACATTGACGGTGCCGGTCGAACCCGCCTTGGGCTTGAAGGTCAGCGTGCCGTTGGCGGCGTTGGAAATCGCCGGCTTGACGGTGAACAGCGCCGTGCTCGACGGCACCAGCACGAACGAGAGCGTCTGCGCCGACTCGTTCGCGGGGCCGGTGCTCATGCCGGTGGCCCAGCCGGCATAGGCCTGGCTCACGCCGTTGGTGCCGGTGACGGCGACGTTCGTGCCGACGGTGAAGGACGGCGCGTCGTTGATGGCCGCCACGGTGACGGTCTGGGTGCTGGTGACGTTGTTGGTGCCGTCGCTCACCCGGATCCAGATCACGTTCGTCCCGAACTGGTTCGTGCCGGGGGCGACCGTGAGCGTGCGGTTGGTGCCGCTCCACCCGAACACGAAGTTGGTCGAGCCGCCCTCGACCACCGCCGGCCCGCTCGCGTCGGGGAAGAGCGCGGCGTTGGTCACGTTGAGCACGCTGTAGGTGAGGCCCGCCGCCGGGGTCTCCACGTCCGCCACGGCGAAGGTCGTGGTGGCGTTGGTGTCCTCGTTGAACGGTTTCAGCGCGGTGAGAACCTTGAGGGTGGGCGTGTCGTTGGACTGCACCACGGTGATGGTGAAGGTCTGGTTGTTGGCCGGATCATTCGTCTTGCCGCCGTTGGCGGTGCCGCCCTTGTCATTCATCACCACGCCGACGGTGGCCACGCCAAAGGCGTTGGGGAGCAGCTCGAACTTCAACAGGCCCTTGTCGTTGAGGCTGGGCTGCACCTTGAAAATGTTGGAGAGGCTGTTGGTCACCACGAAGAAGATGGTCTGGCCTTTTTCGGTTTTCCAGTGACTGGCATTGGTGTCCGTGCCGCTGCCCCGGTCCAGGTTCACGGCGAAGTTGGTGATCGCCACCATGCCGGCGTCCTCGGTGCGGGTGATGTTGTTGCTCGCCAGGCTGAAGTCCGGCGGGTCGTTGACCGGCAGGATGGTGATTTCCACCTTGGCCACCTTCGAGGTCTTGCCCGTGCCGTTGGTGGTGTATTCACGCACGTAGAAGGTGATCAAATCCTTCCCGTTCATCTGGGTGAAGGCCTGGTAGCGCAGCTGCAGCGGCACGAGCGAATTGCTGAAGGCGCCGTTGGTCTCGACGAAGGTGCCGTTGGTCGGCCCGCTGGTGATGACGTAGTTCAACGGCCCGTAGGTGCCGTTCAGGGTGATCCATGTCGAACGGCTGGCCGGCGGCAGGGTGGGGGTGTTTTCGAGGACGTTGATTTTCTGGCCGTAGGCCACCGGCGTGTAATTGTTGAGCAGGATGGACACGTTGCCCGAACCCCAGTTGGCCACCGCCACGTCCGGATCCATGTCGGCATTGAACAGCCCGGTGACCAGCGAGATGGGGTTCGTCCCCACCGTCTGCATTGCGGACGGATCGTTGAAGAAGAACGGCTCGAACACCGCGTTGGAACGGCCCAGCATCACGCTCACGCTGTTCTCGTAGTGGCCGGCGATGACCAGGTCGTTGAGCTTGTCCTTGTTCAAGTCCGCCGTGGCCAGCGCGCTGGGATTGACCGTCACCGGATAGTTGGTCAGCGCGAAGGTGTTGGTCGTCGGCCCCTTGCCGGTGATGATGTTGGTGACGTTGGTGACCAGCACGCCGCGCAGCACGGAAATGGTGTCGTCGCCGTAGTTGGCCGTGACGATGTCCGTGCGCCCGTCCTTGTTGAAGTCGAACACCAGCAGCGCGGTCGGGTTCTGGCCCACCGCGAAGTCAATCTTGTTGCTCAAGACCAGGGCCGTCAGCCCGTTGCCGCGCAGGATGCTGACGGTATTCGCGTCGTAGTTGGCCACCACCACGTCCATCTTCATGTCCTTGTTGAAGTCGCCGATGGCCACCGCCGACGGGCGGGCACCGACGGGAAAGGTCAGCGCGCCGCCGAAGGTGCCGCCCCCCTGGCCCAGCCGCACCGTGATGGTGTCGTCGTCCTCGTTGGCCACCACCAGATCCTTGATGCCGTCCTTGTTCAGATCACCGACGGCGATGGCGCTGGGCGCGGCCCCCATGGCATACAGGCCGTTGGTGGTGAACTGCCCGGTGCCGAGGCCGAAGTAGAGCCGCACCGTGCCGTCCGTCTTGTTGACGACCACCAGATCGTTGAGCGTGTCGCCGTTGAAGTCCGCCGCCGCCAGCGCCACCGGGCCGTTGCCCGTGTGGAGGATGGATTCCGGCGCGGCATTCGTGAACAGCCCGTTGGCCAGGCCGATGGGGTTGGTCTGCGCGATTTGCGCGCCGAGGAAGACTTTGACGGTGTTGTCCGCAAAATTCGCCACGGCCAGATCAGCCTTCTTGTAGAACTTGGCGCTCACGATGGACACCGGGTTTGATCCGGCGTTGATGTTCATCGCGTTCGTGAACGCATACGGATACAGGTCAATCACGTTCGTCACGACGATGGAGACCGTGCCGGTGGCCGACAGCGCCCCGTTGTCCGTCACCCGGAAGGTGAAGCTGTCCAGCCCGGCGAAATTCCGCGCCGGGAGGTAAATGTAATTCGTGTCCCCCGGCAGGTTCGTCGTCAGGAGGCCATGACTCGGTCCGCTCAAGATGGTGAACGTATGCGCCCCGCCATCCGGGTCGGTGGCCGACAGCGTGAGGTTCAACTGCTCGTCTTCCCTCATTCCCAGGGTTTGATCCACCGCCACCGGCGCATCATTGTCGCCCACCACCGTGACGGTGAAGGTGCGCGTGACGCTGTCCACGCCGCTGTTGGCCGTGCCGCCGCCGTCGCTCACGCTCACGCTGATGGTCGCCGTGCCGCTGGCATTCGCCACCGGCGTGAAGCTGATGCTGCCGCCGGTGTTCGCGCTGGCGTAAGTCACGCTCGGATTGGGAATCAGGCCCGTGTTGCTCGAACTGGCCGTCACGGTGAGGGTCTGGCTCTCGTTGGCCGCGCCACTGCCAATGCCGGCAAGGTTGACCGTCTGGGCACCGGAATCCTCTGGAATGGTCGCGTTGGCGATGGCGTCGAGCGTGGGCGCGTCGTTGACCGCCGTCACCGCCACCGTGAAGGTGCGGCTCACGCTCTCGACCCCGCCGTTGGCCGTGCCGCCCCCGTCGTTGACCGTCACCGTGATGGTGGCGGTGCCGTTGGCATTCGCCACCGGCGTGAAGCTGATGCTCCCGCCCGCGTTCGCGCTGGTGTAGGTCACGCCCGGCGTCGGAATCAGGCCGGTGTTGCTCGAACTGGCGCTCACCACCAGCGTCTGGCTCTCGTTCCCCGCCCCGCTGCCAATGCCAGCGAGGGCGACGAACTGTTCGCCGACGTCCTCGTTCACCGTCACGCCCGCGATCGCGTCGAGCGTCGGCGCGTCGTTGACCGCATTGACCGTGACCGTGAAGGTGCGGCTCACGCTCTCGACCCCGCCGTTGGCCGTGCCCCCGCCGTCATTGA
>JACRJY010000210.1 GCA_016235585.1 Verrucomicrobiota bacterium | reverse complement strand
TCTCCCCTCCGAGGGGAGAGGGAAGCCGGTTTTGGACGCGATGGGAAATCCGATTGCGCCCGGTGTTTATTTCCGCATCGCGCTCGGTGGCGCGACCGGCCACAAGGCGTTCGCGCGCGACTTGGGAGTGGTCGTTCCGCCGGCGGAGATCAACAAGGTCGTCGCCGCCATCGTGCGCGTCTACATTGAGCGCGGCTGCCGCACGAACCGGAAGAAGGCGCGGCTCAAGCATCTGCTCGAAACTGTTTCGCTCGAAGAATATCTCGCGCTGGTCGAGAAAAAGCTCGGCACACAGCTCCGCCGCGCACCCTACGACGTGGCGCAGATGCGCTGGGCGTCGCACGAACTGCCGCACTCGCACGTTGGCGATTTCCCGCAGAAGCAGCGCGGGCTGAACTACGTCGGCGCGACGTGTCCCGTCGGCCAGATTACGCCGAAGCAGATGCTGCGGCTCGCGGAACTGGCCGACGCCTACGGCAGCGGCGAGATTCGCCTCACGGTTTGGCAGAATTTCATCATTCCCAACGTGCCGGACGCCTTCGTGCCGACGCTCAAGCGCGCGCTGGACAAGGCGGGCTTCCCCACGAAGCAGTCGCATCTCGCCAGCGGCGTCATCGCCTGCACGGGCAACAGCTATTGCAAGTTCGCGCAGTCGAACACCAAGGGCCATGCGCTGGAACTCATCAGGCAACTGGAGAAGCGTGTCGAACTGGATCAGCCCGTGAACATCCACCTCACCGGCTGCCCGAACTCGTGCGCGCAGCATTACATGGGCGACATCGGCTGCCTCGGCACGAAGGTGCGCGGCGAGGACGGCTATCACGTCTTTGTCGGTGGCGGGTTCGGAAAGCACCAGGCCGTTGGGCGGCAGATTTTCACCGGCGTGAGCGCGACGGAGCTGCCGGCGACATTGGAAAAAATCCTGCGCGGCTATTTGAAGCACCGGCAGGGCCGGGAGACTTTCCAGCAGTTCACGACGCGGCACGAGGTCGGGAAATTGCAGGAGATGTTCGGCGAGTGAGGCCAGTTTGCGTGGAAAATTCGCCTTGCGCCCGTGCGGCGCGTGACTAACTTTGCGCCGCGATGTCCGGTGGTGTAATGGTAGCACAAGGCCCTTTGGAGGCCTTTGTCATGGTTCGAATCCATGCCGGACAGCCAGCCTTCGGTTTCCGATTTTCACGCTTCCGGTTCAGCGATTCCCGCGAACCGGCTTCTTCCTCCGGGTGGAGTCCATGGCAGAACAAAAACTGGCTTCTGAACGCCAAAAGGAGTGTGTCGCGCGCCCAAGCCGGAAGGGTTAATGGCGGCGGATGAAAGAAGAGCAACAGCACGGCGGAGAAGAAACCGAGGGCGCTCAATCCACCACTGAAAAGTGGGGGAGTGTCCGGCAGTGGTTCAAGGCCGGCAGCCAGCGCTGGGCCTTGCTGCCGAGCCTGCTACTCCTGCTCGCGGCGATTGCCCTGTCGTGCAGCACGGTGAACCGGACGGTGATGGCCCCGCCGAGCGTGCCGGGTGCGACGTTTGCGGGTTCCGAGAGCTGCGCGCAGTGCCATGAGACCATCACCCGCGATTTCAACACCGCGACGCACGCGCGTCTGAAGGCCGAGGGACCGCACGCGGCGAACATCGGCTGCGAATCGTGCCACGGCCCCGCCAGCGTCCATAATCAATCTGGCGGAGCGCGCGGCACAATCATCAACCCGCGAAAATCCCCGGAGACCTGTTTTCAGTGCCATTTGGAGACATCGAGCCGCTTTCAACTGGCGAGCCATCATCCGGTGGTGGAGGGGAAGGTGAGCTGCGGCGACTGCCATAATCCGCACAAAGGCCGGGCGATCATCGGCGGCGGCACCGCGCTTTCGGTCGAGCAGGACACGTGCGGCAAATGCCACGTGGCGCAGCGCGGGCCGTTTGTTTTCGAGCACGAGGCGCTGCGCGAGGGCTGCACCACCTGCCATCAGCCGCATGGCTCGGTGAACGCGAAGCTGCTGGCGGAGCGCAGTTCCACGCTGTGTTTGAAGTGCCATTTCCAGCAGCAGACCGCCGCCGGGAAAGTCATCATCGGCGGGCGGGATCATGCTGGTTCGCTCAACCGGGGCACGTGCTGGTCGGCGGGCTGTCATGAGGCGGTGCACGGGTCGCAGGTCGGTTCGTCGCTGCGTTTCTGATGTGTGAAATGGCTCAACCAAACTGCAAAGCGCCATGAAAACGACTGACTACTTCCGCGCGAAAGTGGGCCGGAAAATCTGGCTGCTCACGGGCGTCCTTCTCTGGCTGGCCGGGGTGGAGATTTCGGTGACGGCGCAGGACAAATCCTCGACGAACGCGGCTCCGGCCAAGGAAGCCAGCACCAAGACGGACAAGCCCGACGAGCCGGAGCCGGGCGAGTATAACAATTACTTGAGCCTGGGGCTGGGACACTTTTTCGTGGACGGCGACGTGGGGCAGTTCAAGCGGAAGCAACAGCGTCCGGACGGAATGTTCGGCGGCATCGAGGAGCTTCACTACGAGCAGATGGTCGGCAAGAAGGGCCTGCTGGAACTGGATGGCCGCAGCATCTTCGACAACCGCGACTACTCGCTTAAACTCGGCTTGAGCCATCCCGATATTGGCTACGCGCGCGGCGGCTACAGCGAGTTCCGCACCTGGTATGACGGCAGCGGCGGCTATTCCGTGCGGTCGAACGCGTGGCTGAATCCTTACACCGATGAATTGTATGTGCGCCGCGGCAGGGCGTGGTTCGAGGGCGGGCTGACGCTGCCGGACTGGCCGGTGTTGAGCGTGCGTTACAGCTATGATTTCCGCGAGGGGATGAAGGACTCCACCATCTGGGGCGATTACAACCTGACGCTGACGCCGACACCCAACTCCGCCGTGGTGGCGCGCGGCATCATTCCGACCTTTCTCGACATCAACGAGCGCCGCCACTTGGTCGAGGCGGACGTGAAGCACACGCTGGGAATCACGTCCTTCGACTTGGGCCTGCGCTACGGGCAGGACAACATTGACAACTCCCGCAACATCCTGCGCCGGCAGGGCGAGCCGACGCGTGTCCGCGCCGTGACGCAAAAGGAGAGTGTGGATTCCGATATGTTCAACCTGCACGGCCTCGTGGAGGCGCGCTTCAATCCGAAGGTGCTGTTCACGATGGGCGGCTCCTACACGCGGCTGGACACGGACATCGGCGGCAGCCGGATTTATGGCGCGGGCTACAATTCCTCGTTCAGCCCGATTTCGCCGAACCAGCAGTCCAACGACGAAGGCTTTGTTGATCTGACCGGCGGTTCACGGGTGGATCAATACGTGGCCAACTTGAACCTCATGCTCACACCGGTGAAGGATTTTGTGATCGTGCCGTCGCTGCGCATCGAATACCAGGATCAGGCGGGCATCGCCCTGTTCACGGAGACGCGGGTGACGAACGCGACGAACGCCGCCGTGCTGGAGGACGTGATGAACTCGCGCCTGCGCCGGTTCATTGATGTCACCGAAAGCCTCGAAATGCGCTACACCGGCCTCACCAACTGGTCGCTTTACGCCCGGGGCGAATGGCTGGAAGGCCAGGGCAGCCTGAACGAATCGCAGGTGGACCTGGACGTGGGCACCACCGCCCTGCTGCGCCAAACGGATTCCGAGCGCCTCGTGCAAAAATACGTGGCCGGGGCCAACTGGTATCCGCATCGGAAGGTGAACTTCGCGGGCCAGTATTATTTCCGCAGTGTGCGGAATGATTACGAGCACAACATTGACCCGACCGTCTTCACGCCGGCCACGACCAACAACCTTTATCCGGCCTTCATGCGGAATCAGGAATACCACACGCACGATGTCAACTTCCGCATGACGTGGCGGCCGCAGTCCAGCATGACGTTCGTCAGCCGCTACGATTACCAGGTCACCAGCTACAATATGCAGGGTGGCATCGGCCCCTACGGCGTCGCCCTCGCGGACATCGAGAACGCCGAGGCGACGAGCCACATCATCAGCCAGAGCGCGTCATGGACGCCGCTGCCGAGGCTCTACTGCCAGGCGAGCGTCACTTTCGCCAATCAACACACCTACACTCCCGCCGCCACGCTGACAGGCGCGGCGGCCAACTTGGTTCAAAACGGGGAGAACGACTATTGGACCGGCAACGCCACCGTGGGCTACGCCTTGACGAAGCGGTCGGACATCCAGGTGCAATACAACTGCTATTTCGCCGACAACTACAGTGACAACTCCAGCGTCAGCCTGCCCTACGGCGCCGGGGCCGAGCAGCACGGCGTGACCGCGACGCTCATCAACCGTCTCCGCAAAAACCTGACGTGGAAACTTCAATACGGCTATTACACCGGCCATGATCGGACTTCCGGCGGCAACAACGACTACCGCGCGCATCTCGTCTATTCGAGCTGGCAGTTTTTATTTTAACCGCGATTGCACCGAAATGATGCTGCTCACATGAAAAACACCACGACTGACAAAACCACGACGAACCAACTCACGCTGACGGCGCTGGCCGCCGCCGTGTGCCTGCTGCTGTCCGGCGGCAGCGCCGCTTCC
>JACRJY010000205.1 GCA_016235585.1 Verrucomicrobiota bacterium | reverse complement strand
GAAGCGTCTTGGAGTGCGCCAGTCCTCTGGCGCTTTGTTCCGTTGGCCGAAATTACGTGCAACGCGCGGCGTTTTGTGGCGTCATCCAAGCGAATGAGCCGAAGGTCAATCCAATCCTTTGCCGCCATGGCGCTGTTTCTGGCGCTCACGCTGTGGCCGGGAACGGTGCGCGCTCAATCCAACCGTATCACGCTGCTGACCACCTTCACGAATCCCACTCCGACAGTAAGCACCAATTTCGGCATTTCACTGGCGGCACTGGGGAGTGATCGAGTGATCATTGGCTCGCCTTGGGCTGACGCGGGCCCGGCGGCGGATGCCGGGGCTGTGTATTTATTCCGCACCAACGGCACACTGTTAAGAACCTTCACCAACCCCACTCCGGCAGCTTTCGACTTTTTCGGCTACTCGGTCGCGGCGGTGGGGAACGACCGAGTGCTCATTGGTGCTTTTTCGGACAACACGGGCGCGACGGATGCCGGAGCCGCGTATCTATTCAACACCAACGGCACATTGCTGACCACTTTCACCAAATCCATCCCAGCGGCTGACGACCATTTCGGCGTCTCGGTAGCGGCAGTGGGCAGCGACTTGGTGCTCATTGGCGCTGATGGTGATAGCACGGGCGCAACGAGAGCCGGGGCAGCGTATCTGTTCAGCACCAATGGCACGTTGCTTACCACCTTCACCAACCCAACTCCGGCGGCTAACGATGGTTTTGCCAGTTCGATCGCGGCAATGGGAAGCGATCGTGTGCTCATTGGCGCGTATGGAGCGGACACGGGTGCATCGAGTGCGGGAGCAGCTTATTTGTTCAACACTAACGGAACATTGCTGAATACATTCACAAATCCCATGCCAGCAGGTAGTGGTTGGTTCGGCTGGTCAGTGACAGCAATGACAAATGATTATGTGCTGATTGGCGCTCCGTATGACGACACGGGTGCGTTTAATTCCGGGTTGGCGTATCTATTCAGCACCAATGGCACATTGCTGACCACTTTCACCAATCCTACTCCGGCGAACTTGGACAATTTTGGCTGGTCGGTGATGGCGATGAGTAGCGACCGAGTGCTCATTGGTTCAGGTGGGGACGACATGGGCGTTTTGAATGCCGGGGTGGCGTATCTGTTCGGCACCAACGGCACGTTGTTGGCCATCTTCACCAATCCCACTCCGGCAGCCAACGCCATATTCGGAAACTCGGTGGCGGCCTTGGGAAATGACCGTGTGCTCATTGCCGCACCGAACGACAACACGGGCGCGTCTCTGGCCGGAGCGGCATATCTCTTCAATGTGCCCACCAACTTCGCGCCCGACATGGTCGCTCAACCCCATAACCAAACCAATTCGCCCGCCACCACCGCCACTTTTTCGCTCACAGCATCCGGTGACACGCCTTTGACTTACCGCTGGCTCAAAAACACCACTTCACTTTCCGACGGCGGCAATGTTTCCGGCGGCGGCACGGCGGTCTTGAGCCTCGCCAATGTCGGCGCGCCCGACGTGGCGGGCTACTCGGTCGTCGTCGCGAACGCCTACGGCGCGGTGACGAGCGTGGTGGCCACGTTGAGCCTCGCGCTGCCCGCCGGGTTCGTCGCGGTGAACGGCACCGCCGCCTTCACGGAGAATTTCGACGGCATGGGCGCGACCGGCACGAACCCGCCCGCCGGCTGGTTCGTCGGCACGGGCACCGGCGCGATTTCCGGCACGAACGTCGCCATCTCCACCGGCACGTCCACGACGGGCACCAATTACAACTTCGGCACGAACGGCGTGAACCCGCTTTCCGACCGCGCGCTTGGCTCGCTCGCGTCGTCGTCCACCGTGCGCGACACGGAGGTGCGGCTGGTGAACACCTCCGGCTCGCTCCTCACCGCGCTCGCCATCACCTACACCGGCGAGCAATGGCGGCAGGGCGGCAGCACCGCCGTCAACAACGACCTCGTGATGCAATACAGCGTGAACGGCACGGCCTTCACCGCGATGGGCGCGGCGTTCAACTTCAGCACGCCCTTCGACAACGGCTCGGTCGGCGCAATGGACGGCAACCGCTCCACCAACCGCGTCACCATCAGCGGTGCGATTTACACGCCCGCGCAGCCGCTCACCAACGGCCAGGTGTTTTACCTGCGCTGGATGGACGCCGACGACAGCGGCACCGACCACGCCCTCGCGATTGACGACGTGAGCATCAGCTTCACGTTGAGCAACGCCGCGCCGGTCATCGTCACGTCGCCGCCGAGCGTCACGGTGGCGACGGGGGCGAACGTCACCTTCAGCGTCTATGCCACGGGCAGCGGCGGACTCGGCTATCAATGGCAGAAGAACGGAACAAACCTCGCCGATGGCGGCAACCTTTCCGGCGCGACGACGGGCGTGCTGAACCTGGCGAACGTGCAGCCTGGCGACGCGGGCAGCTACGCCGTCGTGGTCACGAACAGCGGCGGCAGCGTGACGAGCGCCGCCGCCACGCTCATCGTCACGGGCGCGAACACCGCGCCGACGGACATCGCGCTGGGCGGCACGAGCGTGTTCGAGAACCAGCCCGCTGGCACGCTCGTCGGCGCGCTCGCGGCCACCGACCCCGACAGCGGCGACACGGCGACGTTCACGCTCGTCCCCGGCACGGGCGGCGATGACAACGCGGGCTTCACCATCACCAACGGCACAAACCTCGTGACCGCCGCCGCGTTCGATTACGAGACGAAGAACAGCTACGGCATCCGCGTGCGCGTGACGGATTCCGGCGGATTGTTCTTCGAGAAGCCCTTCACCATTGCCGTCACCGATGTCAACGAAGCGTTCACCACGCTGGTGGAATTCAACAACAACACGGCCCCCAAGGGGTATGGCCCGACTGGCAGTCTGGTGCAAGGCACGGATGGGAACTTCTACGGGTTGACTTACCAAGGTGGCGCGAATGGCTTCGGCACGGTTTTCCAGATGACGCCCGCCGGGGTGCTAACGACGCTGGTGGAGTTCAACAACAACACGGCCCCCAAGGGGCGTAATCCGTATGGCAGCCTGGTGCAGGGCACGGATGGGAATTTCTACGGGTTGACTTACGGGGGTGGCGCAAACGACTACGGCACGGCCTTCAAGATGACGCCTGCCGGGGTGCTGACCACGCTGGTAGAGTTCCGCTACACCACGCCCCCTAGGGGGGCTTATCCGAGAGGCAGCCTGGTGCAGGGCACGGATGGGAACTTCTACGGGTTGACCTCCGAAGGTGGTGCGAATGGCTTCGGCACTGCATTCCAGATGACGCCCGCCGGCGGGCTAACGACGCTGACGCAATTCAAAGACAACACGGCTCCCAAGGGAGCGTCTCCGTATGGCAGCCTAGCGCAGGG
>JACRJY010000201.1 GCA_016235585.1 Verrucomicrobiota bacterium | reverse complement strand
GCAAACCTTGACGAAGCACGCCAGCGCCATCGCGCCCGTCATCGCGAGCAACACGGCGGCGAGCACGGCGGCCGGCGCCGCACCGCCGCCGGTGCTGGCGGCCTCGAACAACCCGAGATAGACGAGCCACTCGCTCACGAAACCGTTGAGCGGCGGCAGGCCTGAAATGGCAGCGGCGCCGAGGGCGAACAGCGACGCGGTCCACGGCATCGCGCGCCAGAGTCCGCCGAGCCGGCTCATCTCGCGCGTGCCGGTCGCGTGCAGCACGGCGCCGGCACCGAGGAAGAGCAGTGCCTTGAACAGGCCGTGGTTCCACACGTGCAGCAGGCCGCCGGCGAGCACGAGCTGGCTCCAGGCCTCGTTACCGTGGCCCGCGGCCACGAGCGCGAAGCCGAGACCGATCAGGATGATGCCGATGTTCTCAACGCTGTGATAAGCGAGCAGTCGCTTGAGATCGTGCTGGCCGAGGGCGAAGGCGACGCCGAGCACCGCGCTCGCGACCCCGAGCGCCGCAACTGTCCAGCCCACGCCCGGAGCCGGCGGCAGCCAGCCGCTGAAGCGCACGAGCCCGTAGATGCCCATCTTGATGGCGACGCCGGAGAGAATCGCGGAGACATGGCTCGGCGCGTTCGCGTGCGCGGACGGCAGCCAGATGTGCAATGGGAACAGGCCGGCCTTCAAGCCGAAGCCCGCGAGCGCGAGCCAGAAGAGCGGCGCGAGGTCGGCGCGCTCGCGCAGCGGGCCGAGTTCCCAGCCGCCAGTCTTCGCGGCGAGCAGCGCGAAGAAGGCGAAGAGGCAGAGCGTGCCGGTATGCGACGCGGCGAAGTAAAGCCAGCCGGCCTGACGCACTTCGCGGCGCTGGCGCTCGGTGGTGATGAGGAAGTAGCCGGCGACGGCGAACAGCTCCCACGCGATGAGGAAGTGCAGCCCGTTGGCGGCGAGCAGCACGAGGCCCATGCAGCCGAGCAGCGCGTTCCACCACGCGCGGGCTGCGGGCGCGGAGCGCGGGTGCGCGCGGTCGGGCCAATACTCGTGCGCGAAAGCGGTGCCGCAGCCGCCGAGCACGGCGAGCAGCGCGAGGAAGAACGCGCTGAGCCCGTCGAGGCGCAGATGAACCGGCTCTCCGCCGACGACGAAGCCCGGCTGCCAGTCCCACGTCGCACCGCCCGCCAACACTGTGACGGCGGCGGAAAGCGCGGACACGGCACCGGCCAAAGTGCCGGCCATCCAGAGCCGGGGCGCGCGCCGCGCGGCGACGAGTCCGACCAGCAGGCCGATCCCGGCGACGAGGAGCAGCGCGCCGGTGTTCACGCAACTGCCTCCTTGGTGCGTTTCGCCGGAGCGGCATCCGCTGCGGCGAGTGCGGCAAGAATTTCATTGTCCGGCGCGGCTTTGGCCAGCAGTTCGCGCAGCGGCCCGCGAGCAAGCGCGGCGCTCAATTGGGCGAGCAGCTCCAGATGCGCGCGCGGGGTCGGGGCGATGAAGAACAGAAGGCGCGTCACCGGCACGCCGTCGGGCGGCGGCTCGTCGAGCGGAAGGGCATCGTGCAGCAGCACGATGGCGAGGATGCCGGAGTCGCGGCCCAGCGCGGCGTTGGCGCGCAGGTGCGGGAGGGCGAACCCGCGGCCCACGGGAGCCCAGTTGATGCCGCCGGGCGCGCGGAGCCGTTGCGCGAGCAATTGCCGGACAGGCGGCGTGACGCCGGGCAGCGCGGACACGATGCGTTCGAGAACATTGGGCACGTCCGCCGCCGGCATGTCGCGCGTGATGCCACCGGCGCGGAGAAGGGTTTCGAGGCGGGGGCCGGAGCGCGTTGTCTGCGGCTGCGGCGCGAGGAAACCGGCCTTCGCCGCGAGTCCGCGCTCGGCGGCCCACGTGGCGACTTGCGCGCGGTCAAAGAGCAGCCGCTCGCGGTCATGGATGCAGGGGAGTCCCTCGTCGCGAATCCAGCCGTCCACGACGGCCTCCTCGACGCCGAACGATTCCGCGAGTTGGATGACGTTCAGATACATGGCTTCTTCGAGGCTGGCCGCGCGGCGCTCATTCGCGTTTCGTTTCCGTGACGCGCGCCGGTTTGCCGGCGTCAGCGGCGGGTGATTTAAGCAGCGCTGTGGCCCGTTCGAGCGCCCCGGTCAGTTCGCGGCGCGCGGCTTCCAACTGCTGCTTCTCTCCATGCAACGGATCGGTTGGCGGCGCGGGCGGGAGGCCAAGGATTTCCCGCGCGCGGTCGAGGGCCGCGTCAATGTCGGCGCAGACATTCTCCTGTCCAAGCCGGTCGAGAAGGCCCGCCTTGTCCATGACAAAGAGCGGCTGTGTGTGCGGCCCGCTCAAGACGAGGTGCTTGCCCTTTCCGCGCAGCCGCTCGTGAAGGTCTTCGAGGGCGTTGAGTCCGGTGGCATCCATCGCCATGACCTTTCTCATGCGGAGGATGAGCACGTCCGGCTCCTGGCCTTCGCGTTTGAGCGCGCTCTCCAGCTTGTCCGCCGCGCCAAAGAAGAACGCGCCGAAGATGCGGTAGATCATCACGCCCTTGGGGATGTCCTTGCCGACGAGCGAGTGGTGGTCGCCTTCGGTCTCGGTGGTTTCGTCCACCGCCATGATTTGCGTGGTCTCCGACACGCGCTTGATGAAGAGCACGGCGGCGAGCACCATGCCAATCTCGACGGCGACGGTGAGATCAATGACGACCGTCAGCACGAAGGCGGCGAGAAAAACCAGCGTGTCGCTCTTGGGCCACTTGGGCAGGCGGCCGAAGTTGTGCCACTCGCCCATGTGCAGGGCGACGTTCACGAGCACCGCGCTCAACGTGGCGAGCGGGATGAACTTCGCCAGCGGCGCGGCGGCCAGGATGATGACGAGCAACGTCCCCGCGTGAACGACGCCGGCCACGGGCGAACGCGCGCCGCTCTTGACGTTCGTGGCGGTGCGCGCGATGGCGCTCGTCGCCGCGATGCCGCCAAAGAGCGGGCTGACGATGTTCGCGATGCCCTGGGCCATGAGTTCCTGGTTCGAATCGTGCCGGTCGTCAATCATGCCGTCGGCGACGACCGCGCAGAGCAGCGATTCGATGGCGGCGAGCAGCGCGATGGTCACGGCGGGCTGGAAGAGATGGCGGATGTTCTCCCACGAGAGCGCGGGCAGATGCGGCGCGGGCAAACCCTGCGGGATGCCGCCGAACTTGCTGCCGATGGTTTCGACGGGCATCTGGAACAGCATCACCGCCGCCGTGCCGAGCACCAGCGCGACAATCGAGCCGGGCACGCGCCGCTGCCAGTTCTTCGGCCAGAACTTGATGACGGCGAACGACGCGGCGGCGAGCGCGAGCGTCGGCCATTGGATTGTGCCGAAATGCTCGCCGAGCACGGTCATCTTCTCGACGAACTCGGACGGCACCTTCTCGATTTGCAAACCGAAGAAGTCCTTGATCTGCGTGGTGAAGATGAGCACGGCGATGCCGCTGGTGAAGCCCATCGTCACGGGGTAGGGGATGTATTTGATCATCGTGCCCAGCCGCGCCAGGCCCATCGCGAGCAGGATGACGCCGGCCATGATGGTGCAGATGGCGAGGTTTTCCGCGCCGTATTTCGCGTAGATGCCGTAGAGGATGACGATGAACGCGCCGGTCGGCCCGCCGATGCACACGCGCGTGCCGCCGAGCGCCGAGATGAGAAAGCCCGCGATGACGGCGGTGAAGATGCCCGCCTCCGGCTTCACGCCCGACGCAATCGCAAAGGCCATCGCCAGCGGCAGCGCCACGATGCCGACGGTGAGGCCGGCGATGAGATCCGCGATGAAGTCCGCGCGGGAATAGTCCTTGATGGTGTCGAGCAGTTTCGGACGAAAGAACAAAACCATATTCATCTCACCCCTGATTCAACAACAACGCGCCGCCTTTGCCATAAAAAAATTTCGGCGCGGCCCGCCGGGGTTCGGAAAAGAGTTGACCGGCCCCGGCGGGTTCCATCCGCCGGACGGCTTCCGTGGAGATTATTTCCATCTTCTCCTTGAGCCGCGTTCGCCGCGCACTATGATTCCACGCGATGTCATCAGGCATGCAACTTGGACAATCGCAGCGGCTGGCGCAGATGCAGGTGCTCTCACCGCAGATGCAGCAGTCGCTCGCGATCCTTCAGGCGCCTGTGCTCGAGCTCAAGGCGCTCGTGGATCAGGAGCTGGAGCAGAACCCCGTGCTGGAGGAAGTCGCCACGACGGAAACCGAGCAGGAGCAGCAGGAGGGCAAGCCCGACCGCGAGAAGGAGGAAACCGCGAACCTCGCCGATCCCGCCGAGCCGCCCGCCGACACGCAGTTCGATCCCGCGCAGGAAAAAGGCCCCGCCGACCCGGTGGATGACTTCCAAGCCGAGTTCGACAAGCTCGTGCAGCTCGATCAGGAGTGGCGCGATCATTTCGCGCAGACGAACCTGCCCGCGCGCCACAGCGCCGAGGACGAGGAGCGCCGCCAGTTCATGTTCGACTCGCTTGTGGCCGAGACTTCGCTCCAGGAAATTCTCCTCGAACAGGTGCGGACTTCCGATCTGCCGGCGGACAGGCGGCCCATCGCCGAGATGATCGTCGGGAACATTGACGACTACGGCTATCTCCAATCCAGCGTCGAGGAACTGGCCTTCTCGACGGGCACCCCGGCGGAACAGATTCTTGAAGTGCTCAAGGTCATCCAGACTTTCCAGCCGCCGGGCGTCGGCGCGCGGGATTTGCGCGAGTGCCTCCTGCTCCAACTCGAACGCGCCGGCAAGCAGAGTTCGCCCGAATACCGCGTCGTCCGCGATCACATGGACGCCCTCGGGCGGCGGCGCTACCCGGAGATTGCCCGCGCCCTGGGCGTGGACGTGGAGGACGCGCAGGCCATCGCCGAGCGCATCAGCCATCTTGATCCGCGGCCCGGACGCGCCTTTCTGCCGGAGTCGGCGGGGCAATACATCGTGCCGGAGGTCTTCGTGCAGAAGGTCGGCGAGGAATATGTCGTCAGCACGAACAACGACCAGATTCCCCATCTGCGAATCAGCAACACCTACAAGGATTTGATGTCCGACGCGGGCAGCACCGCCGAGGTGCGCCAATATATCCGCAACAAAATCCAGGCCGGCAAGTTCCTCATCAAAAGCCTGCACCAGCGCCAGCAGACCATCCTCAATATCGCGCGCGAAATCGTCGCGCGGCAGCGGGAGTTCATGGAGAAGGGCGTGTCCGGCCTCAAGCCCCTGACCATGGCGGCGGTTGCCGAGGTCGTCGGTGTGCATGAGACGACCGTCAGCCGCGCCGTCTCCGGCAAATACATGGAGACCCCGCAGGGTGTGTTCGAGATGCGCTACTTCTTCACCTCTGGCTTCACCACCGCCGGGGGCGAGAGCGTTTCCAACACCAGCATCAAGGAAATCCTCCTCGGCATCATCAAGGACGAGGACACCGCCAGCCCGCTCTCCGACGAGACCATCGTGAAAATGCTCACGGAGAAGGGCATCCCCATCGCCCGCCGCACCGTGGCCAAGTATCGCGCCGAGTTGAACATCCTCCCCTCGAACCTGCGCCGGGTGTATTGAAGTTCCGCCCCGGATGAAACCCGGATGGAACACCGGTGAATCCGTGTTTTGTCCGAGTTCAATTCGGGCACCCAGTCTTCGCGCTTTTCCTTTTGCCTTTTGCCTTTTGCCTTTTAACTTCACCGGATGGAACGACTGCCGGGTTTCCGCGATTTTTATCCCGAACCGCTCCCCACGCCCGACGTGTGGAGCGCGGACGCGCGCACCTACCTCTTCGACACCTGGCGCGCGACGGCCCGCCGCTACGGCTTCCGCGAATACGACGGCCCGCCGCTGGAATCGCTGGAATTGTTCACCGCCAAGAGCGGCGCGGAAATCGTCGGCCAGCTCTACAACTTCACCGACAAGGGCGAGCGCGCCGTGGCCTTGCGCCCGGAGATGACGCCGACGCTCGCGCGGATGATCGCCGCGCACGAGCGCAACTACAAAAAGCCCATCAAGTGGTTCGCCATCCCGCAGCTCTTCCGTTACGAGCGCCAGCAAAAGGGCCGGCTGCGCGAGCATTTCCAGCTCAACTGCGACCTTCTCGGCGAGACCGATCCCGCCGCCGACGCGGAGATCGTCGCGCTGCTCATTGACTGCCTGCGCGGGCTGCGGCTCACGAGCGAGGATTTTGTCATCCGCTTGAGCAGCCGCAACGCGTGGCAGGAATTCTTCCAACGCGGAACGCGGAACGCGGAACGCGGAACGGGGGAATACGAGTTTTACCAGGTCATTGACAAGCTGGAGCGCGAGGATGCGGCGGTGAGCGAACAGAAGTTGCAGGCGCTCGGCTTCTCGCTCGTGCAGGTAAAAGACTTCATCGCCGCCGCCAAGCCCACGGAGGAGTTGCAGAACATTTTGGACAACCTCGCCGCGCGCGGCCTGGCGGACTTTGTGAAGATTGATTACAACGTCATCCGCGGCCTCGCCTACTACACCGGGCCGGTCTTCGAGGCGTTCGACAAGAAGGGCGAGTTCCGCGCCATCGCGGGCGGTGGACGCTACGACAACCTCGTGAAGCTCGTCTCCGGCGGCAAGGTGAACCTGCCCGCGCTCGGCTTCGGCATGGGTGACGTTGTGCTGCTGGAGCTGCTCAAGGTGCGCGGGCTGCTGCCGAAGTTCGACGGCGGCGTGGAAGTGGTGGTGGTAGTCGAAGATGAAACACTTCGGGCCGATTCATTGAAGCTCGTGCAGCAGCTTCGCGAAAGCGGCGCGGTGGTGGAGTATTCGCTCACGCCCGCCAAACCGGACAAGCAGTTCAAGCGCGCGCTCGAACTCAAGGCGGCGTTCACAGCGAAGCTCGAACGCAGCACGGGCGGCGCGCTGGCGGTGAAGTTCAAGAATCTCCAGACCCGCGAGGAGACCGTGCTGGCGTTTGCCGCGCTCACGAGGCAGACCGTGTGCGGGCTTCTCGCGAAATAATTTGTCTCCGCGACCTCTGCGGAATCCTCTGCGACCGCTGCGTTGTTTTTTTAACGCAGAGGACGCAGAGGGGTTCGCAGAGGAACGCAGAGGGACAGGAATTCAGAGCATTACTCCATCCACGCTGACAAGATTCAGGCGCGTCCTTGCTCTCCAGCGATTTTCTTCACCACTTCACCGGCGGCGGCGAAGCCAAACGCGCCGGTGACGAACGTCGCGGAGCCGAAGCCGGTGTCGCAGTTCAACCGCAAACCCTCCTCCGATTCCTTCCGGCTGCGCGCGGCGCACACGGTGCCGTCGGGCTGCGGGAACACGGGCAGCTCGGTGGAAAAAACAGTGTCCACGCCGAACGGCTCCGCCCCGCGGGGAAAGCCGTGCTCGCTCCGCAGGCGGCGGCGGACTTCGGCGAGCAGCCGGTCGTGCGATGCGAGGCTCAAATCCGCCACGCGCACCTTCATCGCATCGCGCCGTCCGCCCGCCGCGCCGCAGCAGACGACGGGCAGCGACTTTGCTCGGCAGAGCGCGAGGAGCAGGCACTTGTTGCCGACATGGTCAATCGCATCCACCACGCAGTCGAAGCGCGTGAAGAGAATTGTTTCCGCGCTGGCGGCGGTGAAAAACTCCGGCACGGGCGTGACGCGGCAGGCGGGGTTGATGGCGCGCACGCGGTCGGCCATGACATTCACCTTGGCCGCGCCCACGGTGGCATCGAGTGCGTGAATCTGGCGGTTGATGTTGCTCGCACAGATGTCGTCAAAATCCACGAGCGTCAGCGCACCGACGCCGGAGCGGGCGAGCGCCTCGACCGTCCACGAGCCGACGCCGCCGATGCCGATGACGCAGACGTGCGCGCGACGCAGGCGCTCGAAACCCGCCGCGCCGTAAAGCCGCGCGATGCCGCCGAAGCGGGCGTCGGTTTCGGCGGGCGAAGTCGGGCGGCTCACGATTCGAGCTGGCGGAGGATGCGGTCGAGCTGTTCCGCGTGAACATCGAGGCCGCCCTCGGTCCAGAGGAGGAAGTCGGACTGCGCGATTTTTTTCTCCACGGGCATCTGGGCCTTGATGCGCTGGCGGATTTGCTCCGCCGTCCAGCCGCGCGCGGCGAGACGCTGCTGCTGCGTCGCGGCGGTGCAGGCCACGCAAACGGTGGCGGTGAAACTCGCCTGCGCCTGCGTCTCGAACAGCAGCGGAATCACCACGACGCCCAGCGCGCGGCCTTCAGCCTCCCACGCACGGAGTTGCGCCTGCCAGACTTCGCGAATGCGCGGATGAAGGATGGCTTCCAATTGCCGGCGCGCGGCGGTGTCGGCGAAAACTTTTTCCGCCAGCTTGTCCCGGCGCAAGCATCCGTCCGCTCCGAGCAATTCACGGCCGAACGCGGCGGTGATTTCCGCCAGCGCGGGCTGACCCGGCTCGACCAAATCGCGTGCAATCTGGTCCGTATCCACGACGGCGTGGCCGCGCTGACGCAGCAGTTCGGCGGCGGTGGACTTGCCCATGCCGACGCCGCCCGTGAGACCGAGAGATTTCATCGGAGTTGCCAAAGCGCCTGTTGAAATAGCAAATGCAGCGGCGGATAGGGAGGGGAAAAGCGCCCGTTCACCGGGCGCGCTGGGAAGCGGCCTGAGTGGTGCCAGAGGAGGGAATTGAACCACCGACCATAGGCTTATTAGTCCTCTGCTCTACCACTGAGCTACTCTGGCCGCCGCAAT
>JACRJY010000202.1 GCA_016235585.1 Verrucomicrobiota bacterium | reverse complement strand
TCCTCGATCATTTTGGTCGCCTGAACACCAGCTTGGCCGAGAATTTCCTGCACCTTGGCCTGGGCGCTGGCCAGCTCGGCCTTGCTCTTGTCGGCGGCGGCGAGGCCGTCGGCGATGCGGCGCTTGCGCTCCTCCAGCATGTCGAGGATGGGCTGGTAGGCGAACTTCTTGAGCGCGACCGCGACGATGACGAAAAGGACGATCTGCGAGATCAACAGCTGCCACGTCACGCCGAACTGCTTGGCGATGACTTCCACCGGGCCGCCCGACTCGGCAGCGGCGGCGGCAAGAACAGGATACAGGTTCATAAAATTTGCTTCCGAAAGGTTGCGGGGCGCGGAGCCTTGCGACTCCGCGCCCGCAAGATTACTTCGCGAGGAAGATGGCGAAGAAGACCACGCCTTCCGCCAACGCGGCGAAAATGATCGCCTGGTTGCGGATGGCGCCCGCCGCGCCCGGATTGCGTCCGGTCGCTTCGGCGGCCTTCATGCCGATGATGCCCACGCCAATGGCCGACCCGAGGGCCGCCAGACCGATGTGAAGACTGCCAGTCATGTTATTGCCTTTCGTTTGTTGTTGTTCCCAGCCGCCCCCGCAGTTTGCCCACGGTCCGGCGGCTGAAATTGTTTTAATGCGCGTGCTCGGCCTTGCCGTGATCGTCGCCATGGCCTTCGTCGTGATGCGCGCACATGAGCGCCGTGAACACCGAGGTCAGCAGGGTGAACACCAGCGCCTGCACCAGCCCCACGAGCAGTTCGAGAAAGTAAAACGGCAGCGGCAGCAGCCAGCCAAAGGCCGCCCCGCCGAGGTGCATCATGGACTCCAGGATGTTCTCGCCGGCAAAGATGTTGCCGTAGAGGCGGAAGCTCAACGACACCGGGCGGAACGCGATGGAAATGACCTCGATGATGCCGACGAAGAAGAAAATGGCGATCATGAACAGCGCCATGAAGCCCTTGCCGTTGTCGCCGCCGCTGAAAATGTGCTTGAGAAAGCCGCCCGCGCCCAGCGCCTGCAGCGACCACACCGTCCAGAGGAGGAAAAACGTGAGCGACATCGCCAGCGTCATGTTCAGGTCGGCGTTGCCGCCGCGCAGAAAGGGCTTGTCCAGATGAAAGTGGCCAGCGGCGTCCGCGTGGCCCATGCCCACCGTGCCGACGCCCGGAATCAGCCCGAACCAGTTCGTGAACAGGATGAAGATGAAGATGGTGCAGAAGAACCAGAAGGTTTTTTTGACGAGGTCTTTGCCGAGGATTTCCGTGAAGAACTCATACATCCCTTCGACCAGCCATTCGACGAAGTTTTGCAGGCCACTGGGGACGAGCTGGATGTTTCGCGTCGCCATCTGGGCCAGCAGAATCAGCCCCAGCGCCACCATCCATGTGACAATCATCGAGCTGGTGAACTGGAGCGGGCCGACGCTGAACACCGGCGCGGCGGGCGGCAGGCCGTGGTGCGCCTCGGCGGCGGCGGCCTTCTTCACCATTTCGGGGGCGGCGGACAAGACCGCCCCGCCGGGGGCGGGATGAGGCTCGGCCCCGGAGGAGCCGCGCGGCAGCGCGAGAAAAAGCACCGCCATCAACGTTGAAAGCAACAGACGCATCAGTTTGAGAACCGCCGGCGGGGCCGCGCGCCGGGATTCCCCGTCCGCGCGGTTCCGAAAGCGGACAGGGAAATTGAAGCAGCGTGAATTTTTTCACAAGGGTTTTTTGCGGGAAAAATTTGCCGCGCCCACAACCGGGGCGCGCCCGGCACAACGCCCGGTTCGGCGCGACTGCCGGACTTCTTCGGCGCCGCCCCGGGAGAGACCGCTCGCCGTTTGTTCACCCGGGTCGTTTGCAGAAAATGCGCGCGAACGGTCGCCAAGGCGTTCCCGCCGCTCGCGGGCGAGGCGATGTTTCTGCCGGGCTCCGGCTTCCTCATCCACCGCCGGCCCGGGGGCTGGCAATTCCAGCCTTGATGCCGCCGCCGAAATGATTTTCATTCTGTCCCGATGAATTCCGCCCGCCTTTCACTGCCGCGCCTTCGCCAGTTGCTCGCCCGCGCGCGCACCGCCCGCCTGCTCGTCGTCGGCGACGTGATGCTCGACCGCTTCGTGTGGGGCCGCGTCACGCGCATCTCGCCGGAGGCGCCGGTGCCGGTGCTGGATTTTGAGCGCGAAAGCTCCATGCCCGGCGGCGCGGCGAACGTCGCGCGCAACCTCACCGCGCTCGGCGCGACGGCGGAGATGTTCGGCGTCATCGGGCGCGACTCGGCGGGGCACAAGCTGCGCGAGCTGCTGGAAAGGGAATTCGTCGCGTGTGGCGGCCTGCAGGAGAGTTCGCACCGGCACACGAGCATCAAGACGCGCATCATCGCGCACCAGCAGCAGGTCGTCCGCGTGGACCGCGAGACGCGCGCCGAACTGGACGCGAAGACTTCGCGCCGCCTGCTCGACAAGGTGAAGCGCCGCCTCGCCCACACCGATGCCGTCATCATGGGCGATTACGGCAAGGGCGTTGCGACGCAGTGGCTGCTCGATGAGCTGCGCGATCTCTGCCGCACGCGCGGCATCTGGTTGAGCCTCGACCCGAAGCCGGTCAACCGCCTCAATCTCGCCGGCCTCTCGCTCATCACGCCCAACCGCAAGGAGGCCTTTGAACTCGCCGGCCTGCCCGACGGCCAGCGCGGCGTCGCGCCGTTGCAGGACAAAAACCTTCTGATCGTTGCTGACAAGCTGCTGAAGGAACTTCAGCCCGCGCTGCTGCTCATCACGCTCGGCGACCAAGGAATGCTGCTCTGCCAGCGCGGGCACAAACCATTTCACATCCCCACCGTGGCGCAGGAGGTGTTCGATGTTTCCGGCGCGGGCGACACGGCGATTGCGTCGTTCACGCTGGCGATTGCCGCCGGCGCGTCGCCCATCGAGGCGGCGATTTTCTCGAACCACGCGGCGGGCGTGGTCGTGGGCAAAGTCGGCACCGCGACGGTGACGCCGGAGGAACTGCTCGCGAGCTTCAAGCGCGAAGGATGAAACGCGCCGTTTTTCTCGACCGCGACGGGACGCTCATCGAGGAGAAGGTCTATCTCGCCGATCCGGACAAGGTGGTGATTTTCCCCGGCACCGGCCCGGCGTTGCGGCGGCTGATGGACGCGGGCTTCCTGCTGTTCATCGTCACCAACCAGTCCGGCATCGGGCGCGGCTACTACACGCTGGACGACATGCACGCCGTCAACGCCCGCCTCGGTGAACTGCTCGCGCGCGACGGCGTGCGCTTCGAGAAAATCTACTTCGCGCCCGAAGCGCCCGAACAGCCGAGCCGCGGCCGCAAGCCCTCGCCGCAATTCCTCTTCGACGCCCGCGACGAGTTCGGCGTGGACTTGGCGCAGAGCTACATGATTGGCGACAAGCTGCTTGACGTGGAGTGCGGCGGGAGCGCGGGCGTGAAGCAAAGCATCCTCGTGCGGACGGGCTACGGCGCGGAGGTGGAGAAAAATTCCAGCGACAAGCTCGGTGCCGCCGCCGTGGTCGCCGACCTTCCAACTTCCGCTGAATTCATTTTGAGCCACGGATGAAACACGGATTGAACACGGACTCTTGCTGAAATGATTTCCGTGTTTCATCCGTGTTTCATCCGTGGCTAAATTCCGCCGCGTGAACATCGTCCAAATCACCCCCGGCGCGGGCGGGATGTATTGCGGGAACTGCTTCCGCGACAACGCGCTCGTCGCCGAGCTGCGCCGCCTCGGCCATCCCACGCTGATGGTGCCGCTCTACCTGCCAATGACGCTCGACGAGGCCGACCAGAGCAGCGGCACGCCGATTTTTTTCGGCGGGGTGAATGTTTATCTGGAGCAGAAATCCGCCCTCTTCCGCCACGCGCCGCAGTGGCTGCACAAACTTCTCTCGTCGCCGAAACTCCTCAAATGGGCTGCCGGGCGCGCAGCCAAGACACGCGCCGAAGACGTGGCCGACCTCACGCTTTCCATGCTGCGCGGCGAGGAGGGCAACCAGGCGCGCGAACTGGACGAACTCATCGCGTGGCTCAAAACACAGGAGCGTCCCGGCCTTGTCAGCCTTTCCAACGCGCTGCTCGCCGGCATGGTGCGGAAAATCAAAAGCGAACTCGGCGTGCCCGTAGTCGTGATGTTGCAGGGCGAGGATGCGTTTCTCGACTCCATGCCCAGTCCGGCGTGCGAGGAAGTCTGGCGCACGCTGGCCGAGCGTTGCCGCGAGGTGGACTTGTTCATCGCGCCCAGCCGTTACTTCGGCGATTTGATGGCCCGGCGGCTCGCGCTGCCGGCGGACAAGGTGAAGGTCGTTCACAACGGCATCAATCTCGATGGATTTGGAATCCAGAATCCAGAATCCAGAATCCAGAATCCTCCCGTGCTCGGCTACTTCGCGCGGATGTGCAAGGAAAAGGGCCTCGACACGCTCGTCGAGGCGTTCGTGATTTTGAAACAGCGCGGAAAAGTGGCGAACCTGAAACTGCGCGTGGGCGGCGGCTGCGGGCCGGGCGACGAGCCGTTCGTCAACCAGCTCAAAGCGCGTCTGTCCTCCGCCGGCGTGCTGGACGACGTGGAGTTTCATCCGAACCTCACGCGCGAGCAGAAGCTGGAATTTCTCCGTTCGCTCACGGTGCTTTCCGTGCCGGCGCTCTACGGCGAGGCGTTCGGGCTTTACGTCATCGAGGCGCTGGCGGCGGGCGTGCCGGTGGTGCTGCCGAGCGTGGCGTCGTTCCCGGAACTGGTCGAGGCAACGGGCGGCGGAATGCTGTGCGAGCCGGGCAATGCGGCATCGCTGGCGGGCGCGATTGAATCCCTGCTGCTTGATTCAACGAGGCTCCAAAGTCTGGCGCAGGCGGGTCGCCGCGCGGTGGAGCAGCGTTTCCGTGTCCAGCACATGGCGGAAGAGATGTTGAAGGCGTTCGCGCCGGTTTGCGGCACGCGTCCGCCGCTCCGGTGAAAATCCCGAATTTCCGTTTGACAGCCCGCTGCCCGGCATTTAATACGTGTGCGTAATATGAATGCCAGCCAGCTCTCCATCGCCTTCTTTCTCCAGATGGCCGTGATTCTGGGCGTGTGTCGCCTGGTGGGTTTGGCCGCCCGGCGCCTCGGCCAGCCGCAGGTGGTGGGCGAGATGATCGCCGGCGTGCTGATGGGGCCGTCGCTGTTCGGCCTGTTCCTGCCCGACGCGCAAAAGTGGCTGTTCCCACCGGACACGCTCAAGACGCTGTATGTCGGCGCGCAGCTCGGCGTGGGGCTGTATATGTTCCTCGTCGGGGTGGATTTCAAGACCGAGCTGTTCCGCCGCCGCGCCCGCAGCGCCGCCTCGGTGTCGCTCGCCGGGATGCTCGTGCCGTTCGTGCTCGCGGTGCTGCTCGCGCCGTGGCTGCTGAAGACACCGGGATTGTTCTCCGCGAAGGCGACGCTGTTCGAGGCCGTCCTCTTCCTCGGCGCGGCGATGGCCATCACCGCCTTCCCGATGCTGGCGCGGATTATTTACGAGCGCGGGCTGACGGGCACCGCGCTCGGCACGCTGGCGCTGGCGGCGGGCGCGATTGACGACGCGGCGGCGTGGTGCGTGCTGGCCGTCGTGATTGCCAGTTTCCAAAAACTTCCCGACGGCTCGACCAACTGGGAGATCGCGCGCATCGCCATCGTGGGCGGCGTCGCCTACGGCGTGTTCATCCTCACGCTTGGCCGCCGCTGGCTTGCCAAGCTCGGAAGCATCGCCGAGCGCGAGGGCAAAATCACCCCCACGCTGCTCGCCGTGACCTTGATGCTCTTTTCCCTCGCGGCGTGGGCGATGGACGCCATTGGCATCCACGCGGTCTTCGGTGGGTTTCTGCTGGGCGTGGCGATGCCGCGCGGGCTGTTCGCGCGCGAGCTGCAACGGCAACTGGAGCCATTCGCGGTGGTGTTTCTGCTGCCGATGTTCTTCACCTTCTCCGGCCTCAACACGCGGCTGGACATGGTGAACAGCGGGCCGATGTTTCTCGTTGCGCTCGTCGTGCTGGCCGCGTCGTGCCTCGGCAAGGGCGTGGCCTGCTGGGCGGCGGCGCGGCTCAACGGCGAGGACAACCGCACCGCGCTGGCCGTCGGCACGCTGATGAACTCGCGCGGCCTGATGGAGCTCATCATCATCAACATCGGCCTGCAAAAGGGCGTCATCGAGCCGGGCCTTTTTTCCATCCTCGTGCTGATGGCGATTGTCACCACGCTGATGGCCTCGCCGGTGTTTGAACTGGTGTATGGCCGGCACGCGCGGAAAACCGGCGAACTCGGCGACGCGCCGCTGGACGGGTGAGGTGAAGTCCGAAGGTCGAAATCCGAGGCCCGAATTCCGAATCTGAACCGCCGGCGTCGTTGCGAGTGGAAGCCTTGTTCGCCCTTCGGATTTCGGACTTCCTTCGGGCTTCGGAGTTCGGAATTTTCAGCAACGGTTTCTTTCGCCGCCAAAAACTTCCTCACTGAAACTCATGGCCGATGTCGAAGGCAATTCTTCCGTCCGCCAGCTTCTGGATGTTTGTGATGAACACCGGCGCGCCGCCGCCAAGCTGCGACCGGCTCGACGGCGTGGTGTAGGGCGTGAAGGAATTGTTCGCCTTGCTCGGATACGGCACCGACGGGAGGAACACGCGCGGGCCGTTCGGGCCGTCCACTCCGTGCGCTTCTTCGAGGATCGGGCGGTTCGCCACGACGCGCCAGATGAGCAGGCCTTCCGCCGCCATGCTCGCGTCGAAGCCAGTCTTGCGCCGGTTTTCGAGCAGGAAGTATTCACTGCCGTCGGGGCGCACGAGCACTTTGAAGCATTCGCTCGCCGAGCCTTCGATGGGCGCGAGCACGAGTTTCTGTTTCACCGCCGGGTCAATCACCGCCGGCGTGAGCCAGCCGAGCTGCTCCTTGCACCACGCGGAGAAATGCTGCGGGCGGCCGGTGGGACTCTGGTTCGACATCGCGCACCAGGTGCCCGCGCCCTCGGAGCCGGGATTTTCCGGGCGCGCGTAAAGGTCGGGCAGGCCGAGGATGTGGCCGGTCTCGTGGCACATCGTGCTGATGGTCGCCATGCGCTCGCCGCCCTCGGCGACGATGACATACGGCCACGTCCTGCCCTTGACCGTGATGCTGCTGCGGTGCGGCCAGAGGATGCTGCCGCGGTTCGCGTTCGGAAATCTTGCCCCGGCGTAAATCAGGCCGATGCCGTCGAAATCCTTCAGCGCGCTCGCGCCGTCGCGCTTGAGCACGGCGGCGATGGCATTGGCAAACAGGTTCGAGCGCGTCGAGCCGGCGCGCCCGGTGTTGTATTCGCTGCGCTTCCCTTTCGCTTCAACCCAGTCGAAGACCTTGCCCTCCACGCGGATTTTGCCGCAGGAGATTTCTTCGTAGTAATCCGCCATGCTGCCATACACCGTCTGGCCGGTGGCGCTGGTGTTCGTGTAAGTGTGGCGGCTGAAAAACGAGTCGCTCCAGTCCGGCGTCTTCACCTTTGGATTGTGCTTGGCGTCGGGAAACTCCACACAAATCACCGCGAGCCGATACACGTCCTTTTTCCACGGCGTGAGCGTGCGCTGCTCCTCCGGCAGCAGCGACGACGGGCTGTCGTCGGCGGCCAGTTCGATGGATTTTTCAAACTCCTCTTTGCCGCGCCGCACGAGCAGGCGCACCGTCTCACCGGGCCGCCGCCCGGCCATCGCGTCCGAAAGGCTGGCCGCTTCGCCCAAGGTGGTTGAATCCAGCTTGAGGATCACATCGCCCGCTTTCAGCCCCGCGTTGGCGGCGGGCTTGTTGGTGGTCACGGCAACGATAGGAATGCCCGCGCCATCGCTGGCGGCGCTCATCCGCACGCCGAGAATCGCGCGCGCACCCGCCTGCATCGGGCGGCTGGTCGCGCCGAGCGTGGCGCCGAGCTGCAGCGTCTTGCGCCCGCGCTGAACGGAGAGCAGCACCGCGTCGCCCGGCGCGCGGCTTTGGAGCAGCGCGCGAAATTCCACCGCGCTTTTCACCGGCCTGTTGTCCGCCTTCAGGAGAACATCGCCTTTCAGCAAACCCGTCTTTTCAGCGGGCGAATCCGCGCCCACGTCCGCCACCACCAGCGCGCCGCGCCTGTCCGGCTCCAGCGCCACGCCGAGGTAGCCCGTCAGCCCGGCGGCGGCGGGCCGCTCGGCGCGCACCTGGGTGGTGATGGCGTTCCGCACGCTGCGATATTCGATCAGGCTGGGCGGCGCGGAACCGTCGGCGGTCGCTGCGATGGCGAGAAGCGCAAGGATGGCGGTGACGAGGCGCGATGACGGAGCGCAAGCAGGGCAGAGCTTCATAGGCGTGCGCGGATTGTATCCCGCGCCCGTGCGGCGGCGGCAATGAAAACATTTCCACCGGCGTCCGCGTTGCCGCGCGGCGCGCCCGGCGCACTGGGCGCGGAAATGAAATCCAGCCGGGCGGCGAGCGCGTTCCAGAGGAAGACCAGCAGGCGGTTGCCGGCGCGCCACGGATGTTGTCGCATGATTCAGTTCAAATACCGCCGCACCGTCGCGGCGGGCAGCGAGTCGAGATCGAGCAGGGTGAGGAAATCAATCGTCTTGAACCCGCGATCCACCGCCGGCGGGCCGCAGATTTTCGCCCCAAGCGAGAGGTAGGCGGCGAGGAGCCTGGGAAGCTTGGGCGCTTTTTCCGCGCGGGCGGCGAGCGGGCAGGCGAACGGCGGCAGCGGCGTGGTGCGGAAGGCGGGTTCCGCGAGATGGCGGCGTTGCAGTTCGAAGTAGGCGGACGCGCCCGCCGCCGTGTCCTGCGTGGGCAGGGAACTGCAGCCGATGAGCCAGCGTCCGCCCCGCGCGCGGGCGTAGTGATGGATGCCCTTCCACAGGAGGCCAAGCACGGTGAGGTTGCGGTGCCCGCTGTGGACGCACGCGCGGCCCAGCTCGATGACTTGCGCGCGGGCCGGCGCGAAGGGCGCGAGGTCAAACTCCTGCGCGCTGTAGTAGCCGAGGCGCGCGGCGGCGTTCGCACCGGTCTGGAGGCGGTAGGTGCCGACGACTTGCTGCGTTTGCTCGTCCTCGACGATCAGATGGTCGCAGACCTCGTCGAACTGATCGGCGTCGCGGCAGGTGGCGAAGGACTGCTCCAGGCCCTCGTTCAACTCCACGTTGAACACCAGGAAGCGCAGCGTCTGTGCGGCGCGCACGTCCTCCGCATTTCGCGCCAGCCGCAGCGAGTAGGCGTGAGGGGCCGTCCGGCGGGCGAGGATTTTGTCCCCCATTCTCACGGTGGCGGGCGGGGCGGTGGTCGTCATGATTCGGATTGCGGTGCGAGTTTTACGCCTGTCGGCTGCTCGTCGGGCGGGCTTCTTTTCGCGGTGCGGCTTAAAACCTTCAACTGACAATAGGTGGACGGCGGCTTCCTGTTTGCAACCATCACACCGGCCCCGGCTGAAGCAGTCAAAATGAAGCCGGTTCACGCGGGCCTTGGCAATTTCAAAATGGCCGCCGGCCGGCCGCAAATAAGTGCTTGCATCAAGTCGCTCGGCTGCTACGGTCTGCGCTCCTTAAATTTATGGCAAGAATCTGTGAACTCACCGGCAAGCGCCCCATCAAGGGCAGCCACATCTGGCGCAGCGGCAAGGCGAAGAAGAAGGGCGGCATCGGCACGCACGTGACCGCCATCACCAAGCGGCGCTTCTTCCCGAACCTCCAGCGCGTCAAGGCGCTCCTGCCCAGCGGCGAGGTGCGTTACATCCGCGTCGCCGTCAGCGCCATCAAGAAGGGCCTCGTTGTCAAGGCCCCCAAGCGCATCTGGAAAAAGGAAGCCGCCGCCGCCAAGTAAGGCGCGGCTTTCGTTTTTCAAAAACTTCAGCCTCCTCTCCTCGCGGCCTTCGGCGGCCCGCAAGAATTTCTTGTGTCCATCCGCCGCCCGCGCGGCTAACCTCCGGCCATGGATCCGCTGCTCAAACTTTTGCAGGAAAACGCCGCGCTCGCGCCGGCCCAGCTCGCCGCTCTGCTTGCCCAGCCCGAAGCCGCCGTCGCCGCGAAGATCAAGGCCTACGAGGCCGATCAGGTCATCCTCGGCTACCGCGCCATCTTGAACGAGGAGAAGCTCGGTGAAGACCGCGTGCGCGCCGTCATCGAGGTGAAAATCACGCCGGAGCGCGAAGGCGGCTTCAACCGCCTCGCCGAACGCATCGCCCGCTACGGCGAAGTCCGCTCGTGCTACCTCATGTCGGGCGGCTATGATCTGCTGGTCATCGTCGAGGGCAGCAACCTGCGCGAAGTCGCCTCGTTCGTCTCCGAAAAGCTCGCGACCATCCAGGGCGTCGTCTCCACCGCCACGCACTTCCTGCTCAAGCCCTACAAGGAACAGGGCGTGCTCATGAGCCGCGAGCGCAACGAAGAGCGCCTCGCCGTCTCGCCCTGATCCGCGCGGGAAAAATCTTTCTCCCCGCCGGGGAACCGCTACGTTCTCGGCCATGAACGAAGCGCCCCTCGACCCCATCGCGATGCTCCGCCCGCGGCGGCGCATCGAGGGTTTCTCCGCCATCCTCCTGCCCTTCCTCGCCAACGGCGACGTGGACTGGCCCGGCTTCACCGCGCACACGCGCCGCACCGTGCAGGCCGGCCTCGGGCCCGCGGTGAACATGGACACCGGCTTCGGCAATCTCATCGACGACGCCACCAAACGCCGCGCGCTCGAAATCACGCAGGCCGAATGCGCCGGCCGCAGCTACGTCGCCGGCGCGTTCGTCGGCGACCAGCCGGGCGCGGCCTTCAACTTCGACGCCTACGCGCGGCAGATGGCGATGATCCAGCAGTTCGGCGGCACGCCCGTCATCTTCCAGAGCTACGGTCTCACCCAGCAGGGTGACGACGCCATCGTGGCCGCCTACGCGAAGCTCGGCACGGTGGCGGAGCGCTTCGTCGGCTTCGAGTTGGGCACCATGTTCGCGCCGTTCGGGAAAATTTATTCGCTCGATGTTTATCGCGGCCTGATGGGCATCAAGCAGTGCATCGGCGCGAAACATTCCTCGCTGCGCCGCGACCTCGAATGGCAGCGCCTCGCGCTCCGCGACGCCACGCGCCCCGACTTCCGCGTCTATACCGGCAACGACCTTGCGATTGACATGGTGATGTATGGCAGCGACTACCTGCTCGGCCTCTCGACCTTCGCGCCCGACGTCTTCGCCAGGCGCGACGCCGCGTGGGCCGCGGGCGACCCGGCGTTCTACGAACTCAACGACCTGCTGCAATACCTCGGCTTCCTCGCCTTCCGCCCGCCCGTGCCCGCCTACAAACACAGCGCCGCGATGTTCCTCAAACTCCGCAGCTGGCTCGGCTGCGACGACACGCATTCCAAATCACCGAAACGCCCCGACTCTGACCGGGAAATCCTAGCGGACATTGTGAAGCGGTTGCCCACGTGAAACTGCGGCGAACGAAACCTGCGGACGAGTGAATCTATCGCCATGAGTTTGAAGCCGAAACTTTTCTGGCAAGCGTTTAAGCAAGCCAACGAAGCGAGCACGGTTGACTGCCTTCGACCCGCACAAGCGGCGCGTTACCTAAAATGGCTCGCCGCGCGGATCGTTCATCCCGAACTTCTGGCATTGGTTCGAGAGTTTCCATTCGCGGAAGACGAGCAACTTTGCGCCCATTACTTCTACGGGCCGAAGGCGATGAAGGAGGTGACTCAATCGAGCCGCCTGCTTGCGGAGAAGTATTTGGTCATCGGCGCCACATCGAACGGAGACAACATTGTGATTCCGCTTGCGCGACCCGACGAAGTTGGCTTCGTCAATCACGAGACGCTCGATGACGAGAACGGCGTTGCTGAATACGTTTCAGTGTGCAATTCAATCGGTGCGCTTTACTACAACTCGTGGAACAAGAAAGGATTCCCAGCGGACTACTACGATGCGGTGCGTATAATTGGAAGCAACCACGCAGCAAGCGAAGTGGCCGATAACGCAAGGGCGCTGCACTAAAACCAAATTCAAAATGAGCCTCGTCGCCTCGGTTGCTATCAAAAGAAAATGAAATCGCACCGCATTCCCAAACCCGCCGCATACCCGACACTCATCACCGGCATCGGCGCGTTGCTGGAGCAGTCGCGCCGCGCGGTGGCGCGGTCGGTCAACTGCCTGATGACCGCGACGTATTGGGAAGTCGGCCGGCGCATCGTGGACTTCGAGCAGGGCGGGAGCGATCGCGCTGAATACGGGGAAGGTTTGTTGAAGCAGTTGTCATCTGATCTGACCGCAATGCACGGGCGCGGGTTCGGCGTAGATAACCTCGAAAGATTTCGGCAGTTCTACGTTCACTACGGCGTCACCGAGATTTCCGCGACACTGTCGCGGAAATCGCCCGAAGCGGCATCCGCTCTTGCGATTATCCAGACGCCGTCTGAAAACTCCGCGACAGCGTTGCGGAAATTGCCTTCGCCGGCCGACTGGCTCCTCTGCCTCGAAGCCCTCGCTCAACGCTTCCCGCTCCCATGGTCGCACTATGTCCGCTTGCTCGCGGTGAAGGACGCGAAGGCCCGCCGTTACTACGAGGAGGAGGCCTTGCGCGGCGGTTGGAGCGTGCGCCAGCTCGACCGCCAGCTCGGCACGCTCTTTTACGAGCGCACGCTGCTCTCCACGAACAAGGCCGCGATGCTCAAGAAGGGCGCGCGCCCCAGGCCCGGGGACGCGCTCACCGCCGACGAGGCGTTGCGCGATCCGCTCGTGCTCGAATTCCTCAACCTCAAGGACGAATACTCCGAGACCGATCTGGAGGACGCGCTGATCCGCCATCTCGAAAGTTTCCTGCTCGAACTCGGCGGCGACTTTGCGTTCGTCGGGCGGCAGCGCCGGCTTCGCATCGGTCGCGTGTGGTATCGCGTGGATTTGATTTTCTTCCACCGCCGGCTGAAGTGCCTCGTCGTCGTGGACCTCAAGCTCGACGAGTTCACCCACGCCGATGCCGGGCAGATGCACCTGTATCTCAATTACGCTGGCGAGCACTGGACGCATCCGGGTGAGAACCCGCCCGTCGGACTCATCCTCTGCTCCTCGGCGGACGCGGCGCTGGTGCGTTACACGCTCGACTCGCTGCCGAACAAAGTGATGGCCCGCGAATACCAACTCGCGCTGCCCGGCGTGAAGCGGCTGGAAGCGGAATTGCGCAAGACGCGCGCGCTCCTTGAACGCGGTAGCAGCCGACGTAAGGAGGCTCCATCCAAAAGGAAGGCAAAATGAAACCACGCTCCATCGGCCTCATCGGCCTCGGACTCGTGGGCGGCGCGCTCGCGGAACGGTTGCGGCGAGCCGGTTTCCGCGTCGTGGGCTTCGATGTGGACGCGGCACGGAGGCGGGCGCTCACAAAACTCGGCGGCCACGCGGTCGAGTCTGCCGCCGAAATCTTCGCCGCGTGCAACCGGGTGCTGCTCTCGCTACCCAACTCGCACGTAGTCGAGTCCGTCCTGCGCAACGCGACGCAGCTACGCCGTGGACTGCGCATCATTGACACCACCACCGGCGAGCCGGACGCCACGGCACGACTCGGCACGAAGCTCGCGCGGCGTGGCGTGCGTTATCTCGATGCCACCATCGTCGGCTCCAGCGCGCAAATCAGCACAGGCGATGTGCTGGTGCTCGCGGGCGGGAAGCGCGCGGACTTCGTCGCGGCGTGCGATGTGTTCGCCACGTTCGCGAAGCAGACGTTTCACACTGGACCGTGCGGCAGCGGCGCGCGAATGAAGCTCGTTGTGAATCTTGTCCTTGGCCTCAACCGCGCTGTGCTCGCGGAAGGACTGGCCTTTGCGAAGCACCTCGGCGTTTCGCAAAAGAACGCGCTCACAATCCTGAAAGCCGGCGTAGCTTACTCGCGCATCATGGACACCAAGGGCGAGAAGATGATCGCGCAGGACTTCACGCCGCAGGCTAGACTTTCACAGCATTTGAAAGATGTGCGGTTGATGCTGGCGGCCAGTTCGATTCCGCTGCCGCTGAGCACGACGCACCGCAAGCTGCTCGAAAAGGCCGAGGCGCTCGGCTTCGGTGAGGCGGACAACAGCGCCATCATCAAGGCCATTCTCAAACCGTGAGCGCCGCCCAACGATACCTTGTTTTGATCACGGCGTTCCTCGCCCTCGTTTTCGACGGCGTGGAACTGGGCCTGATGCCCGTGGCGTCGCTGTCGGTGTCGAAGAGCCTGCTGGGATCCGCCTTTACGCCGGAACTCGGCGGTGAGTGGTTTGCGCGCTTCACGGCGGCCTTGATGCTCGGCGCGGCCATCGGCGGCATCGCGCTCGGGAATCTCGGCGACCGCATCGGACGCACGCGGGCGATGGGCGTCTGCATTCTGTTCTACTCCATCTTCGCGGCGCTCGGTGCTTATGTGAAAAGCCAGGAGCAAATGTTGGCGCTGCGTTTTCTTGTGGGACTCGGCGTCGGTGGCTTGTGGCCGAACGGCATCGCGCTGGTTTCGGAGTGCTGGTCGGGCGCGTCGCGGCCGCTCGTCTCCGGCGCGATGATGGCGGGTTTGAACGCGGGCATCCTGCTGCTCTCGCAGCTCGCGCGACACTGGTCCATCACGCCGGAATCCTGGCGCTGGATATTTCAATTCGCCGGCGCACCGGCACTGCTCGGCGTGTTCGTGCTGGTCGCCTTGCCCGAATCGCCGAAGTGGCTGGCCTCGCGCGGCACGAAGAAATCCGTGATGCCATTGCGCGAACTGTTCCAGCCGCAACTCATCCGCTTCACCCTCGTAGGAATCATCGTCAGCTCGATCCCGATGATCGGCGCATGGTCGGCGAGCAAATGGATGATCCCGTGGGCCGACAAGATCGCCGGAAGTGCCGACGTGGGCTACAAGGCCGCCACGCAAGGCTGGTGGGCGTTCGGCGCGGTGCTCGGCAGTTTCGCGGGAGCGCAACTCGCCAGCCGGCTCGGTCGTCGTTTGAGCTACGCGCTCATCAGCCTCGTCACCGTGACCGTCACCGTCGCCATGTTCCAACTCACCGCGCCCTTGCAACCCGCGTTCCATGGCATCGTCTTCGCGCAGGGGTTCGTGGCCACGCTGTTCTTCGGCTGGCTGGCGCTGTATCTGCCGGAACTGTTTCCGACCCGCGTCCGCGCGACCGGCAGCGGCCTCGCCTACAACTCGGGGCGCTTCGCCACGGCGTTTGGCGTGCTGGGCGCGGGTTTTCTTTTCAGCGCGCTTGGCGGCAGCTACCCCCGCGTGGGAACGATCTGCGCCCTGATCTACGCGCTCGGCTTCGTCGCCATCTGGTGGGCGCCGGACACGGGCGGGAAGCCTTTGGAGGATTAAACCAAACTTTGTGAGGCCAACATGAAATCAACTCCACTCAATCGTAGAAAATTTCTCGCCGCTTCCGGGGTCGCGCTGGCCGCGGTGCCGGCGGCGCTGCAACGAAACGAAGCCCGTGCCGCCGCTGCACCCGCGCCATTCAAGATTGATTGCCAGAGCCACCTCTTCGCGCCGGAACTCATCGCGCTGATGGAGAAACGCACGACGGATCCGACAGTCTTCACAAAGGACGGCACGCGCTACTTGAAGATGGGCGACTGGCTCCGCAAAATTCCGCCGCTGTATCTGGACGTGGACGCCAAACTTGCCACGATGGACGCGGCCGGGATCGCGGTCACGGCGCTGAGCATCAACGACCCCGGCCCGGAGTGGTTTGGCGCGGACGGCCCCGCAGTCGCGCAGATGGCGAATGACTTCGTCGCGCGCGGCCCGCGTAACCTCAAGCGCGCGCCGAGCGACTACCTCAAACAAATCTGGCTCGACATCGTGTCCCCGCTGCCGCTCGCGATGAAATTCGGCTACGAGTTTATGGGGGCCGACCGGCTCCTGTTCTCCAGCGACCACCCGTGGGTCGAACCGCAACTCATCAGCAACAGCTTGCGCAGCTTGAAATTGCCGGCTGGCGATGAAGCGAAAATCTTCCGTGGCAATGCGCACAAACTTTTCCGGCTTTGAACGAGTTCATTGCTCCCGCATCATCACTTCACGCGTCACGAATTTATGGCTGAACCTTTCAAGCTCACCCGCATCCCGTCGCTGAAGTCGGTGAAGGATTTGCACAAGCGCTGCGCGGCTTTCTTGCTCTTGTTTTCATTCCTGACTTCTGGCGTGAACGGTGAAGGCGTGGCGGCGGTGGTGATGGTTTCGACGGCTCCAACGAACGACCGGCAGGTCATCGAGGGTTTTGGCGGCGCGCTCGCGTTCTGGGGCTACGATGCGGATGATGCGACCCTGCGTTACGCCTTTGAGGACTTGGGCGCGACCATTGTGCGAGTGCCGGGGGACGTGGACGCGTCGGGCAACGCGGAGAAATATCGCGCCGTGCTGGCGCGCGTTTCGCGTGTGGCACCGCAGGCCAAAGTGCTCGTCTCGTTCTGGCAACCGCGTTCGGCGGTTCGGCCCCAGCAGGCAAGCTGGCTGGAGACGAATTCATCCGGTGGCTACGTCCTCAAGCGCGAACAGCAGGATGCGTGGGCGGACGAAATCGCCAGCCGGCTCAAACTCATGCGAAGGGATTGGGGCGCCAACGTCGCGGCGGTCTCCGTGCAAAATGAGCCGAACTTTTCCGTGCCCGGTTCGCCGACTTGCTTCTGGACGCCGGAAGATTTGGCCGGCTTCGTCACCGACCGGGTGGCGCCGCGCCTGCAACGGGCCAGGTTGTCGGTCGAACTGTCCGCACCGGACCTCGCCTACACCGGTCACGATGCCTCCGAAGCAAAGCGGTTCCACGCGGTCAGCGCCGCGCCCGCCACGGCCATCTTCGCCTATCACATGTATGATTCGTTCCGGACCGGTGACACGAATGGCGGATGGGAAGTGCTGCGTGCGCGGCAGCAGGCGCTCGGCGCGTATCTCCGGGCGCAACTGCCAGCGAAGCGCGTCTGGATGACGGAAACCACCGGCGCGCAATGGAACAGCCGCGATTGGCACACCTACGGGTGGTCGCCGGGAATGGACGAACACGACAAGGCCATTGCGGCGGCGCGTTACCTGCACACCGCGCTCGTGGACGCGGGGGCGAACGCGTTTCTCTGGTGGGGCCTCGCCTACAGCGCGCCGCCCGCGAGCGTTCAGGGCGAGGAAAAACGGCAGAAGTTTCGCGACGAAGGATTGATTCTCGTCGGGCCGGAGCAGCGCAATGGCATGCATCCGTTTCAGGAGCGGACGAAGAAGTATTTCGCGCTGAAACACTACTTCCGCTTCGTCCGTCCGGGCGATGTGCGGCTGGAGGCGGACGCGCCGGAAGCGACGTTGTTGGCGGCCTTTCGCAGCACGGACCGCCGGCGAATTGTGCTGGTGCTCACCAACCCCGGCCCCAAGCCGAGTGCAATCGAGCCGCGCGTCATCGGCGACCTCCACTATCGTCTGCAAGAAACCTGGGTGACCGACCGGGCGCACGAATGCGCTCGCGTCGAATGGCGAAATTCGCTTTCACCGGAAAGCGTCACGACCCTCGTGTATGCCGCCGAATAACCGCACCGATTCCGCATGAACTCAACCCCCTTCAAACTCACCCGCATCCCGTCGCTGAAGACGGTCGAGGATTTCCGCAATCACTGCGCGGCGCTCGGCATTGAATTGCCGTGCGAGGACGCCATCGAAGCCGGCGCAGGCTCGCCGCTCGCACGGCCGGTGGCGAACGTCACCATCAACGGCAAACGCATCGGCAACCGCGTGGCCATTCATCCGATGGAAGGTTGGGACGGCACGACGAGCGGCGGCTTGAGCGAGGAGATGCGCCGGCGCTGGCAGCGTTTCGGCGAGAGCGGCGCGAAGTTGATCTGCGGCGCGGAGGCGATGGCCGTGCGTCCCGACGGGCGCGCGAACCCGAACCAGCTCATCATCATCGAGCAGAACAAGGCCGGGCTGGCGGAGTTGATGGGCATTTTGAAGAAGGCGCATCAAGAGCGTTACGGCACGACGGACGATCTGGTCATCGGCTTTCAGCTCACGCACTCGGGACGTTTCTGCCGGCCGAACGAACGGATGCGCTACGAACCGCGCGTGGCGTTCCGGCATCCGATTCTCGATCTGAAGTTCAAGGTCACGAGCGACGCGCAGGTGTTCACCGACGATGAGATCGAGCGGCTCATCGAGGACTACATCCGCGCGGCGCAGATCGCGTGGGACGTGGGCGCGGACTTCGTGGACCTCAAGCATTGCCACGGCTACCTGCTGCACGAATTCCTCGGCGCGCACACGCGGCCGGGCAAGTTCGGTGGGAGTTTCGAGAACCGCACGCGCATCCTGCGCGACATCATCGCGGGCATCCGTGCAAGCGGGAACAAGATCGAGTTCGGCGTGCGCTTGAGCTGCTTTGACATGGTGCCGCACCGGCCCGACCCGGCGCTCTCGGTGCCCGGCCAGCTCGGCCCCGGCATCCCGGAGGAGTTCGCGCACGCGCTGCCGTATCGCTACGGCTTCGGCGTGAACCAGAGCGACCCGACGCAGATCGATCTCACGGAGACATTCCAGTTCGTCGAACTGTGCGCCCAGCTCGGCGTGAAGATTTTGAACACAACCGCCGGTTCGCCCTACTACACGCCGCACCTGCAACGTCCCGCCGCGTATCCGCCGAGCGATGGCTACCAGCCCGCGCATGATCCGCTGATTGATGTGGAACGACAGGTCCAGGTGGTGAAGAAACTCCAAGCGCACCTCGCCCAACTCAAAACTCAAAACTCAAAACTCAAAACTCCAGTTCTGGTCGCCTCCGGTCTGAGCTACTTGCAGGAATTTCTCCCGCACATTTCGCAATACCTCCTGCGCCACGGTTGGGCCGACATGGTGGGCATCGGCCGCGCGGTGTTGAGCTACCCGAACATGCTGGCCGACGCGGCGACCAAGGGTGAACTGGAGAAGCGCCTCATCTGCCGCACGTTCAGCGACTGCACCACCGCGCCGCGCAACGGCCTCATCAGCGGCTGCTACCCGCTCGACAAGTATTACACCGCGAAGCCCGAGGCGGCGCAGTTGAAGGAAATCAAAAAGCGCGTCGGGGCGTAGCGGAGTCCTAAAAGTTTGAGATTCACAATGCGGTGGACTCGGTTAATCTCCGTGCCATGAAGCCCGCCAGTCTTGCCCTTCTTTTTGGCCTTCTCCCGCTTTTTACAGCCGCAGACATTTCTTCGGCGGCAGCCTCGCCGTTCAAGCTCACGCTCCAAAAGCGCGTCGAGGCCAAGGATGGCGGCGAATACCGCGTCGTCTCCACCCGCGAATCGTGGGACGCGAAGCAGACCGCCATCATCGTCTGCGACATGTGGGACCTGCACCATTGCCGGAACGCCGTGCGCCGCGAGGGCGAGATGGCGCCGCGCATGAACGCGCTGCTCGAAAAGGCTCGCGCGCAGGGCGTCTTCATCATCCACGCGCCGAGCAGTTGCATGAAGTTTTACGAGGGTCATCCGGCGCGCGAACGGGCCAAGGCCGCGCCCATGGCCGCGAACCTGCCCGCCGACATCGGCTCGTGGTGCAAACAAATCCCCGCCGAGGAAAAGGGCGTGTATCCGATTGACCAGACCGACGGTGGCGAGGACGACGATCCGGCGGAGCACGCGGCGTGGGCGGCGGAGTTGAAGGCCAAAGGACTCAACCCGCGTGCGCCGTGGACGCGGCAGATTGAAGTGCTGAAAATCCACGACGCGGACGCCATCAGCGATTCGGGCGTGGAAATCTGGAACCTGCTCGAAGCGCGCGGCATCAGGAACGTGATGCTCATGGGTGTCCATGTGAACATGTGTGTGGCGGGCCGTCCCTTTGGCCTGCGGCAGATGGCGAAGAACGGCAAACACGTCGTCCTCATGCGCGACCTGACCGACTCGATGTATAACCCCGCCCGCTGGCCGAACGTGGATCACTATCGCGGCACGGAGCTGTTCATCGAGCACGTCGAGAAGTTCATCTGCCCGACAATCACCTCCGAACAGGTGCTCGGCGGCAAACCGTTTCATTTCAGCGGTGACCCGCGCGCGAAGAAAAAATGAATGATGAATCCGCGCTCCAGTCCGCCACCGAGTGTAACGTCGGCACACAACCCGGCGTCAATCAAACCAGCCCATTGAACACCGAGACCATTATGAAAACTTCATCGCGTCTGAACCGCCGGGCCTTCCTCGCCCGCAGCGCCCAAGTCACCGCCGCCGTTTCGCTCGTCGGCACGCCGTTGCTGGCGGCGAAAACCAAAACCACGTCGTTCACCGTCGCCGCCGCCCAGGTGCGCGGATTGGCGGTGAGCCACGACGGCCTCGTCGCCGTCGCGGCGGACAATGCGATTGTGTTCCACCGCCTCGACGGCAGTGTCGCGCGCCGCGTCGCGACCGCGAAGCCGGTGCGTGCGGTGAGCTTCGACGCGCGCGGGCGGCTGTTCGCCACGTTCAAGAATCAGGTCGCGCGGCTGGACGACGCGGGCGAACTCGTCCCGCTCGGCGCGCCGCTGGGCCGCCAGTCGGCGCTGACCGGCCTCGCCATTGCGGATGACGGAATCATTTTTGCCGCCGACAGCGGCGAGCGCGTCGTGTGGCGTCTCGACGCAGGCGGCAAGGTGCTCGGAAAAATCCAGCCGGGCGAAAACGGCTTTGCCGTGCCGCGCGCGTTCTTCCCGATTGCGTGGCGCGACGGGAAACTTTTTGTCGCCAACCCGGGCCGGCACCAGATTCACACTTATTCCGCCGAAGGGAAGTTGCTGGCGAAATGGGGCGCACACACGCGCGACCTCGACGGCTTCTCCGGCTGCTGCAACCCGGTGGGCTTCGCCGCGCTGGCCGACGGCACGGTGGTCACGGCGGAACGCGGCCAGCCGCGCGTGAAGGTGTTCGATGGTGCGGGAAAATACCACCGCCTGCTTGCCGGGCCGGAGGAATTCGCCGCGAGCATCGCCGCCGCGCGCGCCGATTCGGAGGAGCTTGCCGGCTGCCAGGCGGGCCTGCTCGACGTGGCAGCAACGTCTGACGGACGCGTGGTCATCCTCGACCGCACGACGCGGGAAGTCCGGGTGCTGGCGTGAGCGCGGCGGGAGTTCACACGGGAATTTTCCGGTTTATGAAGCGCGCAACTCTCGGAGTGTTGGTGGGCACGGCGGCGGGGCTTGGCGCGTTCGTTTCCGTGGCGGGCGCGGCTTCATTGGACACGCCAACGCACAAGGAAATCGCGCCCATCAAGTTTCCCATCGGCGAGGAGGGCGCGCTCAAGACCATCGCGATGGACAGCCGGGGAAACTTGCTCGCCGGCGTGTCGTGGAAGGCCGGGGCGCGCGGCGCGGCGGCACCCAAACCGTCCGCCTCGGTGAACGCGGCGGTGCCACGGCGCGAGGCTGGCGCACCGGCTGATTCCGGCAAAACTCTCGCCCGCCTCCGCGAGGCGATTCAGAAAAGCACGCCCGACGGCTGGGACAAATTGCTCAAGGAAGTCGGCCCCGAAGATTTCCGCGCCTTGATGACGAATGCCAGCCAGGAGACGCGCCGCGAAATCATGCCGCGCCTGCCGGAAAATGTCCGCGCCAAGCTGATGCAAGGCATGGGCCGTCCCGGTGGCCCCGGCGGGCCGGGTGGCGCACCCGGCCAGCGCGGGATACGCGACACGTTCACGGAAAATCGCGGCGGCATTTCGCCGCAGCTTTCGATTGATCACGAAGGCCACACCTACGCGCTCAAAGTCGTCAGCCCCGAGGGCAAGGTGCTCGCGACTTGGCCGATGACCGACGGCCTCGCGCCCAAGATGATTTTCGGCTGCGACGACGGCACGGTGTATGTCGCGGGCGGCGGGCGCCTCGCGCAGTTCACCGCCGAGGGCAGGCTGGTGAAGATGGTGGACACGGACAAAATTTACGGACAGAAGGCGGCGGCGAGCGGGCTGTGCGCCGACGGGCAGCACGTCTTCATCGCGTTCGGCATGGGCAACAGCCTGCGGGCGACGGAGGATTTTTACCGCTTCAAGCGCGACCTCACGGAGCCGAAGATGATTGTCGAGCGGCAATACGGCTGTTGCAGCCACATTGACCTGCGCGTCGTCGGCAACGAACTGCTCATCGCGGAAAACTCGCGCCACCGCGTCAACCGCTTCGACCTCGACGGCAAGGCGCTCGGCACCTGGGGCCGGCGTGACCGCGAAAATCTCGCGGGCTTCACCGCGTGCTGCAACCCGTGCAACTTCGACCTCGGCCCCGGCGGCGTGCTCTACACCGCCGAATCGGGCATTGGGCGCGTGAAGAAGTATTCGCCCGATGGAAAATTCCTCGGCCTCGTCGGCTATGTGGACACGACGAAGTTCGACAACGGCAGCCAGCTCGCCGCGCAGTCGTGCTACATCCCCATCGAGGTGAACAAGGACGCGAGCCGCGTCTATGTGATGGACGTGCGCGCCGCGACGATCCGCGTGCTGGCGAAGGTGAATTGAGTGATGCGAATTTTCCCCGGTAGCAGCCGACGTAAGGAGGCTCACTTCAACGCGGAACGCGGAATGCGGAACGCGGAACCGAAAAGTCAGAGCCTCCTTACGTCGGCTGCTACGGGAGTCGTGGCGGCGCTCGCCTTGTTCGTGGCACAGCCCGGTGCTTCGCTCGCCGCGCCCGCGCCGCTGCAACTCATCGTGATGGATCCGCTGGCGTTGCAGTTGTCCTGCACGTGCGTCTCCGGCACCGGTCAGCGCCGCTACGACCTGCTGGCCGCGCATCTGGAAAAATCCACCGGCCGCCCCGTGAAGGTGACGTTCGACGAAAGCCTCGCGCTCGCCCGCGAACGCACTGGCGGCCAGGCCGACCTCATCATCGGCAAGGACGCGGTCGTGCGCGCCGACGCGGCCAAGGCGAAGCTGCCCATCCGCCCGCTGGCCGCATTGACGGACCGCCGCGGCGACACGTCGCTCAAGGGCGTGTTTCTGGTGCGGAAGAATTTCGCCGGGCGTTCGCTCACGCATCTGGCGGGCAAGTCCATCAGCCTCGGCCCGGTCGAGGACGAGGAAGCCCACGCCGCCGCCCAGCGCGCGCTCACGGCGGCGAACGTCCGCGCGAACTTCAAAACCGCCGGCAGCATGGACGCCGCCGCCGTCGCGATGAACGACGGCGAGACTGATGCCGCCGTGGTTTCCGCGTTCCTGCCCGTGCTCCTCGAAGGCTGCGGCAAGCTCGACAAAGGCTCGTTCCAAATCCTCGGCGAGACGGAGTCGGTGCCGTTCATCCGCGTGTTTGCCAGCGCGAGCGTGGATGCGGAGCTGGAGCAGAAGATTTCCCGTGCCCTGCTTGAGGTGGCGAAACAACCCGCGCTGCTCGCCGCGCTGGAATCCAAATCCGGCTTTGTGAGCCTGCGCGAGGAAACCGTGAACGCATGGACGGACTGGCGTGGGCCGGGGCGCGCGGGCTTCGTGCCGCAACTGCCGCAAAAGCTTCCCGAAAAACTTTCGCCGCTCTGGGCTACGTCGCTTACCGGCCCGGCGATGGCCGGGGTCGCCGCGACGGAAACTGTCGTCGTCGTGCCAGACAAGTCGGCGGATTTTCAGCGCGACGTGTTCAGTTGTCTGGATGCGAAGGATGGCCGCACGCTCTGGCAATTCAATTACGCCGCGCCCGACGAGGTGGATTACTCGAACGCCCCGCGTGCGACGCCGGTCATCCACGACGGCCTCGTTTATTTGCAGGGCGCGCTCGGCCACCTGCACTGCGTCGAACTGGCGAGCGGCAAGGTGATTTGGAAGGCGAACGTCTTCGACGACTTCGGCACACAGCGCATCACGTGGGGCTGCTCCATTCCGCCGCTGGTCGTGGACGACAAGCTCATCATCGCGCCGGGCGCGAAGGACGCGTCGGTCGTCGCCCTCGACCGCAAGACCGGCAAAATGCTCTGGAAAACGCCCGGCCACGCGGCGGCGTATTCGGCGTTCATCATCAGCACGTTCGACGGCGTGCGGCAGATCGTCGGCTTCGATGTCGCGGGAATCGGCGGCTGGGAGCCGGCCACGGGCAAGCGCCTGTGGGAAGTGGTTCCGACGGACGGCGCGGACTTCAATGTCATCACGCCGATCATCTTCGGCAAGCAGCTCCTGCTCGCCGGCGAAAACAACGCCACGCGCCTGCACCGGTTCGACGGCAAGGGCAAACTCGTCGCCGAGCCGGTGCTGAAGAACAAGGATATGGCACCCGACACCTGCACGCCGGCGATGGCGGACGGGAAAATCTTCGGCACGGCCTACGGCGAATTGTTCTGCCTCGACGCGGCGACGTTGAAAACGCTCTGGCACCGGGCGGACGATATGTTTCACGATCACGCCACGGTCGTTACCAGCAAGGATCGCGTGTTGGTGTGGACGATGTCGGGCGATCTGTTGCTTGTGGACGCGACGGCGGCGGAATACAAAATCATCTCGCACCTGCGCCCCTTCGCCGAGAAACATCCTGACTCGATGGCGCACCCGGCCTTCGTCGGCGACCGGATGTATCTGCGCTCGCGCAAGGAACTGCTCTGCCTGCGGCCGGGCGGGGAGTGAGGCGCGCCAGGCAAAACCGGGCCGGCCGCAGGCCGCGATTGCGGAAAAATTTGCGCCAGCATATTCTGACGGCGTGAACGCATGGCTGGAAACTCCCGCCGCCGGACCACTGCCGCTGGACGGCAACTGCTCCATCGGGCGGCTGCCGGACAACGACCTGGTGATTGACGACAAACAGGTCTCGCGCCGGCACGCGCTGATTTTTTCGCGCGACGAGGGCGGCCACTGGCTGGCGGATTTCGGCAGCAGCAACGGCGTCTTCCTGAACCGGCGGCGGCTGCTCGAGCCGGCCCGGCTCAAGGATCACGACCAGATTCACATCGTGCGGCACCTCTTTGTGTTTCGCGAAACGCGGACGACGAAGCGGCGCGCGCCGGCCCGACTCCTGGACGAGGGCCGCGCCCAGAAAACCGAACGGGCGGCCTGCCCCTTCGCGGAAGTGGATCACGGCGCGATCCTGCTCTCTTGCGCGGGAACCATCCACTTCGTGAGCGACAACGCCCGCCGCTGGGTCGCCGATTATTTCCAGGCGGAGGTGCAGCGGGCGGCGCAACTGCCCGCGAAGCTGCGGCAATGGGTGCGGAAGCAATCCCGCGCGGGGGCCGCCGGCGGGCCGCTGCTCGTGGCGCGCGGCGCGGCGCGCCTGGCCGTGCGCCTGGCCGAGAGCCGGGCTGATCAACAACTGCTGCTGTTCACGGAGGAGCGCCCGGCCTTTTCCACCGAGTCGCTGATGCAGCTGGGCCTCACGCCCCGGGAAAGCGAAGTGCTGCACTGGGTCGCCGAGGGCAAAATCAATTCCGAGATCGGAACCATCCTCGGCATGAGCGTCCGCACGGTGGAAAAGCACCTGCACAGCATCTTCGCGCAGCTGGACGTGAAAAACCGCGCCGCCGCCCTGATGCGGGTGATGGAACGGTTCGGCCGGCCCGGCGCGTGACCCCGCTTTTTGGGGCGGTTACTTCGCCCGCCCGGCTTCGGGCGCGAGGCGGCGCAGGCGGATGCCCTTGAACCGGATGGCGGTCGCCCCATCGAACCGCCCCTGGCGCAACTGGAAGGCCAGCCGGCCGGAAGCGCGGGCTTCGGGATCGGTGTCGGTCACGTCCACCACGACGTGGCCGTTGATGTGATGTTGCAACCGGTTTCCCGCCGCGCGGATGGTGATTTCGTTCCAATCATCCTCCTTGAGGTAAGGCTTCACGTCCCGGGCGTAATCCTCCCGTTCGAAATACCGGAGATTGCGCGCTTTACCGCCTTCGTCGCTGACCATCGCCAGCCCGCCCGTCCGGGGATTCAGAAAGTTGAACTCATAGCCGGCCACCTTCCAGCCGCCCCGATCCGTGGCGCGATAATAAACCCCTGATTTCCCGCGCTCGAAATAGACCAGGAGGCGCAGTTCAAAATCCGCCACCGTGCCGCCGCGCCAGATCAGGTAGGTGGTGTCGTCCACCGCGATCCCCGCCGGCAGATCGCCGCAAATCGCGCCCTCCTTCACCGACCAGTAGCGCGGGTCGCCGTCCCAGCCGGTGAGCGTCCGCCCGTCGAACAAGGAGATCCATCCCGCGTCCGGCACCGGGGCGGTCGCCGCCACGAGGTTCGCTGGCCGTTGGGTGGCATCGCCGTTTTCCGTTTTACCGCGACGAAACCCGAAAGGCCACACCCCGATTCCCAGCAGCATCACCGCCACCGCCACCCCACCGGCAATGGCAGTCTTCCTCCATCGGCGGATGGACTGGAATTCCGTGCCGACACCGGCAGCGCTCCCGTTTGCGTCCAGCGCCAGGCCCACCCGCCCGGCCACGGTGCGGGCGCTGGCCGGGCGCTGGGCCGGATCCTTGGCGAGGCAGGCCAGAACCATCGCGCCGACGGCGGGCGGGATCGGGTTGACAACGAAATTTTCCGCGAGCTGTTCGTTCAGCGGCTTGGCGGGCAGGGTGCGCACCTGATGGGCGATGTCCCCGGAATAAAAGGGCGGGCGGCTGGTGAGCAGCTCATACAACGTCGCCCCCAGCGCATAAACATCGTCCGCCGCACAGGGCACCCCGCCATCCAGCTGCTGCGGACTCATGTGGGTAACCGTGCCGCTGGTGGGGCTGGACACGGCGATGCGACTGGAGGAGGAATCACTCACCAGCGCGGCGATGCCGAAATCGGCCAGCTTCAGCCGGCCCTTGCCGTCGAGCATCATGTTGGCCGGCTTGAGATCGCGGTGGATGACCTTTTCGCCGTGCGCGTAATCCAGCGCGTCACAAAGCTGCCGAACCAGCGGGGCGAGGAACTCCCAGGTGAACACCCGGTCCGGCTGCTTCAGCCGCAGGGCGTTGAGGTTTTCGCCACTGACGTATTCCATCGAGATGAACGGCGTCTCGCCGGGCGGCTCGTGGAAATCATGGATGCGGATGATGTTGGGATGGGTCAGCTTCCGGCTCTTGCGCACCTCGCGCCGCAGCTCGTCGAGCGCCACGGCGTCGTGGCTGATCTCCGGCAGCAGGAACTTCAGCGCGACGCCTTCCCCCAGGCTCAAATCCTCCACCAGCCACACCACGCCCATGCCGCCGCGCCCCAGCGGCGATTTCAACCGATAACGCCCGCCGCCCACCGTCTGCCCCGCCGCCAGGCTGGCGGCGGCGGCACCGCCGCCGGACGGGGCGCTGAATACCGGGTCTGTCTGGTCAGGCTCCATTCGAGTGTGGTTTTAATCTCCTGCCCGCCCCTTTTCGAGGTTTTTTTATTTGAGCCAACCCGGCCCCGCCGAACCCGGCGTCAAAGTGCTTTCCCCGCGCGAATTTCCGGCTATAGTCCGGGCGAACGTATGCAGACCATTCAAGCGCAAGTGCCGGATTGCCTGGCTCAACTGGGGGAGGAAGCCGCCCGCAAGGAAAAGACTTCCCCCGGCCAATTCGTGGCCCTGACGCCGGCCCGCCAGATGTCCGTCTGGAAAGTGTCCCAGAACATGGAGAAACGCGCCGGTCACGGCAGCGCAAGTGAACTGGATCGGATACGGTCGAAAGTTCCCGGCGTTTCACCCGTCCCCGGAGATGAGCTTTAGCAGCCTGGAAAAGTTCACCGTTGGCAAAGGAACCCGCACTTGAACACCGCACTTATCACCGGCATCACGGGTCAGGACGGCTCCTATCTCACGGAGCTGCTGCTCGAACACGGCTGCACCGTCCACGGCGTGGTGCGGCGCACGAGCGCGTTGAGCCGCTCGCGCATTGACCATCTCTACAGCGACCCCGCCATCTACGGCAAACGTCTCTTTCTCCACTACGCCGATCTCGATGACCCGACGACGCTGCGCCGCGTGCTGAACAAGGTCGCGCCGGATGAGATTTACCACCTCGCCGGCCAGAGCCACGTGGGCTTGAGCTTTGAAATCCCGGAGTCCACCTGCGAGATGACCGCGATGGGCACGCTGCGCCTGCTGGAGATGATCCGCGACCTGCCGCGCCCGGCGAAGCTGTTTCATCCGTCGTCGAGCGAGATTTTCGGCGCGCCCGAGCAGTCGCCGCAGGACGAGGGCACGCCCTTCAAGCCGGTGAATCCCTACGGCTGCGCGAAGGCGTTCGCCACGCAGATGGTGGCGATCTACCGGCAGACGTTCGGCCTCTTCGCCTGCAACGCCATCATGTATAACCACGAGTCGCCCCGGCGCGGGGAGAACTTCGTGACGCGAAAAATCTGCCGTGCCGCCGCCGCGATCAAGCTTGGCCAGCAGAGCGAACTGATGCTCGGCGACACTTCCGCGCGCCGCGACTGGGGGCATTCACGCGATTACGTGCGCGCCTTCTGGCAGATGCTTCAGCAGCCGAAGGCGGATGATTACGTTCTCGCCACGGGCCAGCTTCACAGTGTGCAGGACATCGTGGAGATCGCGTTCACCACCTGCGGCCTCGACTGGCGCCAGCATGTGAAACAGGACGCGCGCCTGCTCCGCCCCGCCGAGCCGCAGCGCCTGCTCGGCAATGCGGCGAAGGCGAAGCGCGTCCTCGGCTGGGAGCCGCAAATCAGCTTCCGCGCATTGATCGAGGAGATGACGCGCGCGGAACTGGAGCGCCTGGCGAGCTAATTTTTGCGGAAGCGCTGGGCTTTCATGAGAATCGGATTTCATCTGCTCGCAGGTGCGCTTGCTTTAGGAATGCTCGGCGGCGCGTGCGCGCAGACTTCACCCGCTGCTGACGAAACTATAATCCGCCTCTTCGCCCCGTTGTGGCGCGACCTTGGCGAGCAGACGTCGAAACAGATCGGCGCGAAGTTCTCCCTCGTGCTTGGCCATCAGGAGTCGAAGCTCTTCCGCGAGGGCAATCCCGCCACGACAACGTTGAAATACCTTTCCGGCGCGGCGGTCACGGACAGCCTGACCAACAGCCTGCGCGACGCGCTGGCGCTCGACAAAGACGGTTTTCTTATCAAGGCGCGCGGCGCCACGGGCTGGCTGGTCGTGCCGAATAATTTCAAGTGGCTGCAGCACGTCGCGCGCAACGCCATCCGCCACACCGAGGCGGAGTTCGACGGCGTGTTCGTGGACAACATGGGCGCGGGCGGGATCGGTTCTGTGACCTCCGCCGGCCAGCCGATCAACCCAAAGACGCGGACGGTCTTCACGCGCAGTCAATGGCTGGCGGCGCAGGCGGCGATGCTCACGGCGATGAAGGAGTCCATGCCGAAGGACAAGAAGCTTGTGTTCAACGGGCTGGTCTCCGGCGAGCGCTACTGGAGCGAGCCGGAGGCCGAAAGCCCGCGCGTCCTGCTGCAGTTTGCGGATGGTGCGATGGCGGATTCGCTCTGGCGGTTTTCCACGGCGAAGCTCGACGAGTGGCCCGCGCCCGCCGCGTGGCTGCTCGACGTGCTGATGATTCAGGACGTGGAACGGCGCGGGCGCATCGGCCTGTGGACGGTGCGGTGCTGGACAGACGGGCTGACCGCAAACAACGAGCCGGATGCCGCGAAACTCGTCCCACAATGGCGGCGCTTCACGCTCGCGTCGTGTCTGCTCGGCGCGGGGCCGCGCAGTCACTTTAACTTCGACACGCAGCGCACGGACGGGCCGGAGCACTTCCCCGAATACGACGCGCCGCTCGGCACCGCCACCGCGCCGATGCAGGAGCTTGCCGCGGGCGGCGTCCACGGACGGCCCTTTTCCAACGGCGTAGTGCTGGTGAACCCCACCGACAAGGAGGAAACCGGTGTGAAACTGCCGTGGGCCGGACTCGACAAGGTCTCGTTCATTTCCGCCAGTGAAGGCCGTGCGCTCGCCAGCCCGTTCACCATCCCGCCGCACACGGGGCTGATTCTCACGGTGAAGCAATAAGCGGCACGGCCTTCCGGGTTGCGCGGGGCGGCAGGATCATTCCCCCTGCTTGGCCGCCGTCGTTTGCGCGAAGAGCGGCCAGGAATCATTGATCCTGGCTTTCACAACCACGACCCGGCTGGCCAGACGGCTGTCCCAGTTGTCCAGGTAAAATTTCGTCAACACCGGCGGCCCCCAAAGCGGTATGGAGAGGATCGCGATGAAGATGACGGCCACGATGGCAACGATAATTTTCACGGCCAAAGGCGACGTTCGTGTTGGAATTCGGTAATACATAATTCAGTCTGGTTTTGAAAAGCACGCGCGGTGCCAGTGGCTTGAGGCGGGAAAATCGGATTTTTTGTCCGGCGTGGAAACAGCGAGTGTCTGGAATTACAAGCGAGTGGCGAAAATCAAGACAGACAGATTCACAGAATTGCAAACCCACTCGCAGACAGGCAAATGCGAACCGCTATTGTTGCGCGGACAGAGGCGCTAATCCGGTTTTTTGTCCTGCCTGGGGCGCGGGCCGAAAAGCGCGCTGCCAATGCGCACGAGGGTCGCACCTTCCTCGATGGCGATTTCAAAGTCACCGCTCATGCCCATGCTCAAGTGCGGCAGCGGCGCGCCGAGAATCTGTTCGCACTGCGTCTTGAGCTCGCGCAGACGGCGGAACACCGGGCGGACTTTTTCCGGCTCCGGCGTCCACGGTGCGATGGTCATCAGGCCGTGGATTTCCAGGCGCGGCAGCGCGTTGATTTGCGCCAGTTCCGCGAGCAATTGCGCCGGGGAATAACCAAACTTGCTTCCCTCGCCCGCAATGTTGACTTCGAGGAGCACGGGCATGGTCTTGGCCGCCTTGTCGCAGCTCTTGTTGATTTCCTGCGCGAGGGCGAGGCTGTCCACGCTCTGGATCATTTCAAAAAAATGCACGGCGTCACGGCATTTGTTGGATTGCAGGTGGCCGATCATGTGCCAGCGCAGGCGGTCGGGGCAGAGGGGGATTTTCGCCTTCGCCTCCTGCACTCGGTTTTCGCCGAAGAGCGCCAGGCCCAGCTCGGCGGCGGCGCGCACCGTCTCCGGCGGATGGTTTTTGGCGACTGCGAGCAGCGTGACGTCCGCAGGATCGCGCCCGGCCCGCGCGCAGGCGGCGCGAATCCGTTGTTGAATCGAATCCAAGTTGTCGGCCAGACTCACGGAGCAATCGTAGGGCGCAAATCGTCAATCGTAAATTCTTTCCATGAACCACTGGCTCGCCAAATCGGAACCCGAGGCCTACTCGTGGGCGCAATTCATGAGGGACGGCCACACGGCGTGGACGGGCGTGCGGAGTTTCCAAGCTCGAAACAACCTGCGCGCGATGAAGCGCGGCGACCCCGTGCTGTTTTACCACAGCGTGAGCGAGAAGCAGGTCGTCGGCCTCGCGCGCGTGGAGCGGGAGCATTATCCCGACCCGACGGCGGCGGAGGGCGACTGGAGCGCGGTGGATTTGGTGCCTGTGAAGCCGCTGAAATCGCCGGTGACGCTGGCGGCCATCAAGGCGGACAAGATTTTACAGGGCATCGCGCTGGTGCGGCAGTCGCGGCTCTCGGTGACGCCGCTCACGGCGGTGGAGTTTGAGCGGCTGCTGGAGCTGGCGAAGGCGGGGCGCTGACAATTTTTGGAAATTATTTTGCGCGCGGCGCAAAAACCTATTTACAGCGGAAACGGGATGATTAGTATGCCTCTCCGACACTTCACTTAAAACGCGCATGAAAAAAATCGAGGCCATCATCAAACCGTTCCGGCTGGAGGAAGTCAAAGAAGCGCTCACCGCCATCGGCATCGAGGGCATGACCGTCACCGAGGTCAAGGGCTTCGGGCGGCAGAAGGGGCACACGGAAATTTACCGCGGCAGCGAATATACGGTGGACTTCCTGCCCAAGCTGAAGCTCGAGCTGGTGGTTGCCGACGCGCGTGCGGCAGAGGCGGTCAAGGCCATCGTCGGCGCGGCCAAGACCGGCAAAATCGGCGACGGCAAGGTGTTCGTCAGTTCTGTCGAGAACGCGATCCGCATTCGCACCGAGGAGACCGGCGAGCAGGCGGTCTGATTTCGTTTTTCCCTTCGCCGGTTCATCAGTGAACGAATTGCCGTCCCCACGAAAAAATGTGAATGACACCTGGTTTTCGACACGCTCGGTTTCTTGAAAAATGAAAAAAACGCCTGATTTTTCAGGCCAAAACCGGCTGTGAATAACTGTTGAATAAGGTTTAGCATATTGTCCTAGCCAGTGGCACCGAGTTGGACTAAAAACTCGACCCGTTACCGGCGGCGATATTTGTGATGGTGGTTGATTTAGTTGAAGGTTCCGGGGTTGTGGTTTGTTTTGGCTGCAAGTGCTTGAATGCCATTGAGATAAGATTTTAGACCTCCTCGGACAAGTGCAAAGCAGGCCGGTAGTTGACAGAGTGCGATGGTGACTGCCCAGTGAACGGAAAAGAACCCCGACGCAGCCGCGCGGATTTCCCACTGGCAACGCCACGTGAATAAAATCGGGCCTTTTCGCCGCATCGGCGTTGTTAAAATGCAAACATCCGTGGATAAAATCTGGGCAGCCGCGCTCGCGCAGCTGCGCTCGATGCTCAACGCCGACACGTTCAACCTGTGGTTTGCGCCCGTGCGCGCCGTGGCGATCGAGGGCGACGCCATCACGCTGGAAGTCGCCAACGACTTCTGCGAAGTGTGGCTCAAGGACAACTACCTCGGGCTCTTGCAGGACGTGCTCGCGCACGCCTCGGGCAAGCACCTCGCGGTGAAATTTAAAGTCTCCACGGCGGTTCCCGCGCCGGCACCCGTGACGCCCGCGCCGAAGAAAAATTCCGAGCACGCCGCGCGCGCCGTGGCGGATGGCGAGGCGATTTTCAATCCGCGCAACACCTTCGACGCGTTTGTCGTCGGCACGAACAACCACTTCGCCCACGCCGCCGCGATGGCCGTGGCGCAGGCGCCGGGCAAATCCTACAACCCGCTTTTCCTCTACGGCGGCGTTGGCCTGGGCAAGACGCACTTGCTGCACGCCATCGGCCAGCACGTCGGCACGCACAAAAAAGGCGCGCGCATCGCGTATCTCTCCTCGGAGAAATTCACGAACGAATACATTGACGCGATCCAGAACAACCAGCTCCCGCGTTTCCGCAAAAAATACCGCCAGACGGACGTGCTGCTGATTGACGATGTGCAGTTCCTCGCCGGCAAGGAGCGCATCCAGGAGGAATTTTTCCACACCTTCAACGCCCTGCACGAGTCGCACAAGCAGATCGTGCTCACCTGCGACCGGCCCGCGAGCGAGATTCAAAACCTCGAGCAGCGCCTCGTCTCCCGCTTCGAGTGGGGCCTCGTCACCGATATGCAGCCGCCCGATGTCGAGACGCGCCTCGCCATTCTCCGCAAGAAGGGCAAGGCGATGGGCGTGGAGCTGTCCGAGGAGGTGCTGAACTTCCTCGCCAACCGCATCCGCACCAACATCCGCCGGCTCGAGGGCGCGCTCATCCGCGTCGCCTCCTACTCCTCGCTGACGGGCAAAAAATTGAGCGTGGAAATGGTCGAAGGCCTGCTGCGTGAAATCCTCCACGAGGAGGGCCGCCTCAACATCAGCATTGATCTGATCCAGAAGCGCGTCGCCGAGCATTTCGACATCCGCCTCGCGGACATGACCAGCAAGCGCCGCCCGGAGAACATCGCCTTCCCGCGCCAGATCGCCATGTATCTCTCGCGCCAGATGACCGAGGGTTCCCTCAACACCATCGGCGAGGCCTTCGGCGGCCGCGATCACGGCACCGTGCTGCACGCCTGCCGCCTCGTGAAGGACCGCATGGAAGTGGATTCCAACGTCCGCCAGGTCGTCCTCTACCTCGAACGCCAGCTCCAGCGCTAGGCGCTCAAGTCCCGTTTCAATTTCATTTTTCAAGTTCGCCGTAGGCTTCGCTTTTCGGCGAACTTGCAACCAGCAACCTGAAACTGCTCTCGTGCTTGCCATCGAAGTCCGCGGACTGACCAAAGCCTTCCGCACCTACAAAAAGCCGCCCGGCCTCTGGGGCGCGGTGAAGGGCCTGTTTCACCGGCAATACGAGACCGTCCACGCGGTGAAGGACGTGAATTTCTCCGTCGAAGAGGGCGAACTCGTCGGCTTCCTCGGCCCGAACGGCGCGGGCAAGACCACCACGCTCAAGATGCTTGCCGGCCTGCTCTATCCAACGTCCGGCGACGCGCGCGTGCTCGGCTTCACGCCGTGGGAGCGCGCGGACGGCTACCGCCGCCAGTTCGCGCTGCTGCTCGGCCAGAAAAACCAGCTCTGGTGGGATCTGCCCGCGCGTGAATCGCTCGAACTGAACGCCAAAATCTACGGCATCGCGCGCGACGGCTTCGAGCGCACCGTCGCCGAGATGAGCGAACTGCTCGACGTGCGCGACAAGCTCAATGTGATGGTGCGCGAACTTTCCCTCGGCGAACGCATGAAGATGGAACTCATCGCCGCGCTGCTCCACCAGCCGAAGGTGCTGTTCCTCGACGAGCCGACCATCGGCCTCGACGTTGTCTCGCAGAAAAAAGTCCGCGAGTTCCTCCGGCACCACAACGCGACGCGCAAGACCACGATTCTGCTCACCAGCCATTACATGGCGGACATCCAGGAACTCTGCCAGCGCGTCGTCATCATTGATCACGGCGCGATTTTCTTCGATGGCCGGTTGAGCGAGATCATTGACCGCTTCGCCGACTTCAAGCTCGTCACCATCCAATGCGACGGTGCGGATCGCACCCCGGCGGCGAGCCTCGCGCGTTACGGCGAAGTGGTGGAGCAGACCTCCGCGAGCCTCAAGCTCAAGGTGAAGCGCGAGCGCGTCATCCCCGTCTGCAAGGCGCTGCTGGACGAGCTGCCCGTGTCGGACATTGACATCGAGGAGGTGCCGATTGAGGAAATCATCCGGCAGCTCTTCGCGCGCGGAAAAACTGACGGCAAATCTTGAAGAATCACGCCGCCGGTTCCGCCGGGGCGGGCGGTTGCCCGGCGTTCGGCATCTGGACGAGCACGACCGGCAGTGCGTAGCGCAGCTTCATCACGTCGTCCACCAGCACTTCGACGAAGTAGAGGCCGGGCGCGGTGAACTCCAACTGGCCGAACACGCTCAAGTTCGTCGCGTTGTGCGCGGCGTCCTGCAGCGCGAACTTCACCTTGCTCTCGCGCAGCACCGTCGTCTGGTCGGGCGCGATGAGCCGCACCGTTTCGGTGAACTGGCCGAGGCCCGCCGTCCAGCGGTTGAACACGCAGAGCTTGTGCGCGGTGACGGGGAACTGCGGCGCGCGCAGCAGCGCAATGACGCCGAGCAGGATGACGTTGCCGGTGACTTCCTGGCGGATGTCCTCGCACACGAGCGAGCATTGCAAATCGGGGAGGATGCGGGTGGGGTTCATGAAATTATGAAGGATGAGGGATGAAGGATGAAAAACTACGTCTGCATCTCCGCCGCGCGCACGGTGTTTTGCATCAGCATGGCAATCGTCATCGGGCCGACGCCGCCGGGGTTGGGCGTGATTTTCCCGGCGATGGGCTGCACGGCGTCGAAGTCCACGTCGCCCACGAGCCGCGAGCCGCCTTTGGCCTGCGGGTCGGCGATGCGGTTCACGCCCACGTCCATCACCACCGCGCCGGGCTTGACCATGTCCGCCTTCACAAAATGCGCCACGCCCAGCGCGGCCACGAGGATGTCCGCGCGGCGGCAGTGCGCGGCGATGTCGCGCGTGGCCGAGTGGCAAATGGTGACGGTCGCGTTCGCGTGCTTCGCCTTCTGGATTAATATCGCCGCCATCGGCTTGCCGACAATGTTGCCGCGCCCCAGCACGACGACTTCCGCGCCGCTGATTTTCACGCCGGAGCGAATCAGCAGTTCATGCACGCCCGCCGGAGTGCAGGGAAGAAAGCCCGTCGTGTCGCCGAGCATCAGCTTGCCGACGTTGACGGGATGAAAACCATCCACGTCCTTCGCCGGTGAGACGGTTGAGAAGACAGTGGCCTGGTTGATGTGCGCGGGCAGCGGGGCTTGCACGAGAATTCCGTGTGTGCTTTTGTCGGCGTTGAGTTCAGCGATGAGTTTCAGCAGCTCGGCCTCGGAAGTTTTCTCCGGCAGGACGTGGGTGGCGGAGCGGATGCCGAGGCGCGCGCCGGTTTTCTCCTTCATGCCGACATAGACCTTCGACGCCGGGTCTTCGCCGACGCGCACGAAAGCGAGGCCCGGCTCGATGCCGCGCGCCTTCAGGGCGGCGATGCGCTGGGCGGTTTCCGTGTGAAGCTGCTCGGCGATGGCGCGGCCATCAATCAGATTGGCGGCGGCCATCAGGGCGTGGTCTTGAGCGTTTCGATGACCAGCACCGGCGTGTTGGGCCAGCGCTTGTCAATGGCCTCCTCGCCGGTGACGATGACCTTGCGATCCTTGAGAACCTTCCATTGCAGATTGGTCGAGGTGCTGTGGAGATAGTTGATCGTCTTGCCGTTGTCGAGGCTCTCCAGCGCGTAGAAGGTCGGCGTCTGGATGTTGACCGAGAGGCGGACAAATCCCTCGCGCGTGACGATGCGCTTCGGCGCGATCTCCTCGACCACAATTTCCCGCGTCGGTGAAATGGCCGGCGGCGCGGCGACGGTCGTGGAGGCGGATTCCGTTTTGATTTCTGGCGCGAGGGCCGGAGGAGCGGGCGCAGGCTCTGGCGTCGTCACCGGGACGACGGGCGCAGGCGTGGTGGTCGCGGCGGATTTCGTTTCCACCGTCGGAGCCGGGGCGGGAGCAGGCGCGGGGGCTGGCTCCAGTTTGACCGGCTCCGGCGCGGGCGCGGGCGGTGCGGTCGTGGTGTTCGCGGCGGAAATGGTTTCCGGTGCGGCGGGCTTGTTCGGGCGGCTCACCAGTTCAGAACCAATGAAGGCGAAAGCCCCGGCGGGCGCCTCGATTTCCGTCCAGTCGCCGCCGACGGTGCGGATGGCCTTGACCTCCGCGCCTTTGTCGAGGCGGGCGAGGACGCTGTAATTTTCCCCCGGCCCGGAGCGGACGTTGAGCTTGTTGACGGTGACGAGGTTGTTGGAGACGAAGTTCGCGTTGACCCACACCGGCGTGTTGGCGGGCAGCTTGATGCGGAGCCACGCCGCCGGCTCGCCGGGCTTGGCATTGGGCGCGGCGATCTCCTCGAGGATGGTGACGGCATCATCCTTCTTGAGCTGCGTGACGACTTCGCTGGCGAGGCGGGCCTGGCCGCGCACGTTCACGCGGCTGGCCTTGATGACGGCGGCCTCCTCGGCGGCGGCGAGGGAAAAAATGGAGCAGAAGGAAAAAATCCAGAGGACGGATGTGGCGGTTTTCATACTGCGGGAAGTAGAGATTTAATCTCCGTTTCTGTCAATGTCCGCCATTTGCCGGCGGGCAGCTCGCCGAGTTTGATGGGGCCGATCTGCCGGCGCTGCAGGCGCTCGACTTCGAGGCCTTGCGACTCGAAGAGGCGGCGCACCTCGCGGTTGCGGCCCTCGGCGAGTTCGAGCTCGACGATGCTGTGCGAGTTGTTCACGTCCACCAGCCGCGTCTTCTCCGCCTTCAGCGTTTCGCCCTCGTGCTCCACGCCCTGCGTGAAGCGCGCGAGCATCTCGCGCTCGACGCGCCCGGTGACGGTGGCGACGTATTTCTTCCGCACGCCGTAGCGCGGATGCGTGAGGCGCAGCGCAAAATCCCCGTCGTTCGTGACGAAGATCAATCCCTCGCTCTCGCGATCCAGCCGGCCCACGGGGTAAAGATGGCCCCACTCGCGGGGGAGCAGTTCGAGAACCGTCCGGCGGCCCAGCTCGTCCTGCCGGGTGCAGACGAAGCCGCGCGGCTTGTGGACGGCGAGGTAAATTTTCTTTTTGGACTTGAGCGGCGTGCCGTCCACCGAGACGCGATCTGCCGCCGGATCAATTTTCACGCCGAGCTGGCGCACCACCTTGCCGTTCACCTCCACGCGGCCCGCGAGGAGGATTTCCTCGCTGGCGCGGCGCGAGGCCACTCCGGCGTCGGCGAGGAATTTTTGCAGGCGAACCATTCGAGGGGCGAAGGGAGAAATGCGAAGTGAGAGCCGAGATATTTCGCCCCTCTCACCTCCAACCTCGCACCTTGCCTTAGGCTTCCGGCTTGGTCTTGCGCAGGCCGGTCACGCGGTCGCCGGCCTTCCAGGCACCGCGCTTCTTGAGCAGCGCGACGCGCTCAAAGCGTTTGAGGACGTTGCGTTTGGCGCCCATGGTGCCGACGGCGCGGAGGCTGCGATGCTGTGACATAACGATTGTTCGGTTAAACGGTTTCCGCCCTGCGACAGGCGGGCGGTGTTTGTAGCACGCCCCCGGACGGATGCAAACGGTAATTTTGGCTGCCACGCCCCGCCGTGGTTGTTCCCGGTGGCGGTTTGAGCGCACTACTCCTTCGCGCCGGCGGCGGCCAGCGGTTGCAGGCGGAGGTTGCGAAACGCGGCGGCGGTCTGATAGGTGGCGAGGCCGAACGGCACGTTCAGCTCAATCTCGCCGGGGCGCATCTCAATCCGCTTGTCAGCGGTGTCGAGGTCCACGAGCTTCTCGCCGTCCACCCACGCCTCGATGCGCTTCTTGGCCACCTTCACGCGGACGGCATACCACTTGTCCTTGTCAAACTTCATGAACTTCGTGGTCTCGTTCTCCGAGGCGTCCGCGCCGTCCACGCTCGAAAGGCCGGTGACCGCGCCGCCCCAGCCGCCGAGGACGAACGTGCAGGAGTTTGTGCCGTAGGGAAACGTCAGCCCGCAAAAGAAGTCGTTGCCGGAAAGCTTTTTCCCTTCAAGCGTCACTTCGTAATCCATCTTCGGCGTCGGGTTCGTGAAGGTGACGCCAGAGAGCGCGAGGCCGGAATCAATCATCAGCTCGCCGTTTTCCGCCTTCACCTCGCCGTGGCCGGCGAAGTCCGTGACGGCCCAGCCATTGAGCGTCTTGCCATCGAAGAGGCTCTGGCCGGCGGCGGCCTTGGCGGCGGGCTTCGCGGGCGCGGCGGATTTTTTCTCCTGCGCGCGGGCGGGGGAAACTCCGGCAAAGACGAGCAAAGCGGTGCAGGCGAGCGGAGCAAAATTCCAGCGAGGGAGGAGCGGCAATTTCATGTGCGAGCTTGGACGGCGAAGCGATGGTGAACATTCGCCGCCCGCGGCGCAGCCGTCCGGTTCATCGGGCAGTGGCATGGTTCGAAAGGATTTTTTTGTGTCGCGCGAAGAACGCGAAGAAAAACCGAAGGGGGAAAAGCGGCCTTTCCTTCGCCAGCTTCGCGGTCTTCGCGCGAATCCGCACCACCATCGTTCATCGCCGCAACTTGTAAAATTCCTCGAGGAAGGAGAACTGCCGGCTCGTCTCGATGGCGGCCGGCTCGACCTCGCGCACGGCGCTCACGGCGTCGCGATACGATTTGCCGGAGTGGATCAGATACGCGGCGAGCATCGTGCCGGTGCGGCCCAGGCCGTTGTCGCAATGCACCGCCACGGGCCGCGTGGCGAAGCGCGCCCGCTCGACAAAGACGATGAAATCATCCGCCTGCTCGACCGTCGGCGCCTGGCCGTCAATGACCGGCACGCATTTGAAGTCGAGGCCCGCCGTCTGATACACCTCGGCATCGTGCGGGACATTGAGCAGGCAGACGACCGAGCGGATGCCCGCCTGGTGGATGACGGGCAGATCGTCGTCATACGCGGCCAGCGGCCCGCCGGAATTGAGCCGGCGCAGCGGATGGATGTGCGGCATGGACATGCCCGCGAGGACGCCCCGCACAATCCACCAGATGTTCAAGCTGCTTTCTGCCATGCCAAAGTGCGGAGAACGTAGGAAACCAGGGCGGGCTTGGCGAGCGCAAAGACTTTGCCCGGCGGCGAAGGGCCGCATCCGGGTGCCAAAGGCGTGGGGCACCATCGGAAGCCAGTTAAGCCAAATCAGGAGCGCCCGCGAACCACGCGAAGCACACGAAATCAGGATGAATTTCGCGTGGTTTGCGTGGTTCGCGGGTAGAAAAATGGAGTGCCCTATTCAAATGCGCCCGTCAAAGATTTGCCCGGCGGCAAAGCAGAGGCGCAGGAAAACATTGGCGCGGCCCGCGCGCGCTTGGTAGTTTTGCCGCACAAATCACATGAAAACCTTCCTGAAAATCATCCCCGCATTTCTCGCCCTCGCCGCCGCCCACGCCGCGCCGCTGAAGGCGCTCATCGTGGACGGCCAGAACAACCACGCCTGGCAGGCCACCACGCCCGTCATCAAGCGCCTCCTCGAAAGCTCCGGCCTCTTCACCGTGGATGTCGCCACCTCGCCCGCGAAGAAAGGCGACATGAGCGCGTTCAAGCCGGACTTCCGCGCCTACAAGGTCATCGTGTCGAACTACAACGGCGAGCCGTGGTCGGCGGAGACGCAGGCGGCGCTCGTGGAATTCGTGCGTGGTGGCGGCGGCTTCGTGAGCGTCCATGCGGCGAACAACTCGTTCCCCGAGTGGAAGGAATACAACGAGATGATTGGCCTCGGCGGCTGGGGCGGGCGCAGCGAGAAATCCGGCCCGTATGTGTATCTGGCGGATGGCCGGGTGGTGCGCGATCCCCGGCCCGGACGCGGCGGCAGCCACGGCGCGCAGCACGATTTCGTCGTCGAGACGCGCGACACGAAGCACCCGATCACGGCGGGCCTGCCGGCGAAATGGCTGCACGTGAAGGATGAACTTTACGATCAACTGCGCGGCCCGGCGGAGAACCTCACCGTGCTCGCGACAGCCCTGGCTGACCCGGGCAAGGGCGGCTCCGGGCGGCACGAGCCGATGCTGATGACAATTGCCTACGGCAAGGGCCGCGTGTTCCACACCACGCTCGGCCACAGTGTCGAGGCGCTCCAGTGCGTGGGCGCGACCGTCACGCTCCAGCGCGGCACGGAATGGGCCGCCACCGGCAAGGTGACGCAGAAGGTGCCGAAGGATTTTCCCACGGCGGAGAAGACCAGCAGCCGGGAGTAAAGGGGGCTTTTCAGCCACGGATTAAACACGGAGGGAAAACAAATCCGTGTTTGTTCCGTGTTCCATCCGTGGCTGAACAGTCCCGTCCGTTCACCCGTGCGCGCAGGTGAGGTCACGCGCGGGCGTGATGTTCCAGCGGGCCGCCACTTCCTCCAGCGCAGGCGTGAGGCTCCAGCGGTCGGGGAGGAAATCTCCCTCGTGTTCGGGATTGCCGCCCTTGAGGTGCATGCAGCCTTTGTTGCTCCCAATTTCCAACAGGTGCGCGCACTCGTCGGCGGAAAGTTTCATGTCCGGCAGCTTTGCCAGTTCCTCGATTTTGGTTTCGATGGGCTTGGTGTCCGCGCCGGTTTCCTGGATGAGCGTTGGAATCACACACTTCACCGCCGGTTGCGACAGGTTCCACAGGCAGGACAGTTGCAGCATCGTGAGTTTGTGCTTGTGCGCGACTTCACGCATCCGCTCGATTTTCACGTTGCCGGCCTCGACCCAGCCCGCCGGGCGGAACGCGCGGTGATCCTGCGGGCCAAACTTGTGCCCCGGTTTCACGTCGTCGTGGAAGAGGCCGCCGTAGTCCACCACGCGCGTCATCAGCTTCACGCCGAACTTCTGCGCGGCGGGCAGACAGAGGTTGCCGGGCCACGGTTCGAGCGGATTCAAAATGATCATCGCCCAGTCCACGAGGCCGGCGAAACGCTCGAAGTTCAATATGATGTCGAGGGAAAAGCCGTTGGCCGGGCCGGGCGCGACGCCGAGCAGCGAGGTGAGCTTCGCCTCCTTCAATTTCTCCATGCCCTTCCACACCGCGTCGCTGGAGTAGCCGGTGTAGTCGGGGTTGTGCAGCAGCAGCGCGTTGAAGTGATCGGTGCGACAGCGAGCGAGAGATTTCTCGGCGGCCATGCGGAGATAGCCGGCGTAGTCGTCGGGCTTGCGGAGCGCGGGATCGGTGAAGCGCGGATAGCCCTTCGAGCCGTCGCGTTTGCCGGTGTAGATGTCGTGCCCGATGAGGCCCACGAGGCAGTAGCTGTCGCGCGGCAGCCCGGCGAGTGCGCGGCCCATCATCTCATCCGCCGCGCCCACGCCATAGACATCCGCTGTCACGAACGTGCGGATGCCCTGGTCGTAGGCGAGCCGGACGGCGCGCAGAAAGCGCTCCTCGTCCAGCGGTTCGCCAAAGTGCATGAAGCGTCCGCCGCTCCAGATTCCGTAGGCCGTGCGTGTCGGTTCCATAATCAAAAAGTGGATGAAGCATCGCGGCGGCGCTGTTCAAAAATCAAGCGGCAAAGCGGGGCGGAGCCGGACTTGAATGCGATGCCGACGGAGGTTCCTTGAAAAAGAAAACCGGCCCGTGCGGGAAGAAAACCCCTAACCTCTTCCTCGCCACGGGCCGTTCTCGGCAATGGCCGCCACTACCCGAAGCGGCCAAGGTAAGATGTTTGTTACTTGGCCAGCTCGATCTTGGACGCGGTGACCTGCAGCTTGCCGTCCACCTTCTTGCAGGTGCCGGTCACGCTGACGGGCTTGGCCGCCTTGCAGATTTCGGTGTGGAATTTCTTGCTGGTGTCGTTCTGGACGAGGTAATAGGTCGTCTTCTTGCCTTCCTTGTTGGTGGCGACGACGACGTTCTGGCAGGCGTCGGCCTCCTTCAACGCGCACTTGGCACACTGGCCCGCGCCCTTGATGGTGATTTCCTTGCCGGCGCTTTCGGCGGCGAGGTTGAGGGCCGCCGCCAGCAAGGCGGTGGCGGACAGAGTTACGAGCAGTTTTTTCATAATGTTTGACGGTTGTTGACGGTTGTTGTCGGCGGCACGCCGCATCAATGAACGGCGCATCCTGCACCGGCGGGAGGAATCGCGCTTGCCCTATCTTGGCAAAGGCTGGTGAAAAATTGCCCTGCGCGTTTGGTGGCGGATTTTTTGCAGAGCTTTGAAACTGACGATCCGGCTTTGAATCGGCCTTGGTTTTACGGTCACACCAAATCCCCGTCACTGCGCTGGTCGAAGGCGGCTTCGTAGATCTCGACGAAATCTTCGGCGGCAATCGGGCGCGGATTGAAGCCTGCCGTCCACTGCTTCGCCGCCTCGTCGGCAAGTGTTTTGATGGAGTCCGCCCGGACGCCACAGTCCGCGAGCGAGCGCGGGATCTTGGCGAGGTTGAGCAGCGATTCCAGCCGCGCGTGGAGTGCCTCCAGCGCGGAGTTCAAGCCGCCCTTCACCGTGGCGAGTTCCGCAGCGGAGGCGAGTTCCGCGTAGGCCCGCAGCGCCGCCGGCTCGCGTGCGTTGAAGCGCACCACCAGCGGCAGCATCATGCCGACGGCCTGGCCGTGGACGACGTTGAAGTGCGCCGTGAGCGGGTTCGCGGCGGAGTGCGCCGCGCCGAGCATGGAATTCTCAATCGCCATGCCCGCCAGCGCCGCGCCCAGCAGCATCCGGCCTCGCGCGTCGAGGTCGTGCGGGGCCGCGAGCACGCGCGGGAGGCCGGGGATGAGCAGCTTGAACGCCTCGTGCGAATACATCACGGAGAGCGCGTTGCGCTTCTTCGTCACGGCGGTCTCGACCGCGTGGGCGATGGCGTCAATGCCCGTGCAGGCGGTGACGCGCGCGGGCTGCGACACGGTGAGGGTGGGGTCGAGGAGGGCGATTTTCGCCGCCGCCTTCGGATCACCGCAGGCCATCTTCTGGTGCGTGCCCTCGTCGGCGATGAGCGCGAAGGACTGGCATTCGCTGCCCGTGCCGGCGGTCGTCGGGACGGCAATGAGCGGCAGCATCGGCTTGGCCGCCTTGCCGATGCCCCAGTAGTCCTGCATCTGCCCGCCGTTGGTGAGGATGAAGTTGCAGCCCTTCGCCGTGTCCATCGAACTGCCGCCGCCGAGGCCGATGATCAAATCAATCTTTGCCGTGCGCGCCACGTCCACGCAGGCGGCGACGTCACGCGTGGTGGGGTTCTCGCGGGTTTCATCGAAGACCACCGTGTCGAGCCGCGCCCGGTGCAGCGCGCGCTGGACGCGCTCCAGATGCCCGGCGCGCACAATGCCCTTGTCCGTGACCACGAGCACGCGCTGGCCACCGAGTTTGCGGGCCAGTTCGCCGATCCGCTCCACGCTGTCCGCGCCAAAAACGAGGCGGGTGCGGGGCTGGGAATCAAAGGCCATCAACGGCAGATACGCGTCCATTTCGTGCATGAGCACTAACAGACTGCGGAGGTTGGGGGAATGTTCAAGAACGGATTCGGCAAAATCCGGGCAGGGTTTTACAATTTGGGAACAGCGAATCGTTGACGGCCCCGGCCAGAATTTCGTCCAATCGCCGCTGAAATTTTGCCGTATGCGTTTGTTTTGCCAGATTGTTTTTGCCGCCGCCGCGCTGCTCACGCTCCGCGCGGGCGCGGACGACTTCCAAGGCTCGACGCACAAGGTGCCGTATGACGAGGAGGAGGTCATTGACTACAGCCGCCAGCCGGCCAGCGGCCCCATCGAGAAGCTGCAGGGCCGGATTGACCGCGGCGAGGTGAAGCTCAAGTTCGACCCCAAGTTCGGCTGGCTGCCGTCGCTGCTCGACGCGCTGAACGTGCCGAAGTCCTCGCAGATGCTGGTGTTTTCCAAGACCTCGCTGCAACGGCAGTTCATCACGCCGCAGAACCCGCGCGCGCTTTATTTCAATGACGACGTTTATCTCGGCTTCATCCCCGGCGCGCCGGTGATGGAGGTGAGCGCGGCGGATCCGAAGCTGGGCGGCGTGTTTTACACGCTGGCGCTGGAGGCGGATGAGAAGCCGAAGTTTCTCCGCGCCAACGACTGCACCACCTGCCACGGCGCGGCCAAGACGCTCGGCGTGCCCGGCCACCTGGTGCGCTCCATCGCGACCGACGAGGTCGGCGAGATCGACCAGTCCAACGAGATCAGCTACATCACGCACCGCACGCCCTTCGCGGATCGTTGGGGCGGCTGGTATGTCACCGGCCAGCACGGCGAGCAAGTCCACCGTGGAAACTTGATCGGCGCGAAAGCCTTCATCAATTTTGAAAAGGAGCCGCGCGCCAAGGGCAACCTCACCGACCTCGGGCAGTTTTTTGATCAGGGCAAATATCCCGGCCACGGCAGCGACATCGTCGCGCTCATGGTGCTCGAACACCAGGGGCAGATGCACAACTACATCACGCGCCTCAATTTCGAGACGCGCATCATGATGCGCACCTACGGCCATATCCGCTACCTCCGCACGCAGGTCGCGGGGTTTCTTCGCTACCTCCTCTACACCGAGGAGGAGCCGCTCACCGCGCCCGTCGCAGGCAACCCCGGCTACGTGAAGTGGTTCGCCGCCCAGGGGCCGCGTGATCCGCAGGGCCGCTCGCTGCGCGACTTCGACCTCCAGACGCGGATGTTCAAATACCCGTGCAGCTATCTCATCCACTCCGAGGCGTTCGACGCCATCCCCGCCGTGATGCGCGACCACCTGCTGCGGCGGCTGCACGACATTTTGACCGGCAAGGACACGAGCGAGGATTTCGCGAAAATCTCCGCCGAGGATCGAAAGAACATCTTGGAAATCCTCGTCGCCACGAAGCCGAACCTGCCGGACTACTGGAAGACGCCGAAGCTTGCGAGCGACGCCAAGGCCGGCCCGGACGCGCGCGAATAAACCCGCGCAGGCCCCGGAGTTCAAAGGGAGCGCCGAGCATTGCTCGGCACGAGCGGGCGATGGTGTCCGTCTGGCCGGGCAATGCCCGGCGCTCCGCCTCACGAGTAGCAGTATCCCAGTTCCTTCAACGACACGTAGTCCCGCGCCCGCTCCGGCGTGGCGCGGCCCATGATGAGGTGGTCCACCACTTCAATCTTCAGCAACTGCCCGGCGCGGATGAGGTCGCGCGTCACCTTGATGTCCGCCTCGCTCGGCGTCGGGTCGCCGCTGGGATGGTTGTGCGCGAGCACGATGGCGGCGGCGTTCGCGGCGATGGCCGATTTGAAAACCTCGCGCGGATGCACGAGCAGCGTGTCAATCGTCCCGTCCAAAACCGCCTCCACGCGGATCAGCCGCCGCCGCGTGTTGAGCAGCAGCACCTGAAGCGTCTCGACATTTTTTGCGAGGTTCAGGCCGCGCAGGACGCGCGCGATGGCTTCGGGATTGTCGAGCACGGGGGATTCCTCCTGCAATTCCGTCGCCATCCGATGCGCCAGCGCGAAGGCCGCAAGGAGTGTCACCGCCTTGTCCCGCCCGATGCCGCGCACCCGGCAGAGGTCGTCCACCGACGCCAGCGCGAGCGCGTGGAGCGAGCCGCCGTATTTCTGGAGCAACGCTTTGCCGACCTCGACCGCGTTCGCGCCCTTCAGCCCCGTCCGCAGGAGGATGGCGATCAACTCCGCCGGGGAGAGCGCCGCCGGCCCCAGCGCGGCGAGCCGTTCGCGCGGACGCTCGCTGGCCGGCTGGTCTTTGAGGCGGAGCGGGGCGGACATGACGGCGGGATTGAACAACAAAGGCGCGAAGAAGCAAAGCCGGCAATTCCCCGGTGAAGCGGGATAAAGTCCCCGCATCTTTTCCATGGTTGCCGAACCCGCCAATCCGCGCTATTGAACCGGCATGAACAAACCGGCCAGCCCGAACCCGGCGCCGTTCCCGGCGGAGAAACTCGCCCTGGCACAGCAGGCGTTCCGGGAGTTTCATGCCCGGTGCTTCTGGTTCATGCGCCCGGATGCCGAGATTGTCGCGGAGGAGGTTCCTTACCTTTGCGAACGCCTGCGCGCGGACGGCGGACGGCGCGGGTTTTTCATCGCCGCCGAAATATGCCGCTAGGGGATTTCGAAAAGACCGTCCTGCGCCTGCTGGCCGCCAACCGCAATCCCGAGAGCTACGTGGCCGGGGCGACGGTTTTTTTGCGGCGGGAAGATTCCCACCGGCAGTCCCAGGACATTGACGTTTTTCATGACACAGTGCAAGGCCTCGCGCGGGCGGCGGCACAGGATGCCGCCGTGCTGCAGCAGAACGGCTACGTGTTCGAATGGGCCGAAACGCAGGAGACGTTGCGTCGGGCGACGGTTTCCAGGGCCGGCCGTTCGACCAAGGTGGAATGGGCGCATGATTCCGCGTTCCGGTTTTTCCCCGTGCAACCCGATGCCGAACTGGGATTTGTGCTGCACCCGCTCGATGGCGCGACCAACAAGGTGCTGGCGCTGGCCGGACGCGGCGAACTGCGCGACTATCTGGACGTGCTGTTTCTGCACCGGCACATCTTGAGTCTGGGCGCGCTGGCGTGGGCGGCCTGCGGCAAGGACAGCGGCTTCACCCCGCAATTCCTGATCGAGGAGGCGCAACGCCTCGCCCATTATCCCGCCGCCCGGTTGAAAACGCTCCTGTTGCGTGAACCGGTGGACTTGGTGGAGTGCAAACACCAGTGGCTGGCGGCGGTGGCCGAAGCCAGCGCCCTGTTCTTGAAACTTCCCCCGGAAGAAATCGGCTGCCTTTACCTGGACGCCACCGGTCAGGCCGTGGCTCCCGACCCGACCGCACCGGGATTTGCGTCGCTCCGCCGTCACCTTGGCAGCGTGCGCGGCACCTGGCCGGCCATTGCTCCAAGTTAAGACGGGCAGGACTTTCGCACCGCGCGGGGCGGACATGACGGCGGGATTGAACAACAACGGCGCGAAGAAGGAAAGCTGACAATGCGCGCCGTCACCGCGCCGCTCACGGCGAGATCGGGGCCATCATCTTCCGGTTCATCAGGAGCGCGGCCTGGTTGTTTTCCTGCGCCTTGGCGCGGAACTCCTGAAATTTTTTCAACTCCTCCTCGGTGAGGAACGCGCGGGCCCGCGCCGCGGTGCGTTCGTAGATGCCGTCCATCATCTTGAGGTTGCGCGCGGCGATTTCCTCGGAGGCGATGTTGCGGAAGTTGAGGATGGGCAGCGTCTGGTAGTCGGCCGGCAGGCCGAGGGCGGCCAGCCCGGCCCGGGTCTCCTCCTGCATGGCCTGCAAAAACTGTTTCTTCTTCTCCGCCTTCGCCTCCTTGTCGCCCGTCAGGATTCCCTCGGACTGCGCGGCCGTCAGCGTGCCGAGGATTTCCTTCGAGAACTCCTGGTATTGCGCCAGCGCGTCCGCGCCGAGCAGCGCCGCCAGCTTCTCCTGCAAGGCGGATTCCTGCGCGGTGAAGAGCCGGTCAATCTCCGTGCGGCCCGTTCCGTCGTGCAACACCTGCGTGATCAGGTCAATGCTGTCCATGACGCCATCGGCCAGCACATCGTTGAACTGCCCCGTCAGTTCGGGCGTCAGTTTCAGGCGCTTGGCCAGATCGGCGTAGATGAAGCTCATGCCCATCTTTTGCTGCTCCCGCATGACTTTGCGCGTCTCCGGGTCGGCGGTGATTTTGTTCAGGGCGCTCTTGTTCCCGATGGCGGCCTTTTCCTGCCGCAGCACCCCGACCTGCCCGCGCAGCTTCTGGACTTCCGACGGGCTCCTCTGCGCGGTCGCCAGCTCGTCCGCCAGCGCGGCGAGGCGCTTCGTCGCATTCTCGTGGGCGCGCTGCAACTTCTCGAGCTTCTCGCCTTGCCCGGCCAGCGACGCCTGCTGCTGTTGGAGGGATTGGTTCTGCTCGCGCAGGCTGGCAACTTGGCGGGCTTCGTAAATGGCGACGCCGACGGCGGCGGCGAGGGCGGCGGTGACGATGGTTTTTTGCAGCGTGGTCATGGCGATGGGGTGGATTGTAGCGGCGGTGGTGGCGGTGACAAGAGCGGTTTCTGCCAGCGTGGCAGCGGTGGAAATGGTGGTGGCCAGCCCAACCGTCGCGGTTTGGTCAACGCGCCACTGGTGGGCCGATGCGGAGAGGATGTGGACAACAACCGGGATGAGAAAAATCAGTTCGACGGGACACGCTTCCGCCGCGATACTGCCGTCCACGCGCCGAAACCGGCGCGGATGAATTTTATGAAAACTGCGGGATTTCTGGCGGTGATTCTGGGCGCGGGCGGGCTGCTTGCCGCCGGGCGCGCGGCGGCGGCGGGCGGGCTGGGCAAGCCGGAGGTTTTTGAAAGCCACTTCGCCCGCCTGCGCGTCGAGAGCGTGGGCGCGGGCCTCGCGGAATCCATCCGGGAAAAAATCAAACCGCTCGCGGCGGAGAAGCCGCTCAAGGGCGTGGTGCTCGACCTGCGGTTTGCCCGGGGCGACGACTCCACGGAGGCCGCCATGGTCGCGGAACTGTTTCTCCCGGCGAGCAAATCCAAGGACGCGTTCACCATGCCCGTCGCCGTGCTGATGAACCGCGAGACCTCCGGCGCGGCGGAACAGATCGCCGCGCTGTTGCGCGAGAAGCACGTGGCCCTGCTGCTCGGTTCGCGCCCGGCGGGCGGCGGTCTGCAGCCGGACATCGCCGAGGAAGTCAGCCTCGCGGATGAAAGGATTTATTTCACGAACGCCTACGCAGAAATTCCCGCCGCGAAATCCACCAATACCGCCGCCACCGTGTCCACGAACAAGCCCGTCCCGCGCCTCAACGAGGCCGAACTGGTGCGTCGCCAGCGCGAGGGGCAGGCGCGGGACGAGGACGTGCCGCTGGCCGGCCCGAAGGTCGAGCCGGCGCGGCCCGTGGTGCGCGACCCCGTGCTGGCGCGGGCGCTGGATCTGCTCAAGGGCCTCGCCGTGGCGAAGCAGGCGCGGGCATTTTGATTTCCCGTTGACGGTTTGCCGCCGCCGCCCCAATTTGACGCCGCGATTTTTTGATGAAGACGATCCTGTTTGTCTGCACCGGCAACATCTGCCGCAGCCCGATGGCCGAGGGGCTGCTCCGCCAGCGCGTGAAGGGGCGCGGCGAGTTCCGCGTGCTCTCGGCGGGCGTCGGCGCGATTGACGGCATGGCCCCCAGCACCTACGCGGTGCGGGCGCTGCGCGAGCTGGACATTGACATCGCCGGACAGCGCAGCCGGATGCTCACCGCCGAGGCGGTGCAGGCGGCGGACTACATCTTCGGCATGACGCGCGGCCACGTGGACGCCATCACGCTGCTCTATCCGCGCGCGACGGAGAAGACCTTCGTGCTGCGGGAATTCGACGACACGCTGGACTTTTTTGAGAAGGACATTTCCGATCCCATCGGCGGTTCCTATGAAGTTTATCTGAACTGCCGGGATCAAATCGAGCAAGGCATTGAATCCATGTTGAAATTCATCGAACAAACCTCCGGCTCACCCGCCCCCGGCGGCGGCGGAGCGAAACCCACCACCGTCGCGCTCGGGGCCGACCACGGCGGCTTCGCGCTCAAGGAAATCCTCAAGCAGCACCTGCAAAAGCGCGGCGTGAGCGTGGCGGATTTCGGCACGAACTCGGACGCCTCGACGGATTATCCCGACTTCGCGCAGACGGTGGCCGAGAACGTCGCCGCGCACCGCTGCGACCTCGGTCTGCTCGTCTGCACCTCCGGCGTGGGCATGAGCATCACGGCGAACAAGGTGCCCGGCGTCCGCGCCGCGCTGGTCTTCGACGAGCAGATGGCGATGCTCGCCCGCCAGCACAACCACGCCAACGTGCTGTGTCTCGGCGGCAAGTTCACCCCGCCGGAACTGGCGCGCAAAATCGTGGACAGCTTCCTCGACGCGCAGTTCGAGGGCGGCCGCCACGAGCGGCGCGTGAACAAGATTGAAAAGATCGAGGCCGCGCAGACCCCGCGCCTGCGCCAGACCGATCCCGAAATCGCCGACACCATCCTGCTCGAACGCCACCGGCAGGAGGAGAACATCGAGCTGATCGCCAGCGAGAATTTCACCAGCGCCGCCGTGATGGAGGCGCAAGGCTCCTGCCTCACCAACAAATACGCCGAGGGCTATCCCGGCAAGCGCTGGTATGGCGGCTGTGAAAACGTGGACGTCGTCGAGACGCTCGCCATTGAACGCGCGAAAAAACTGTTCGGCGCGGAACACGCCAACGTGCAGCCGCACTCCGGCTCCGGCGCGAACATGGCGGTGTATTTTTCGATGCTCAAGCCGGGCGACAAGATGCTGACGATGGACTTGAGCCACGGCGGCCATCTCACGCACGGCAACAAGGCGAACTTCTCCGGCAAGTTTTTCGAGATTGTCCACTATGGCGTCCGCAAGGAGGACGAGCGGATTGATTACGACCAGCTCGCGGCGATGGCCCGCGAGCACAAGCCGAAGATGATCACCGTCGGCGCGAGCGCGTATGCGCGGATCATTGATTTCAAGCGGATGGGCGAGATCGCCCGCGAAGTTGGTGCGCTGCTGCTGGCGGACATCGCACACATCGCCGGCCTCGTCGCGGCGGGCGAGCATCCCAGCCCCATCGAACACGCGGACTTCGTGACGACGACGACGCACAAGACCTTGCGCGGTCCGCGCGGCGGCCTGGTTTTGTGCAAGGCGAAGTTCGCGAAGGAAATTGACTCGCAGGCGTTCCCCGGCATCCAGGGCGGCCCGCTCATGCACGTCATCGCGGCCAAGGCCGTGTGTCTGCACGAGGCGCTCCAGCCGGCGTTCAAAACTTACCAGCAGCAGATCGTGAAGAACGCCCGCGCGCTCGCCGACGGCATGAAGCGCAACGGCTACCGGCTCGTGAGCGGCGGCACCGACAACCACCTCATGCTCGTGGACGTGGGCGCGAAAGGCGTGACCGGCAAGGAATGCCAGATCGCGCTCGACGAGGCGGGCATCACCACGAACAAGAACACGATCCCCTTCGAGACGCGCTCGCCGTTCCAGGCCAGCGGCATCCGCCTCGGCACGCCCGCCGTCACCACGCGCGGGATGAAGGAGCCGGAGATGGCGGCCATTGCGGACATGATCTCCGAAGTGCTCATGGACATCAAAAACGTTGACACCGCCCATCAGGTGCGCCAGCGTGTCCGCGAATTAACCGCTAAGTTCCCGCTGCCCTGCTAGGCGTGGCGGGCAACCGCCGCAGAAATTATTCCCGGCCAGCCGCCACGGCGCATTGAGTCTTTGCCCGTCGGCCTGTCCGGCGAAACCATGGCGCAGCAACCCTGCCGCCGTTGACAAACCACAATTTATGCCACGACCTCCTGGAAAAAATCCCCGCGGGCGCAAGCCCCGGGCCGCAACGAGTGAATTCGCCCCCGAGGGCGCGCCCGCCGGCGAGCCGATGTTCCCCGACAGCGGGGCATCCGCCGCGCCCGCCGAACTGCAGCCGCCAAGGCAGGCGGTCGAGATTTCCGCCGAGACGGCGGAGGAGGCCGCGCAGTCCAGCAAGCCGAAGGGCGAGAAGATTGACATCAGCAGCCTCCAGAACAAGTCCATCGCCGAGCTGAACCAGATGGCGAAGGACATGGGCGTGGAGAACTACGGCACCATGAAGAAGCACGAGGTGATCTTCGAGGTGCTCAAGAAAAACGCCGAGCGCAGCGGCGTGCTGTTCGCCGAGGGCGTGCTGGAGATTCTGCCGGAGGGCTTCGGCTTCCTGCGCTCGCAGGCCTTCAACTACCTGCCCTGCCCGGAGGACATTTATGTTTCGCCGTCGCAGATCCGGCGCTTTGACCTGCAGACCGGCGACCTTGTGGCCGGCCAGATCCGCCCGCCGAAGGAGAAGGAAAAGTTTTTCGCGCTGCTCAAGGTCGAGGCGGTGGACAAGCAGGATCCCGACAAGGCGAAGGACAAGACGCACTTCGACAACCTCACGCCGCTCTTCCCAAACAAGCGGTTCATCCTCGAAAACGCGGCGGATGAATTGAGCACCCGCGTGCTCGACCTCGTCTGCCCCATCGGCAAGGGCACGCGCGGCATCATCGTCGCGCCGCCGCGCACGGGCAAAACCGTGCTGATGCAGAAGCTCGCCAACGCGCTCATCCAGAACACCCCGGAGACCTATCTCATCATCCTGCTCATTGACGAGCGCCCCGAGGAAGTCACCGACATGGAGCGCTCCTGCAAGCCGGCGGAGGTCATCGCCTCCACCTTCGACGAGCCGCCCGAGCGCCACGTGCAGGTCGCCGAAATGGTCATCGAAAAGGCCCGCCGCATGGTCGAGCACAAGCGCGACGTCGTCATTCTGCTCGACTCCATCACGCGTCTCGCCCGCGCCTACAACACGGTGCAGCCGCACTCCGGGAAAATCCTCTCCGGCGGCGTGGACGCCAACGCGCTGCACAAGCCCAAGCGCTTCTTCGGCGCGGCGCGCAACATCGAGGAGGGCGGCTCGCTCACCATCATGGCCACCGCCCTCGTGGACACCGGCAGCCGCATGGATGAAGTCATCTTTGAAGAGTTCAAGGGCACGGGCAACATGGAGGTGCATCTGGACCGGCACCTCGTGGACCGCCGCATTTTCCCCTCCATCAACGTCGAGCTTTCCGGCACGCGCAAGGAGGAGCTGCTCTACCATCCGCAGGAATACAACAAGGTCGTCCTGCTCCGCCGCGCCCTCACCGGCGTGCCGCCCGTCGAGGCGATGGAACTGCTGCTGGGCAAGCTCAAGAAAACCAAGACCAACATCGAGTTCCTGCTGGGGATGGATGTGAAGTGAAATCCGGCGGAAAAACTGGTCAATAAAACTGGTTGACAGTTTTCCGGCGAGTCCCTATGCCTTCCGTCTAGCAGGCTTTTGAAAAACTCAAAAAAGTTTTGAGTGAATGTGGCTGTGGCTGGTCAGAGAAGGATGCGTGGCATCATCAAATCCCAACCCGAACTGGTCTGCCTGATTTCCCCCGAAAGCGTCGTGCCGGCGG
>JACRJY010000204.1 GCA_016235585.1 Verrucomicrobiota bacterium | reverse complement strand
GCTGGCCGACGTGCGCGAAAAGCAGGCGGAGGTAGTCGTAAATTTCCGTGGTCGTCGCGATGATGGAGCGCGGGTTCGAGCCGGAGCTGCGCTGCTCGATGGCGATGGTCGGCGACAGCCCTTCGATGTAATCGGCCTCGGGCTTCTGAAGCTGGTCGAGGAACTGGCGCGCGTAGGCGGAGAGACTTTCCACATACTTGCGCTGCCCCTCGGCGTAGATGGTGTCGAACGCGAGCGAGGACTTGCCCGAGCCAGACAGGCCGGTGAGCACCACGAGCCGATCCCGCGGAATCTCCAGCGTGACCGCCTTCAAGTTGTGCTGCCGCGCGCCGCCGATTCTGATGAAATTCTTCGCCATGAGCCGGGAATTATTCGATCAAGCAATCTGGGCAGCCTAATCGAAACCGCCGGGCGATGAAAGCATTCGTTCGTGATGAAATCCGGCGTGACGCGATGCTTGCTTGAATTCCTTTGGCAAGCAGAAGGCCCAACAGCTATTTGCAACTCATGCGGAATTGTCCTCAAAACGTTTGTTGGCTCAAAAGAAACGCGGCTCTGAAAGGAATTCCTTGATCGATTTGCAGCCACAAAAAAACCACAGCAAGATGACAGTGTTAACTCCGCCAGTTCAGTTCCACCGTCTGGCCGTGCTCGGGATGTTTCGGGTCGAGGGCGTTGAGCTTGAGTTTCATCCCGTCGGGTTGCAGCCACGCCTGCACCCAGCCGTTGGGGCGCGTGGGCCGGAAGACGTAGGCCACCGGCGGAAGATTGACGAGGTGGATGCCGCTCTCGTGCCGCAGCGTGCGCCAGTTGTGCGTGTGGCCGAAGATGTAGGCCTTCACCTGCTTGCGTGGCGCGAGCACGGCGAAGAGCGCGTCGGAGTCCATCAGCCCGCCCTTGTGCTCGGCCTCGGCGTGGTTGTGGTGCGCGACGATGATGGCGGGCTTGTCCGCATTCGCGTCGAGGGCGTCGCCGAGCCATTTCAACTGCGCCGCGCCCAGCACGCCGGGCGTGACATTCACCTTGTCGAGCGAGTCAAGCAGAAACCAGTTCGCACGCTCCGAGCGGACGAGGGCCGCGTGCTTGTCTTCCACGGGGCGCTTGGCCGCCTTCGTTCCGGCGATGCCCGCCCAGAAATGCTCGCGCTCGTCGTGGTTGCCGAGGGTGAGGTGGACGGGCGCGCCCATTTCGCGGATGGGTTTCAACAGCTCGACAAAAGTGGCGTAATCGCCCGGCTCGCCGCGCAGCACGGCGCAGTCGCCGTTCACGAGCACGTTGGCCGGGCGCTGCGGCAGGGCGGCGAGTTCCTTGGACACGGCGATCAAGTTGTCCGCCATGTTGACGTCGCGCATGGCCTTCGCGCGGCTCGCGTCAATGTGCGTGTCCGAGAGCAGCGCCCACGAGTGCGGGTCGGCGGGCTTTTCGGCGGCGAAGAGGCGCGAGCCGAGCGTCGCACCCGCGCCGGCAAGCAGCGAACGGACGAGGAAGTCGCGACGAGAGAGAGGCGGCAGATGAATTGGCATACGGTTTGGATTATGACTTGCCAGCGGGAAATGAAAAGCACTTCATTGCCCCCAAAGCACAACCATTTCCCAACCAAGTTCAATCAAATGAATCCGATGAAAACACAACTTCGCTCCACGGTCCATTGCCTGCTCGCGGCGGTCATATTGCTCGCGGCGGGATGCACCACGACTCGCTCGATCTCCGACTCCGGCTATCGCAAAGAAGACGGCGGAGGCTATCGCGCCAACTCGCACAACGCGAATTATCAGGGCGAGCTTTCCGAGTTCGACGTGCTTGGCATCGAGGCCGGGGCGAACATCACGGACGAGCAAATCGTCCGCACGCTCGACAGCGCCACAAAGACGAAGCTCCGCAAGGGTTCCAGCGTGCTGGTCATCCAGTCCGGCGCCTACGTGCCGGATTCGCCGGTGGTCTCGGAGTTGAACAAGTATTTCAACGTGGTGCCATTTGGCGGCCAGCCGCCGAAGTCGGGCGGGCAAAGCTACTCCAAATCCCTGCGGCTGGCGGCGGCGCAGGCAACGTGCGAGAGCATCATCTGCTACTGGGGCACGCTGGAGTCCGCCGTGCAGCGGCATGGCACCAAGGCGGTTTCCTGGGTTCCGATTGTCGGCGGGATTTTCCCGGATGAAACCCAGCAGATGCGGATTCGCCTCAAGGTTGCCGTTGTGGACACGCGCACCGGGAGTTGGTCGGTCTTTTCACCCGAAGCTTATGAGGACAAGGCGTTGAGTGGAAAACTGTCTCGTGAGTTGAGCGACCAGACTCAAGTGGAAAAGCTCAAGCGGCTCGCATATCAGACTGCCATCACGGATTTGATGAAGCTCTACGCGAATTGAGCCGGCTTCATTTAATCAACACGTCGTAGCACGCCATCTCGGCGGAGTTGCGGATGAGCAGTCTGCCGTCCGCGAGGGCGGGGGAGTTCCACGTCTTGCCCTTGAGGGCGGGGAGGCGCGCGAGTTCCGTCCACGCGGCGGGCGTGGCCTTGACGAGCGCCAGTTCGCCGGTGGCGGTGAGGATGACGAGATGCCCGCTCGCCAGCAGCAACTGGCCGTAGCCGTAGTTGCCGTCCTTCCATTTGCGCTCGCCGGTTGCCGCGTCGAGGCAGACGAGCCGGTCTTCATCGAGTCCGTAGAGGAAGCCCTCCCACAGCACGGGACTGGCGAAGCGGCATTTCATGGATTTGTTCGCCCAGATTTCCTTTGAGGCGAAGCCATCGCCAGTTTTGGAAATCTCCACCAACGCCGCGCCGGTGCCATAGCTGGCGGTGATGACGAAGCGGTTCGTGCCGGCGAGCAGCGGCTGGGCGATGTTGTTGCCGCCCGTGACGGGAAACGGGAAGTGCCAGAGCAGGCGGCTGTCGGCGGGCGCGACGCCCATCGCCTGGTTCGCGCCGACGATGAGGAGCTGCCGTTCGCCCGCGAACGTGACGAGCATTGGCGAGGTGTAGGCCATCTTGCCGGCATTCACGCTCCAGAGCGGCGCGCCAGTGTCCTTATGGTGGGCAAAGATGGTTTTGTCCTCGTGCCGCAGCGGCTCGCCGCCGAGGGTGATGACTTTCTCGTCCACGATGAGCGGCGCGGCGGAGAGGCCATACATGAGGTTCGTGCCGCGCTGGTTTTGGAGCAGGTTTTGCCGCCAGAGCATTTTCCCATCGCGCGCGTCGAGGCAGCGCAATTCACCCATCGCGCCGAGCGAATACAATTTCCCCTCGTGCCAGGTCGGTGTGGCGCGCGGGCCGTCGCCGCCCATCCATTCTTTGAACCAAGCGGGGTAAGTGTGCGCCCACAACTCGCTCCCCGTGCCCACATCGTAAGCCGTGATGGCCTCCTGCTCGCGCCGCAGTTCGATGGTGTAGGCCACGCCCTGCGCGACGACAAACGATGCGTAGCCACCGCCGACTGGCTGCTTCCACAATTGGCGCGGGCCGGCCTTGGGCCAGTCGGTCAGGATGGCGTGCTCCGTGTAATGCCCGTCGCGCTGCGGGCCGCGAAACTCGGTCCAGTAAGTTCCACCGACGGAACTGGCGGCGGTGGCCGGGGCTTTGGTTTGCTGTGAACGGCTGGCTTCAAGCCTCTCAAAATCCGGCACCGTCGGCGAAAACGTCGGCAGGGGGATGGAACTGCCCTTCATCTCGAACTTCAGCCCGCCGAACTTCCACAGCAGCCAGAACACGGCGATGGTGTAAGGCAGCACGTAAGCCAAAATCGCCAGCGTGGCCAGCAGCCGGCGGATGGAAAACTTTTCGCCACGCCACAACCGCCACAATCCCAGCGGTGGAAAGAGCAGGGCGGCGGCGAGAATTTTCCCGCGCGAACCAAAGGCGACATTCGGCACGCCGGGCAAGATGCCGGAACGACCGAAAGCTGCAAGCCCGCAGCCACCGGAGATTTTTAGCCACAGATGAAACACAGATAAAACACGGATTATTCCGAGGCTAACGGTAGCCGCTCCACCGCCCATTCTGTGTTCAGTCCGTGTTTCATCCGTGGCTCAAAATGTCTCTGGCTCATTCTTCGCTTGCCCGGCGGGGCGGCTTGGCTTTGACTCCGCGCGGTGGACTCCCGCGTTTTCATTCGCTACTGGCTGCCGGTGCTGGCCTGGATGCTGGTGATTTTCTCCGCCTCGACGGATTTGATGTCGGGCCGCCGCACCTCGCGCCTCATTGAGCCGCTCTTGCGCTGGCTGGTGCCGGATATTTCAAGCGAGGCTTTGAGGCGCGCGCACTTCGTCGTTCGCAAAGCCGGCCATGTCACGGAATACGCCGTGCTCGCCCTGCTGCTCTGGCGTGCGCGGCGAAAACCAGTTCCCAAGGATTTACGCCCGTGGAACTGGCGCGAAGCCGCGTGGGCCGTCGGCCTTGCCGCGCTCTACGCCGTGAGCGATGAACTGCACCAGTGGCTCGTCGTGACCCGCACAGCTTCTGCGTGGGACGTGGCGCTGGACACGTCCGGCGCGCTGCTCGGCATCCTGTGCCTGTGGGTGCTGGGGTTTCGGCGGCGGAAAATTTGAGCCAGCATGAAGCGCCCGCTTGTCAACGTGGCGTTGTTTTATCTCGCCGGGCTTTTGCTCGCGCGCTTCCTGCCGTGGCCGCCGCCGTTGCCTGCGCTGTTCCTCGGTTCATTCGCACTCGTGATCGCGGCCTTCGTGTGGCCGGCGGCACGCCCTCGCCTGCTTGAACTCGCGCTCATCTTCGCCGGCTGGCTGAACCTTGCTTCGTGGATGATGGTGGTCTCGCCAAATGATTTGCGTGTGCTGTCCGAGTCCCGTGCGGAACTGGTTTCCATCCGCGCCACCATCGCCGAGGCACCCGTGCTGCGCTTTTACGAGCGCGATGAAAGGGAACTCTGGCGGGCGAACACCCTGCTGGAAGTCCACGCCGTGCGGCGCGGGGACAAATGGGAGCCGGCGCATGGGCGGGTGGCCTCTATGACGCCGGGCGTGCCGGGCAAGGAATTCTTCCGTGGGCAGGAAGTCCTCGTCACCGGCGTTCTGCAATCGCCGCGCAATGCGGTGGCGGAAGGATTGTTCGACTACGAATACTATTTGCGCTGGCAGGGAATCCACTTCCAGTTTCGCGCCGAAGGCACGAATGACTGGCGGCTCGTCTCACCGGAAAACGCGAACCGCCGCCCGCCGTGGCCCGACCGTTTTACCGAATGGGCGCAGCGCGTCCTCGCGCGCGGACTGCCGGAGCAGGACGAATCGCTGCGGCTCATCTGGGCGATGACGCTCGGCTGGCGCACCGCGCTGACGGACGAAGTCTCCGAGCCGTTCATGCGCTCCGGCACGATGCACATCTTCGCGATCAGCGGACTGCACATCGCGCTCATCGCGGGGATTCTGCTGCAAGTGCTGCTCGTCGTCCGCGTGCCGCGCGCGGCGTGCGGGCTGATCATCGTTCCGCTGATCTGGTTCTACACCGCCGCGACCGGCTGGCAGGCGTCGGCCATCCGCTCGACGATCATGATGACCATCATCATCGGCGGCTGGTCGCTGCGGCGACCGACGGACTTGATCAACTCCCTCGCCGGCGCGGGCTTCATCATTCTGCTGTGGCAGCCGCAGCAACTCTTCCAGGCCAGTTTCCAACTTTCCTTTTTCGTCGTGTTGAGCCTCGCGCTGCTGCTGCCGCCGTTCGAGCAATGGCGGATGCGGCTGCTGCAACACGATCCTTTCCTGCCCGACGAACTCCGGCCCCGCTGGCGGCGCTGGCTCGACACGCCGCTGCGCTGGGTGACGACGGCCTTCGCCACTTCGCTCGCAGCGTGGATTGGCTCGCTGCCGCTCATCGCGTTTTACTTTCACCTGTTCACGCCGGGCAGCTTGATCGCCAACATGCTCGTCGTGCCCGCCAGCGCGCTCGCGCTGATGTGCAACCTTGGCAGCCTCTTCTGTGGCGACTGGCTGCCTTGGCTCGGCGAGTTGTTCAACCACAGCGGCTGGTTCTGGATGCGCGGCATGATTGTCATGAGCGAGTGGGCGACGACGCTGCCCGGCGCATTCACCTACGTCCGCAGCCCGACAGCGCTGGAATTCTTCATCTACTATGGCGGGGTTTTTGCCGCGCTGAATTTTCCATTTCTCCAGCGTGAAAGCCGCTGGTGCTGGGCGGCTGGCTTGACGCTGGCACTGTTGACCCTTGCCTGGCTCTGGCAATGGAGCAGCCATCGCCGCGAGACGCGCATCACGGTGTTGGACGGCGCGCCGGCCATTTTGGTGAACCGGCCCGGCACGCGTGAGGATTTGTTGCTGGATTCCGGTTCCGATTCCGGCGCGCAGTTCGTGGTCGTGCCGTTTCTCCGCGCGCAGGGCATCAACCGCCTGCCCGCGCTCGCGCTCACGCACGGCGACTTGCCCCACGTCGGCGGCGCGCGGCGCGTGGTCAAGCAGATGGGCGTGCGACAAGTGGCTGTCAGCACGGCGCGATTTTTGTCGCCGGCCTACCGCGAGGTCGTGAAGCAATTGGAGAAGCAGCCCAATGTCCGCAAAAAAATTCAGCGCGGCGATTCATTGCTCGGTTGGGAAGTGCTGCACCCCTCCGCTGAAGACAAGTTTTCGCAGGCGGATGACTCGGCGCTCGTGCTGCGCGCGGACATCCATGGCACGCGCGTGCTGCTGCTCTCGGACTTGGGCAAGGCCGGCCAGCGCGCGCTGCTCGAGCGGGAGAAGAACCTGCGCGCGGACATCGTTATCGCCGGAGTTCCGCGCCAGTCCGAGCCGCTGCTGGACGTGTTGCTCGACGCCATTCAGCCGGCGGTGATCATCGTTCAGGCCGGGGATTTCCCTGTTTCGCAGCGTGCGCCGTCCGCGCTGCGCGAGCGGCTCGCGAAGCGCGGCACGCCAGTGACCTATGCCACGGATGACGGCTCGCTCACCATCACGATAAAACCCAGCGGCTGGGAAGTGCGCTCCATGAACAAAACCGTCGCCGCCGGGCAGCGCCCCGGGGCGCGTTGAAAAAAACTCACGCGGCTCCGGCCAGATGCCGCTTCAATTCCGCCAGTGCCTTCGCACGGTGGCTCATTGTATTCTTCACCGCCTCGCCGAGTTCGGCGAAAGACGACTCGAAACCGGTCGGGAAAAACAGCGGGTCGTAGCCAAAGCCACCCGCACCGCGCGGCGTGAAGCCGATGCGCCCCTCGCACGCTCCGTCGAAAAATTTTGTTTCCCCTGGCGGCGTTTCAATTCTCGTTAGCGCCATCACGCAGCGGAAACGCGCCGTGCGCTTCTCCGGCGGAACATCGGCGAGCATCCGCAGCAGCTTGGCGTTGTTCGCCGCGTCGGCGCTGTTGCCTGCGTGCCCGCCATCTTGCGCGGCGAAGCGCGCGGAAATCACGCCGGGCGCGCCGTTGAGCGCGTCCACTTCGAGGCCGGAATCGTCCGCAAGGCAGAAGGCGTTTTGCAATTCAACCGGATCGGGCTTCGCCTGCGTGCCGGCAATCCACCCGGCAAGCTCACGGGATTTCTTCCCGGCGTTTCCCTCGAATGTGTCCGCGTCCTCGACCACTTCCGGCGCGCCGGGGAAGTTTTCCAGCGTCACGCAGCGGAATCCGCCGCCGAGAATGGCCTGGATTTCCAGAACCTTGTGCCGGTTGCGGGTAGCGATGATGAGCGTCGTCATGCGCGGCGAGTCAAACCGAAGCTTCCTGCTCCTACTTTCCCGCCGCCCACTTCACTGCGTTGTCGAGAAGGCGCTTGAACTCCGGCAAGTCGTGCGCCATTGCATCGTGGCCCAGCGCGATACCGGCGATGCGGGCCTTGGGATGCTTCACCACGAACACGCTCGGGTTTGGTTTGCCGAACTTGATGCTGTTCGAGGTCTCGGCGAGCACCTCGATGGGCGCACCGGCGGGATCGGGCGTCATGTAGTAAAGCTCGTCGGTGATCGCGAAGCTCTTGGTCACACCCTTGGTGATCGGGTGATCCTTGAGCACGTTCACCTTGAACTCGCCGAGCTTGTCGTGGCCGCGCGAACCACCGCCCGCAAGCTGGAGATTGTATTCCGGCCAGTCCTTGAAGTTATACCAGAGGCCCGCGTGCAGGAGCACGAGGCCCTTGCCGGCATTGGCGAAATCGAAAAGGGCCTTGCGCAACTCCGGCGTCGCCCACTCGGCGCGATTCACACTCAGCACCGCGACATCGACGTTCTTCAACTCGCGCACGGTGTCCTCGGGACTCTCGGTGTAATTCACGCTGTGGCCGGCGGCCTTCAACATCGTCTTGTCGGCCTGGTGAAAAAATTTCTCGAAGTCGTGCGAGCTGCCGCCGCCCACGAGCAACACCTTCACGCCCTTGCCCCAAGTCATCGGGCCGGCTGAGGGAATCTTCACCGGCGCGGCGGACGCGACCTGCACTGGTTCATTTTTTTTGCCGGCCTTCTTTTTGCCGTCGCTTTTTTTCGCGGCGGCTTTGGGCGCGGGACTGTTCGACGCAGGCACGCCGCCGGCCACCGCGGGCGCACCGGACGGAAGCGGGTCGTTGCTCAAGTCCACCGTCACGGCGACGGTCGTCGGCGCGATGACGTTGTCGAAGCTCTCGAACGTCAGCTTCTCCACCACGCCGCTGCCCGTGAGCTTGCGGCTCGCGAAGCGCACCTGCCCGCGTTCGGCGATGCCCTTCGCCAGTTTCGAGCCGGGCACGTCCACCTCGCGGATGTAGTCGGCAAACTCCGCGCCGTTCTTGAAGATGAGCTCCTCTTTCGCCCCGCCGGCGTAGTGCGCCGTGACTTTCAGCACAGGCACGCCTTCGCCGCCGCCGAACGGGAACGCCCAGCCGCCGACATTGCCGAGCACGTGAATCTGTTTTGCCGCCACGCCGACGTGCGCCTCGACGTTCTTCGGGAAGGTCTTCTTCGCATACGAATTGTCCGGCCCGCCCTTGAGCACCATCAGGTTCTTCGCGCTCGGCGACTTCGCGGGGTCCACGACTTTGAATGGCACGCCAAACGTGCTGACAATGCCGTATTTCGCGAGCGGCAATGAACCCTGGCCCGCGTCGGGTCCGGCGTAGAGACCCGCGCGCGAGTCGGCGGTGAACGCCGCTGCGAGGTCCACGATGCGGAAGCGTGCGCTGTCGGCGCAGATGAACGCCATCAGGTCGCGCAGTCCCTCCGCGCCCAGCGCTTCCATGCCCTCCGGCATCAGCGAGCGGCCGGTGTTGCGGCGCGCCGCGATGTTCGCCTTGAGGATTTCCTTCGACCCGGCGGCATTGCGCAACTCGACCAGCGCCGGGTTCTCGCGCGTGACGATGCCGTCGTAAATCTCGCCGTCCTTCGTCTCGATGCTGATGGCGACGTAGGCGATGTCCACCTCCTTGTTCGGGTCGAGAATCTGCCCAAGCAACTCCGCCGGGCCGTGCGCGCCCATGCCGGTGAGGTTGGGGCCGACGACATTGCCGAGCGTGCCTATCTGGTGGCACGTGGCACAGTTCGCGGTGAACAGCTCCTTGCCCTTCGCGACATTGCCGGGCTTCTCAACTTCGGGCGTGAACTTCGCGATGAGCGCGGCCTTCTCCTTTGCCTCCGGCCCGCGCAGCTTGTCCATGATGCCATTCGCGCGCTTGGCGACCGTGGCGTTCGGATGCAGGCGGAGGCGGTGGACATTCGCGGGGCCGAGCAACGTCGGCGGAACCGCGCCGCTGTCGAGCGCGTCGAGCAGCGCGGAACTCCACGAGGCGCGCTTGAGCAACTGGTCGAGCGCGACAGACTGCGGTTCGCCGGGCAATTGCGGCAGCGCCTTCACGAGCGCGACGCCAAGACTGTCATCGGGCAACGCGCCGAGCGCTTCCACGACGCGGCGCTGCAACGCGGGCGAAGCATCGCTGCCCAGAATCTTCGTCACGGCGGGAACGACCTCCGGATTCGTCGAGCGCACGCCAAGCAACGTCGCGGCGATGTCGGTGCGGGCGTTGTCGTCGGTGGCTTTGTCGGAAAGTTTCGCGGTGAGCGTGGCCACGCCGCGTTTCACATCCGCCGCAAGCGCGCCGCCTTTGTCCCAGCGCACGGTCAGCGGCAACGCGGCGGCCGCGACGCTCGCGTTCGGCGACGTGAGCAGTTTCTGCAACGCGCCTTGGAGCGCCGAGCTCCAACTCGGCGCGTTCCCCGACGAAGCGGAGAGCGAAGAGAGCAACGCCCACTTGAGCGAGTCCTGCGCCGCAGGTTTGTCGGCGAGCGAGACGACGAGCTTCGCCGCATCCTCCGCATTGCCGCCGCCCACGATGGTGCTGGTGAGCGCGGACACAAGCGGCGCGACGGCTTGCGAGTTGGCGGAAGCAAACGAGGCATCGAGGAAGTCGGCGGGCGCCTTGTTCGCCACGGTCATGAACGCGGCCTTGAGATACGGGTCCTCAAGCGTCGGATAAATCGCGACGAGCGCCTTCGCGGTGGCGGCGTCCACGTCGAGCGTGGCGAGCGTCTTCAACGCTTCGAGGCGCACCTGGAGATTCGAGTCGCCGGCGAGCTTGATGGCGGTGGCGCGGGTGTTCGCCTTCACTTCCGCTGCGGCCATCATGGCGTTCTTGCGGACGGCTTCATTCGCATCGCTGGCGGCGGCGGTGATGGTTTGCTCGTCGAGTTTTCCGATGCGCGCCATCGCCCACAGCGCGGCGACGCGGGCTTGCGCGGGCTTCTGCGAGGTGGCGAGCGACTTCAAAGAAGTTAGAACTGCCGGCGAGACGCCGGCAGCACGTTGGTCCGCGAGCTGGCGCACGGCATTCATACGCACGTGCTGGTTGACGCTTTCGAGCGATTTCACCAAATCGCCGGACGACGCCTTCGCCAGATTCGGCACGGCGAGTTTTGTCGCGTCCTTGTGGTCCACGCGCCAGATGCGGGCGTAGTAATGGTCGCGGTCGGGGCGGATGGCGGCGTTGCGCGGGCCGTGCTTGGGGCCGCGCGTGTCGTTGTGGATGATGGCCTGGTTGCAGAAATCCACGACGTAGAGCGCGCCGTCCGGGCCGACGCGCACTTCGATGGGACGGAACCAGAGATTTTTCCCACCGATGAACTCGGTCGTCTCGCGGCCGGCTTCGCGATGCGCGGCGTAGCTGACGCCGTCGGCATTCACGAACTGGTGGTGGACAAGGTTGATGGTCGGCTCGGTGGTGAAGTAGCTGTAGTTCCATTTCGCGGGCCACGTGCCGCCGTCGTAAATCGCGCAACCGGCGGCGGCGGTGAATTTTCCCACCCAGTCAATCTGCACGTAGGGCAACTGGTCGTAGGGAATCAGCGGGAAGGTGTCGAGGCTCTTGCTCGCGACGCGGAAGCTGGTGAGGCCGCGCACGCCGGCGCGCGAGAGCTGGTTCTCGCTCATCACGGTGTGCATGAGCAGGTCGCCGCTCGTGGGCTGCGTCCAGAAAACTTCGTTGTCCCACGAAATCTGGAGGCCCCACGTGTTGCCGCCCTTGGAGGAAAGTTGCTCGAACGCGGAGCCGTCGGGTTTGAAGCGCACGACACCGGAGCCGATGCCGCCGAAATGTTTCTGGCCGTCGCCGCTGGTCACGTCGGTCGAGCTGCTGTAGCCGTGCGTCGCGTAAATCCAGCCGTCGAAACCCCAGCGGAGATTGTTGAGGACAGCGTGCGTGTCGCGGTCGCCGAGGTTCGTGTAGAGATGCTCGGCCTTGTCGCACACGCCGTCGCCATTCGTGTCGCGCAGGAGCCACACATGCGGCGCGGCGCTCGCGATGACGCCGTCCTTGTGCAGCACGAAGCTGCTGACGCGCTCCAGCCCGCCGGGCACGCCGTGGGCGAAGTCGGCGAAGATTTGTTTCTTGTCCATCACGCCGTCGCCCTTCGACGAGGTGAGAATGCTGATGCGGTCGTAGGCGGGGCGGTCGTAATTTTTCCCGTCGTCGGTGAGCTTGTTGTCCTTCTGCCAGCGCTGGACGTAATCGGTGCCCGGATTGACCGAGCGGCCGTCGGGATACTCGGGCGTTTCGCAGACCCACATCCGGCCGGCGGCATCCCAGTCAATGTTCATCACTTTGTTGACGAGGGGCTCGCTCGCGACGAGCGACACCTTGAACTCGGGATGCACCACGAGCGTGGCGGGCAAATCCTTCGGCGACGGCGTGCCGCCCTCGGGATAGCGGAGCGAGGCGAGTTCGGCCTTGGTGCAAAGCTCGTCCACATTCGCGCGCTTGCTGGCCCACGCGATGCCGCGCAGGAGCACGGCGCGGAAGTGCGGCTTTGAAAAGTTTTCGTAGAGATGGCCGGGAATGTGGGCGAAGGCGCGGTAGTTGTCCTTCTCGTAAGTCCAGATCTGCGGCTGGATGTCATAAACGGTGATCTTGCCTTTCTGTGGCTGGCCGCGCTGATCATTCTTCTTGGCGGAAGAAGTGTTCGGCGTGTAGGCGGCGGCGAGCACGCGCACGTCGGGCGACATGTCGAAGTCGTAGTAAATCTCGTCGCGAATGTCGTAATTGCCCGCCTCGCTCGTGATCGGATGCGTGCGGTCCACGAAGTAAAGCGACATCGGACCTTCGAGCCACTTGGTCGTGCCCCAGACCCACGTGCCGCCGATGACGGACTTGAGATACGCCGCGCCGTCGGGGGAACTTTTCAGCGCCACGTTCGCCGCGTGGATTGCGACGACGCCACCGCCGCGCTTGAGGAATGCTTCGAGCGCCGGGCGACTGGCGGCGGGGATTTCGCCGCCCTCCTGCGAATGGAGGATGAGCACATCGGTCTTGGCGAGCTGCTCGGCGGTCGGAAACTCCATTGCGCCATCCACCTGCGCGCCGCGCTCGGTGAGGAGCTTGGTCCAGTCGCGAAGAAACTGCTCGTGCTCGTGCGCGCCGGGCGGATGGGTCTTCTTGCCACCGCGGATGAACACGCGCAGCGGCTCGGCGGCGGCGGCAGACAGCGTCCACGCGACCAAGCCAAGGATGAGCAGGGCAACAATTCGTTTTTTCATATTCAGAGCGGCATTTTGCGTTTCGCGCGCGAGTCGTTCGGGAACAGCGAAGGGATTAAATGGCGAAACGCTTAAACATTCCAGCCGAGAAATTCCACCATTGTCTATTCGGGAAACACACCTGGGAGGGGCGACATTCTTGTCGCCGTGGTTTTTCTGAATGGAATCACGAGGGCGACAGGAGTGTCGCCGCTCCAGCCGTCACTTCTTGTTCTTCTTCTTTTTCTCCTGCGCCTGCGCCTGCTGATACTGCTGCTGCTCGCGGTTCACGGTGCTTTGCGCGGCATTAAACTGCCTTTCCTCCCTTGTCAGCGCCTCCCTGGCTTTGTTGAGCCGGTCGGTTTCATCGCGCATATTTTCCTCCGCAGCCTTGACGTTCCGGTCATCCGCGATGGCCTTGTTCACCCTGGCCATGATTCGTTTGAGCTCCTGATCGGCGGTCTGGGAATGGCGCTGCGCCTCCTGGCATGGCGCGTCGCCGGCCTCCGCCTGTGTCTGCAAGTCCGCGGGGCGGCGCAGCACGGCGGTGAGTTCCGAGGTTTGCCGGGCGCGCTGTTCGTCGGTGAGGGATGAATCTTCGCGCACTTGCCCAAGCTTCTCCCGCGCGATTTCCGCCGCCTCGACGGCGGAGATGTAGTCGGCCCGCATTTTCAGCGTGGCGAGCAGTGTGTTGCGCGTGGAACTGACCTGGCTGCCGGCGAGGTCGCGTGCCGCCGCCGCCTCGCGCAGGTTGAACCGCCGCCCGGCCTTCTGAATCGCGGATTCCCGCGCGCCCTGAACGTCCGCGCCGGCCTTTTGCAGGGCGGCCTGGGCGCTGCTGAATTCCTTGCGGGCCTTGTCGAGCTGCTGGCGGGCGGTGCGGAGTTTTTCCTGTGCCGTTTCGAGATCAGCTTTGGCCTGTTTGGTCTGCTGGTTGGGATTTTGTTTCGCGGCAGAAGCGAGGGACGCCAGGAACACGCAGACCACGCCTCCGAGAACAAGCGCACGCAAGCGGGACGGAGACGTTGCTTTCATCGGCTCAAGCCATGGATGCCCACCGCTCACTTGTTGACCGTCACCCACACCGGCGACGACCACGCCATGTTGCCGTCGGCCTGCTCGACGCGGAGGTAGTAGCGGTTCTCGCTGGCGAGCGGAGCGGCGTCGGTGAAGGTGCCTTCGAATTCACGTTTGCCCGGCTCCCAGACCTTGTAGTTTGCCTCGTTACGCACAAGGGTGACGCGTGAAAGGGCGGCGGTGCCATTGACGCCGAATTTCAACTCCGGCTTGCCGCCCGTCGAACAAATCGAACCCATCGGCTTCCCGTCGCAACTGAATTCGACAAAAATCTTGTCCGTGGCCGCAATGCTGCGGCGCGCCTTGAAACCCTCGATGATTCCCTCGCGCGTGAAGTTCTCCACATAGACGCCGCCGAACGAAGTGTGTGTGGAGATGTGATCCGAGCTGGCAAACACGCCGAGCTTGTGCCCGCGCGCGAGCGCGTGCTGATAAACGCCGTTGTTGCGCTCCTCGCCAAAGTCGCCGATCGCGGCGGGCGGCGGGGGAATCACCGCCTTGGACTGCGTGTTGGCCGTGTAAGGTTCGTTCTGGCGCAATCCAACCGTCGGTTGCGGTGTGCCCAGGCCCTCGTAGCTCACGCGCGCGCCCTGGAAAATTTCCACGGTGTTCTCGAACTTGCCGTCGATGCCCTCGTATTTGTCCCAGTCGGTGCCCATGCCCGTCGCGCCGGTGTGGCTGATGAGCGCGACCGGCTTGCCGTATTTGGCGAGCACGTCCCACAACTCCATGGGCGTGATGTCGTCGGCGCCGGGATGCACGGAGTAGAGCGCGTTCCATTGCGAGGCCTCGTAGAGTTTGCGGTTGATGTAGACGATTGGCCCGCCGCGCTGCGCGAAGACAACGTTGCGATGACCCCAAGGATATTTCTGCTCGCGCTCATAGGCGTAGAGCGAGGTGAACTTCCCCGGCGCAAAGAACACGTCCACGAGCCGCTGGGTCTGCCACCATTCGTAGGGGTCGTATTTCTTCACGATGTCCGTGTGGTCGCTCGTGCCGAGGAAATCCAGCGCGGCCATGTCGTAGGCGTAGCGGAAATGTTCGAGCACGCAGCCGTCCTGGCCGGTGCGGCAGTTTGAGAAGTCCGTGTGCCGGTGCAGGTCGCCGTAATAAAGCCGGTAGGTCTTGCCGCCGACGCGCCACTCGTGCCGCTCGGTGCGCGGGCGGTCGGGCGAGGGCGAAGCCAGATACGGCTCCGGCTCCGGCAGCATCGCCACTTTCACGGCGGGTTCCTTGTGCGGCGCAAATTTCGGCTCCAGTTCCGCGAGGTAGGTTCCGGCGACGAGCACGAACTTCGTCTCGCGCTTGTCGCTCGCCCAGCAGAGCAGCATTTTATCGCCGCTCCGCGCGAGCGTGCAGCGGCGATCTTGGCCGAACGAACTGTCCGGCACTTCCAGCGGCTGCGTCCACGCCTTCGCTGCGGCGGCGTATTTTGCCACGGCAATCATCCAGCGATTCTGAAAGTAGTAGCGCCACGCGAGCCACGGGCTGCCGTCCGCATCCGTCGTGACGGTCGGGAGATTCACCGAAAGCGCGGGGCGCGGCGCGGGTTTGCCGTCGGCGGGGACGGGCATCTCCGTGAACTTTCCCGAGGCGATGTCGAAATGGCCGAGGAGAAAACGCTTCTCGCCGTTCAAGCCGGTTTCGCCGAGGTGTCCGCGCAATTCCATGCCCCACTGCCGGCGCCCGCGCTCGGCAGCAATCCAGAATCCCTTGCCGTCCTTTGCCGTCGCGATGCTCGCGCGCGCCTCGTATTCGGGCGAGGTCGTGAGCGGCTGCTCCTTCACGCGGCCATCGAGGCCGACGTGGGCGAGGTAGAGATTAAACTCGCCGCCGCGCGAGGAGTCGAAGGCAATCCACGCGCCGTCCTTGCCGTCGAAGGCGAGGCGCGGCTCCCAATTGCCGCCGTCGGGTTTGCTGACGGTGATCTCCTTCGACCACTTGCCGGACTCCGGATCAAGCCAGCGCGTGAAGATGTCGCCCTGCCCGCGCCGCAACGACTGCCACGCGACCCACACGCGGCCCGCGTGATCCGTGCCCGCGTCGGCGAACGTGTCGCTGCCGGCGGATTCCGCAAGCGTCGTGGCGACGTCGAGCTTGCCGCCGGCGAAGCGCCGCGCGCGGAGCGTCACGACATTGCGTGCATCCACCTGGCCCCAAAAATTCCACACCGCACCGTCCGCGCCGACCGTGACCGCCGGTTGATGCACGACGCCCGGCTCGGAGAGCGTCGCCACCGTTTCGATTCCGCCGGGCGTCTTGCGGGCGAGCTTCAACACATCGGCCTTGCCGTCGTGCTCGATGAAGGCGATCCAGGCACTGCCCTTCGCATCGAGGGCCATCGCGGGAAAGTCGCGGTGGAGATTGGCGTCGGTGAGTTCCCAGCGCTGCTTCACGGGGGAGGGCAGGGGAGCGGTCTCCGCGCCGCCCTTGCGCGCGGCTTTCTTGGCGGCATTTTTCCCCGGTGCTTTCTTTTCGGCGGCGAAGGCGAGCAGCGCGGCCCCGCAAAGGCCGGCGGCGAACAGCAGAGTCGTGGTGGTTTTGCCGTTGAGTTTCATGTGTTTTTTAGACTGTGTCCGGGATTTCGCCTTCAACGTGAGAATGCCGGAGGCGGGAATCCGGCCGCAGGCTAGCGGAAGCCGCCCGGCGGCACAATTGCGGAATCGGGATAAAAAGGGGGTTGACCAGCGGCAGGAACGAGTTTGAACTGTGCCCAGCAAAGCAAAACTATGTTGGGACTATTTGGCAGCAAGACCAAGGCGTTGATCATTGTGGACGTGCAGAACGACTTCGCACCGGGCGGCGCGCTGGCCGTGCCGAAGGGCGACGAAGTGGTGCCGTTCATCAACAGCGTCCTGGGCGAATACAAGATTGTCGTCGCCACGAAGGACTGGCATCCGAAGAACCATTGCAGCTTCGCCTCCACGCATCCCGGCAAGAAAGTGGGCGACCGCGTGGATCTGGAGGACGGCTCGCAATTGCTCTGGCCCGATCACTGCGTGCAGGGCAGTCCCGGAGCGGAGTTCGTGAAGGGGCTGGACGCGGGCAAGATTCAAAAGACGTTTCAGAAGGGGATTGATCCCGACATTGACAGCTACAGCGGGCTGTTCGACAACGGCTTCAAGCGCGACACCGGCCTGGCGAAATATCTCAAGGACAACAAGGCCAGCGAGGTCGCCATCGTCGGCCTCGCCACGGACTACACGGTGAAATTCACCGCGCTGGACTGCAAGAAGCAGGGCTTCAACGTCACGGTGCTGCGCAAGGGCTGCCGCGCGTTGAACATCAAGCCGGACGACGAGGAGAAGGCGCTGGCCGAAATGCGCGCCGCCGGCGTCACGGTCAAGTAGGCAGCGCGCGAAAATTTTCCGCGAAGCTTCGCGAGGAAGCCTCCATCAATTATTTCCACCATGCCGACCTACGAATACGCCTGTGAAAAGTGCGGGCGCACCTTCGACAAGTTCCAGCCCATCGCCGACGCCGCGCTCAAGACGTGTCCGAAAGAAATCTGCGCGGAAAAGAAGTGGGGGCGCGGCAAGGTCAAGCGCGTGATCGGTGCGGGGGGCGGGCTGATTTTCAAGGGCAGCGGCTTCTACATCACCGACTACCGCAGCGACAACTACAAGGCGGGCGCGAAGAAGGAAACGCCCGCGTCCACCGGCGGCGAGGCGAAGCCGGCGGCCAGCGGCGCTCCGGGCGCTCCGGCGAAAACGGAGGTCAAGCCCGCCAAGCCCGCGAAGCCGGCGGCCACCTGACCACGGGTCTGCGCCATGAGAAGCCGTTTGAGCCGGAACGATGTAATTCGATGGGGAGCGCGCGGCGTCTCGCCCGCTGTTTTCGGCGTTCCGCCGAAAACTTCCCCGCACGGAACGGACGCTGCGGAGGGTTGGGCGCGGATTCGCCGGAGACCCGTTGGCGAGACGCCAACGGGGGCGACCGGGACGGTCGCGCTCCTCATTTCGACTGCATCATTCCGATTAAGCAAGCTGGTTGTCCGCATTGGAATGTGGCTGGCGGCGGTCGGGCTGGGTGCATTCCATTTGGGCGCGGGCACGAAGGTTTTTTCCACCAGCCAGTTCACCTCGGTGCAGAGCCGCACCGGGCAGTTCGTCGTCACCTCGCCGAATCCGCCGGGGGCCTTCGTCGCACCGTCCGTGCCGCTGGCGCTGCCCAAGCCGCCGACGGACAAGATTGATCTGGAGCCGGCGCAGACCGCCGTCATCGGTGAGCGCATCAAGGAGGCGGTGCTGCGCGAGTTCGGGATGAAGGATCAATGGCGCGGGAAAATCCTCATTCTGCTGCGGCCCGCGTCGCAGACGGACGGGCAGGTTCACCTGCAAAACACCCGTTACCACGACGGCTGGCAATACCGCATCGAGATGCCCGACCAGGTGGAGACCAACCGCCTCGTGCGCGCGCTCGCGCAGACGGTGCTGCAGGAGATCAGCAACCGCCACTCCTCCGACCGCTCGGCGGAGCTTCCGCTCTGGCTTTCCGAAGGGCTGGCCGCGCTGCTGCTCGACACGCACCCCACGAGCTTTCTCCTCAACTTGAACACGCAGATCAGCTTCACCACCCGCCATCCGGACGCGCTGCGCGTGGCGCGGCTGCGGCTGAACAGGGAGACGGCGCTGTCCTTCTCTGATCTCAACCTTCCCGCCGAGGAGCAGCTTCACGGCGCGGCGTGGGAAACCTACCGCCGCAGCGCGCAGGTGTTCGTGGCGAGCCTCTTGAACCTGCCCGGCGGGCGCGCGGCGATGCAGGATTTCTTGCAGCGGCTGCCGAACTACCTCAACCCGCAGCTCGCCTTCCTCCAGGCGTTCGCGGCGCATTTCCAAAGCCCGCTCGACGTGGAGAAATGGTGGTCCATCACGCTTGTCAACTTCACCGGGCGCGACCAGCACTCGCGCTGGAGCACGGCGGACGTGCTGCAACGGCTGGATGAAATCCTCCGCTCGCCGGTGGAACGGCGCGCCGGGACGAACAATCTTCCCCAGCGCGGCGAACTGCCTTTGCAGCAGTTTTTTTCACAGATGGATTTCGCCCAGCAGCGCCCGCTCGTGCAGCAACGGATGCAGCAGCTCCAGTTCCTCCAATGGAACGCGCCATCCGAGCTGGCCCGGCTGATCGCGGATTACCACGCCGCGCTCGCCGCGTATCTCCAGCGCCGCGACAACCTCGGCGCCGCGCCGGTGAGAGGCCGTGCGCCGGACAGCGCCCGGCTCGCGGCGGCGGAAGCCGTGAAGCAGCTCGATCTGCTGGATGTCATCCGGCAAGACATGAGCGCGGGCGAAAAGCCCGTGGCGAAGAATTCGCCGGACGGCAAGTCCGGGCGCTAGGTTCCGGCAATCGCTGCCGAATGGAGATTCCCCCACCTTTGTTCGCAGGAGGGAATGCCATCCGCTGCTTGAATGAATTTGCCTTCCCCGGCTGGCGCTGTTAGAAATTTCATCCGTCATCACCAACAACCGCCGTCAAGCCGCCATGATGCCTTCATCCTTCATTCCCACTCGTCGTGAGTTCCTGAAAACCGCCGCGCTGTCCGGGGCGGCTGCCGCGCTTGCTGATTTTTCCCTCGCACGGGCGAGTGCGGCGCAAGGCGAGTCCGTCGCGAACCTCGGCTCGCGCCTCGAACTCTTTACCGACCATTTCCTCATCGAGCGACTGGACGGAGTGGCGCTCAAACTGCACGAGCCGCGTCCGGCGGGCGTGGCCATCCAGTATGACCGCCCGTGGGAAGGCCAGTTCTGCGGCTACGTCACGGTCATCAAGGACGGCGGCACGTATCGGCTTTATTATCGCGGCTCGCCAGAGGTGAAAGGGGACAATTCCAACAAGGAGACGACGTGCTACGCCGAGAGCAGGGACGGCGTGAACTGGACGAAGCCGAGTCTCGGTCTCTTCGAGGTGCAGGGCACGCGCGAGAACAACTGCGTGCTCGCCAGCACGCCGCCGCTCTCGCACAACTTCAGCCCGTTTCTCGACACGCGCCCCGGCGTGCCGGCGGACGAGCGGTTCAAGGCCGTGTCCGGTTCGGCCAAGAGCGGCCTGATGGCGTTCGCGTCCGGCGACGGGATTCATTGGCGGAAGCTGCAGGAGGAGCCGGTCTTCCGGAAGGGCGCGTTTGATTCGCAGAACGTCGCGTTCTGGTCCGAGGCGGAACAAAGTTATCTGCTCTACTTCCGCGTCTTCACCGGCGGCACGGTGGACGAGCGCGTGTGGCAGCCCAAAGGCTACCGCACCGTGAGCCGCGCGATGTCGAAGGATTTTCTCAACTGGAGCGAGCCGCAGCGCATGACCTTCGGCGACACGCCGCCGGAGCATCTTTACACCAACGCCACGCATCCCTACTTCCGCGCGCCGCACCTTTACATCGCCATCCCGATGCGTTTCCTGCCGGGCCGCAAAGTTTTGACCGACGCGCAGTCGGCGGCGCTCGGCGTGAGCAAAGGTTACGTGAGCGACTGCGCCGAGGCCGTGCTGATGAGCAGCCGCGGCGGCACGCGGTATGACCGCACGTTCATGGAGGCGTTCATCCGGCCCGGCACCGACCCCGGCAACTGGGCCTCGCGCGCCGGCCTCACCGCGCTCGGCGTGGTGCCGACGAGCGCCACGGAGATGTCGCTCTACAAGCAGGCGCATTACGCGCAGCCCACCGCGCACCTCGTCCGCTACACGCTGCGGACGGACGGATTCAGCTCCGTCAACGCGCCGTATCGCGGCGGCGAACTGCTGACGAAGCCGCTGAAGTTTTCCGGCAGGGAACTCGTGCTCAACTTCGCCACCGGCGCGGCGGGCGGCATCCGCGTGGAAATTCAGGACGCGGCGGGCCAGCCGCTGCCGGGGTTCGCGCTCGCCGACGCGCAGGAAACCATCGGCGACGACGTGGCGCGCGTGGCGGCGTGGAAAGGCGGCTCGGATGTCAGCGCGCTCGCGGGCAAAACGGTGCGGCTGCGTTTCGTGATGAAGGACGCCGATTTGTATTCGCTGCGGTTCGCGGCCAAGGCTTCGTAACGGCGAGGAACAACGATGAAGCATTCCAATTCTCCGTTGTTATCAGTGGAATCAACGGTCGCGGGCTTTTCCCAAGTGGATTCCCTCTCCCCTTTGGAAGGGGAGAGGGTCAGGGTGAGGGGTGGGCAGACGGGTTTTATTGGGCCGGCCAGGACGACCCACACGCCCCCTCACCCCGGCCCTCTCCCCCATCCGATGGGGGAGAGGGAGTCCGCCGCTCCGGGCGGCTCCGCGCTCCGATTCACTCCAATGACAGTAGCGGGGAAGCAACATTCCGCTGATTTTTCCCGGCGCGCCTTCCTCCGGCAAGGTGCGCTGGCGGCGCTCGCCCTGCCGCTGGTGCCGCGCCGACTGGCCGCCGCCGAAAAGCCAGCAGTCATCGCGCTCGGCTCGCGGCGCGAGTTGTTCGTGGATGATTTCCTCATCGAGCGGCTCGCGGGGAAGGCGGAGTTGCGCCTGCACCATCCGGAGCTGAAGGAAATCGTGCTCGTTCACGACGCGCCGTGGGAGGGCAGCGGCAGCGGCTACCACAGCATCTTCAAGGACGGCGGCCTTTACCGGATGTATTACAAGGCGTGGCATCTCGCGGTGACGAAGGGCAAGGTGGACACCGGCACACATCCGCTTTTCTGCTGCTACGCGGAGAGCGACGACGGCATCCGCTGGCGCAAACCGGAACTGGGCCTGCATGAGTTCAACGGCGCGAAGGCGAACAATATCGTCATCGCCAGCGGCAAGCTCGGCGCGCTGAACGTGGACGCCGGGCATCCCGCCGTGTTCAAGGATGAAAATCCCGCCGCGCCGCCGGACGCGTGCTACAAGGCGTTTGTCCGCTCGTCAAATCCCAACGGGCTGCTGCCCTTCAAGTCGCCGGACGGCATTCACTGGTCGCCGATGAGCGACGCGCCGGTGCTCACGAAGCTCGGCGCGTTTGATTCGCAGAACCTCGCCTTCTGGGACGCCGCGCGAGGCGAGTATCGCGCCTACTGGCGCATCTTCACGGCGGGCGTGACGACGGACAAGGAGTGGAAACCCGGCGGCTACCGCGCCATCCGCACCGCGACTTCGAAGGATTTTCTCAACTGGAATCCGCACGCCGACGTGAAGTATGTGGATTCGCCCGCCGAGGCGCTCTACACGAACCAGGTGAAGCCCTACCACCGCGCACCGCACCTGCTGCTCGGCTTCCCGACGCGCTACGTCGAGCGTGGCTGGAACGACTCGATGAAGGCGCTGCCGGAGCTGGAGCACCGCGAGTGGCGTGCGGGCGCAAACGAACGCTACGGCACCGCCATCACCGAGGCGCTGTTCATGGCCAGCCGCGACGGCGTGAAGTTCAAGCGGTGGAACGAGGCTTTTCTCCGCCCCGGCATCGAGCGCGAGGGCACGTGGAACTACGGGCAGCAATACCTCGCGTGGCATCTCGTCGAAACGAAGTCCGCGCTCGAAGGCGCGCCCGACGAACTCTCGCTCTACGCCAGCGAGAGCTACTGGACCGGCACCAGCAGCGCGCTGCGCCGCTACACACTGCGGCTGGACGGCTTCGTTTCCGTCCGCGCGCCGATGGGCGGCGGCGAACTCGTCACGAAGCCGTTCACTTTCACCGGCGGAAAACTCACGCTCAATTTTGCCACGTCCGCCGCCGGCGGCATTCAAGTCGAGTTGCAGAATGCGGGCGGGCAGCCGCTGCCCGGCTTCACGCTGGCCGACTGCCCGCCGATTTTCGGCGACGCGCTGGAGCGCGCCGTCACGTGGAAGGGCGGGGGAGATGTCAGTGCGCTCGCGGGCAAAACCGTGCGGCTGCGCTTCGCGATGAAGGACGCAGATTTGTATGCGCTGCGGTTCCGTTGATTGCTTTGGAATCCTGCCAATGCGTCGCCCCGGTTGATCCGGGTTCAAATTGCGGCTCGATTTTATGCGGCACGGTGTTACAACCCCGCCCGCATCGTGCTCATGAAAAATATTTTGTTCCTGCTCGCCTTCGCGGCGTCCGGCTTTGGCGCGAATCTTCGCGCCGCGCCGGTTGCCCCGCGTCCCGCGCCACCGGCTCCCGCCCGGCCCAGCATCATCTTCATCCTCGCCGACGATCTTGGTTATGGTGACCTCGGCTGTTACGGGCAGAAGAAGATCAAGACGCCGAATCTGGACCGGCTCGCCGCCGAGGGGATGCGCTTCACGCAATGCTACGCGGGCAGCACCGTCTGCGCGCCGTCGCGCTGCGCGCTGCTGACGGGCCGGCACACGGGGCACGGGTGGATTCGCGGCAACGCCAAGCTCGCCCTGCGCCCGGAGGATGTCACCGTCGCCGAGGTGCTCAAGAAGACCGGCTACAAGACCGGCGCGGTCGGCAAATGGGGTCTCGGCCTCGAAGATTCCACCGGCACGCCGCAGAAGAAGGGCTTCGACCAGTGGTTCGGCTATCTCGACCAGACGCACGCGCACAATTATTTCCCCGATTATCTCTGGCGCTTCGACCCGGTGCGGAATTTCGAGGGCAAGCTGGCGCTGCCGGGAAACGAAGGCGGCAAGCGCGGGCAGTATTCGCATGACTTGTTCACCATCGCCGCGACGAATTTCGTCCGCATCAATTATCCGCAGCTCGACAACCAGCTCCGCCCGTTCTTTCTATATCTCGCCTACACCATCCCGCACGCGAACAACGAGCTGGCGAGGAAATCCGGCAACGGCATGGAGGTGCCGGGCGACGCGCCGTATTCCGCCGAGAACTGGCCGCAACCGGAGAAGAACAAGGCCGCGATGATCACGCGGCTGGACACCGACGTGGGCAAGCTCCTCGATGAACTCAAGCGCCGGAAAGTGGACGAGCACACCATCATCTTCTTCTCCAGCGACAACGGCCCGCACCAGGAGGGCGGGAACGATCCGAAGTTCTTCGCGAGCGGCGGGCCGTTGCGCGGCATCAAGCGCGACCTCTACGAGGGCGGCATCCGCGTCCCGATGATTGCGCGCTGGCCCGGCAAAATCAAAGCCGGCTCCGTGAGCGACCAGCCGTGGGCTTTCTGGGATTTCCTGCCGACCGCGGCCGCGCTCGCGCAGGTCAGCCCGCCGGAGGGCATGGACGGCATTTCCATGCTGCCCGCGCTGCTCGGCAAGCCGCAGAAGGGTCACGAGTTTCTTTACTGGGAATTTCACGAGAAGACCTTCAAGCAGGCCGTCCGCATGGGGGACTGGAAGGCGGTGCGGAACGGGGTTGGCGAGCCGCTGGAGCTTTACGATTTGAAGGGCGATGTCGGCGAGGCGAACAACGTCGCCGGAAAAAATCCCGAAATCGTGGAGAAGATCGAGGCGTATATGAAGACCGCGCGCACGGAGTCCGCGCACTGGCCGGTCAAAGAGGGCAGGGGAAGGTGAACCCGGACTCGGCAGTGGAACTGCTCCGATAACCGGTGTTGTGAAGCCGAGTTGACCCATTCACAAAAGATTTCCCGTTGCCCCACTGCGCGCCGCCTCCTACCATTCACGCGCATGGCATCTGCATCCACAACTCCCCCGCCGCGCGCCGATGGCCGCCGCGCGGATCAACTGCGCCCGCTGCGCTTCCTCAACGGCGTCGCGCCGCACGCCACCGGCTCCACGCTCATCGAGTGGGGCAGCACGCGCGTCATCTGCGGCGTGACCATCGAGGAAACCGTGCCGCGCTGGATGAAGGATCAAAAAGTCCCCGGCGGCTGGATCACCGCCGAGTATTCCATGCTGCCCTACTCGACGCTGCAACGGAAGGCGCGCGATTCGTCGAAGGGGAAAATTGACGGGCGTTCGTCGGAAATCCAGCGGCTCATCGGCCGCGCCATGCGCGCGGCGGTGGATTTGGAGAAGCTCGGCGCGCGCACGGTCTGGGTGGATTGCGACGTGCTCCAGGCCGACGGCGGCACTCGCACGGCGGCCATCACCGGCAGCTTCGTCGCGTTCACGCTGGCGATTCGGAAATTGATGTCGCAAAAGCTGCTCGCTGAAAATCCCATCGCCAACACCGTCGCCGCCGTGAGCGTCGGCATCGTGGAAGGGCAGGGGATGCTCGACCTCTGCTACACCGAGGACGTGGCGGCGTCGGTGGACATGAACCTCGTGATGACCGGCGCGGGCGAGTTCATCGAACTTCAGGGCAACGGTGAGGAGGCCACCTTCACCGAGGCGCAGCTCGCCGAAATGGTCAAGCTCGGCAAGGTGGGATTGCAACAGCTCTTCGCCGCGCAACAGGCCGCGCTGGCGACGGTGTGATTTGATCGGGACGTGTTGCCATGATGATCAGAGCCAACAACGTAGCGCAGTTTGTCAAACTGCTGTTTCGCCGACTGGCAGTCGGCGCAGCGGGAGATGGGCGAGAAGGGCTGCGGATTTTCACGGTCAGGCCGGTTGCCAACCGGCGAAACAGCAGGATGCCATCCTGCGCTACAGGGGAATGGTGAGGAGAGGCGGCCCGCATTTTTTCAAAGGCACATTTCATCATGGACACGCCCACACGGCTTTATCTGATTCGGCACGGCGAAGTGGAGGAGCGTTATCACCGCGTCTTTGGCGGGCGGATTGACATGGAGCTTTCCCCGCTCGGCCACGAGCAGGCGCGCACGACGGCGGAGTATCTGCGCGCCGTCCGCTTCGACGCGATTTTCGCCAGCCCGATGAAACGCGCGCAGCAGACCGCCGCGCCGCTGCTCGCGCAATATCCCTTTGCCCCGACGGTGCTGGAGGACTTGCGCGAGGTGGACTTCGGCGCGTGGACGGGCCTGACCTGGCAGCAAGTGCATGAGCAGTTCCAAACCAGCGCCCACGACTGGCTGCACGAGCTGGAGAAGGCCGCCATCCCCGGCGCGGAATCCGCCGCGCAATATCGCGCGCGCATCGAGCCGTGCGTGCGGCGGATTCTGCACGAGGGCGCGGGCCGGCACATCGCGGTTGTGTGCCACGGCGGCGTGATCCGCATGATGCTCGCGATCCTGCTCGAACTGCCGCTGCCGAAGATGGCCGCGTTCGACGTGGAATATGGCAGCGTGACGGTCGTCCATCACCAACCGCGCCGCGTGGCCGTGCAACTGCACAACTTCACGCCGTGGCGCGACGGCGCGTGACGCGCGTTTGCGCGGAGCGACTTAACCGGCTGGCAATTTTCGCGCCCGTCTGGCATTGAACACCGAGCCGGACATTTGATGCGCGCACGCTCTCCAATCACCGCCCTGTTTCACGCCTGCCTCGGCGGCGGGCTGCTGGCGCTCGCGGCGGCAGGCGCGCTGGCGCAGCCGGCGGATGTTCCAGCGGCAATCACCAGCGCGCTGCAACTGCGCCACCTCGCGCCGACCAACGCGGCCAGGCGCGTTCCAGTGCATTTGCGCGCCGTGGTGACGGCGGTGGACTGGCAGCGGACGGTGTTCATCCAGGACGAGACGGGGGGGACATTCTTCAGCGCCCGCCCGGCGGGGTTCACGTTGAACCCGGGCGACAAAATCGAACTGCGCGGCGTGACCTATGCCGGCTTGTTCGTGCCCGGCATCAACACCAGCAACGTGCAACGGCTTGGCCGCGCCGAACTGCCGCCCGCCGTGCCCGCGACCTACGACGATTTGCTTTCGGGGCGCTGCCACTATCAGCGCGTGGAGGTCGTCGGCGTGGTGCGCGCCGTCGAGACGGTGGAAACCAATGCGTTCTCGGTCACGCTCGCGCTCGGCCCGCGCAAGCTGGAAGTCCGCCTCCGCCCCTCCTCCGAAGTCGCGTTGCCGCGCCTGGTGGATGCGCAGGTGCGCGTCACCGGTCTGGCTGCCGGCTACATCAACGACAAACGCCAGATCGTCGCCCCGCAGGTTTTCATCAACGACCTGTCCAGCATTCGCGTCGAACAGCCTCCGCCGGAGGATCCCTTTTCCGCGCCGGTTCGCACGGCGGCGGAATTGTTGAATTTCAATCCCGACGGCGCTTCGCCGCACCGCGTCGTTGTTCGCGCCGTGGTCACGCATCAGCGTCCGGGCGAGGCGTTGTTTTTGCGCGAGGCGGGCCGCGGGCTGCACGTGCAGACCCGGCAGTTGCAGAGAGTCCAGCCGGGCGATGTCGTGGAGGTGGCGGGTTTTCCCGCGATGGGAACCTTCAGCGCGCTTCTCGAAGACGCGGAGTTTCGCAAGGTCGGCAATGAATCAGAACCAGCGCCGCTGCGCGCCACGGTGAAGGAGGTTTTGAAGGGCGCCAACGACGCCGACCTCGTGACGCTCGACGCCCAGTTGCTCGAAGTCCTCCAGACGCCGACGGAGTCCGTGCTGCTGTTGCGCGCGGGCGACACGGCGTTCAACGCCCGGCTCGCGCGCACACCGCTCGAACTTCGCGGCGGCAGCCAGGTGCGGCTCACCGGCGTCTGCCGTGTTGAAGAATCCACCGGCAGCCCCGGCTTCCGCGCGAATCCGCGCACGGTTGAACTGCTGCTGCGCTCGCCCGCGGACATCGCGGTCATCAGCGCGCCGAACTGGTGGACGGCGCAACGGCTGACCGTCGCCGCCGTCAGCCTGCTCGTGCTTGCGGCGGTGGCGCTGGCGTGGGTGGCGCTGCTGCAACGACGTGTGGCGGAGCAGACGGAAGTCATCAGCAGCAAGGTCGAGCGCGAGGCGATTCTCGAGGAGCGCCAGCGCGTCGCGCGCGAAATGCACGACACGCTGGCGCAAAGTTTTTCCGGCCTCGGCTTTCAGCTTGACGCGCTGGCCGAGCAGTTGCCGCGCGAGGCGGAGCCGGCGCAGCGGCGGCTGGAGACGGCCAAGCAGATGGTGCGGCACGGGCAGGAGGAATTTCGCCGCTCGCTGATGAATCTTCGCGCGCAGGAACTGGAACGCGGCAGCCTCGCCACCGCGCTTCCCGAACTCGCGCGGCAAATCACCGCCGGCACGGGCATTGAGCTGCGTTGCGACGTGCGCGGGACGCCGCGCGGCCTGCCGGAGGCGGTCGAGATGAACCTGCTGCGCATCGGCCAGGAGTGCCTCACCAATGTCGTGCAGCACGCGGGCGCGAAACACATCGAGATCGAATTGCGTTACGATGCCGCCGGGGTGCGCCTGCGCGTGGCCGATGACGGCGCGGGATTTTCCCCGCAAAGCTTGCCGCCGACGCCCGGGGGCCACTTCGGCTGGCGCGGCATCCGCGAGCGCGCGGAGCAGATTCGCGCGAAAGTGGACTTGAGTTCGCAGCCCGGGCGCGGCACAGAAGTCATTGTCACTTGTCCGGCCTGACCATGGCGCGAAACAAAATCCGGCTCCTGCTCGTGGACGACCATCTGGTCGTGCGCATCGGCTTGCGCGGCTTGCTGGAAACGCAGGCGGACCTCGAAGTGGTGGCCGAGGCGGCGGGCGGCGCGGCGGCGGTGCGCGAGTTCGAGAAGCACCGGCCCGACGTGACGCTGATGGACTTGCGGATGCCCGACCGCAGCGGCGCGGACACCATCGCCGCCATCCGCGCGAAATTTCCCGACGCGCGCATCCTCGTGCTCACCACGTTCGACACCGACGAGGACATTTATCGCGCACTCGAGGCGGGTGCCGTCGGTTATTTGCTCAAGAGCACGGACAGCAAGCCGTTGCTCGCCACCATCCGCGCGGTGCATGGCGGCACGTATCGTTTGCCGGCGGATCTCGCGGCGCGGCTCGCGCAGCGGCGGGCGATGCCGGAACTTTCCGTGCGCGAGCGCGAGGTGCTGGCGCTCATCGTGAAAGGCCGGAGCAACAAGGAAATCGGCCACGACCTCGGCGTGGCGGAGAACACGGTGAAGAACCACGTGAAGGTCATCCTCGACAAGCTCGGCGTGCAGGATCGCACGCAGGCCGCGACCACGGCGATTCAGCGCGGACTGGTGCGGCTTTAGCTCCAAAGAGCCATTGCCCGGCGGCGGTTGTTGCACCATACTCGGCTCAATACCGACACCGGAACCGCGTCCAACACATGATTATGCCGCGCCAACTTTTCACCGCGCTCCTCGCGTTTGCCCTTGCGTTGCCTTTCGCCGCCAGCGCCGCGAAGAAATCCCGCTACGCCGATCTCGTGCTTGCCGACAAGCCGGTGGCTTACTGGAGGTTGAACGACTCCGACGCCGCGACCATCGCCAACCTCGCCCCCGGCAAGGACGCCGCCGCGCTCAACGGCGCGGTCGAGGGTGGTGTGAAGCTCGCGGTGCCGGGGCAGAAGCCGGAGTTGTTTCCCGATTTCGCCAGCAACGACGGTTTGTCCGCCGCGTTCGGTGAAAAGGCCGGGCACATCACGGTGAAGGATCCCGGAGCCAACAGCGCGCTGGATTTCAAGAAGGGCGACAGCCTCACGCTCGAGGCCTGGGTGTCGGTCAACGAACTCAAGAGCGGCAAGATGGTTTATCTGATCAGCAAGGGCCGCACGGGTGAGAAGGGCGAGAAGGCGCAGAATCAAAATTACGCGATGCGTCTCCACGGCGTCGGCGCGGAGGCGCGGCTGATGTTTCTGTTCCGCGACGCGGACAAGCCCGCCGAAAAGGAGGACGCGAGCGCGCACTGGCATCGGTGGAGTTCGGACGCGGGCTTCGCGCCCGGATCGGGCTGGCATCATCTCGTGCTCACTTACACGTTCGGCAAGGGCGACAGCCTGCGCGGCTACGTGGACGGCGAGGCCGTGAAGGGCACGTGGGACATGGGCGGCAAATCCGACGCCGCGCCCGTAGTGGACGACGACGAGCTGTGGATCGGCTCCGCGATGGGCGGCAAGCTGGACTCGACGCTCAACGGCCAGATCAACGAGGTGGCCATTTACCGCAAGGCGCTCTCGGCGTCCGAGGTGAAGAAGCATTTCAATTTCATCCCGCCCGCGCCGCCGGTCTTTGCAATGAACCTGCCGAAGGATGCGGTGCGCGTGGAGATCATCGAGGGTCTCCCGGGTTACACTTGGAATTTCGCGGCGACGGAGGCGGTTGAGACGTGGACGGAGCCGGCGTTCGGCCTCGGCAGGCTGCCGCAGAAATACAACGCGAAAGGTGTCCGCACCGACCGCACTCCAATCTTCCTCGTGCGTCTCGCGGGCAAAGTGAAACTCCCGGCCGGCGAGCAGAAGCTGCTGTTGCGCTCGTTCAGCGGGGCGCGGCTGTTCGTGGACGGCAAACAGGTGGCGATGAATCCGTTTCCCAAGGGCGGTGGCGGCGGCCACAACGAGGTGGATCCAATTCCCGCCAATCTGCCCGACGGCCTGCGCTTCCTGCGCGCCGGCCACGTGGAGACCAACTTCACCGTGAAATCCAGCGGCCGCGAAACGATGTTCGTGCTCGAAGCATTCGTCGGCGGGAAAACTTACCGGCCGGAGATTGGCGAACTGACCGTGAGCTGGCTCCGAAAAGATGGGCTTTACCAACTGCTCGCCCCCAAGGCCGAAGTGCTGCACACCGACGAAGGCTGGCTCGCCTACGCCGACGCGCAGCGCGCGCGCACCGAGGCGGCAAACGCGAAGCGCCGCGCCGTCGTCGCCGCCGAGGAAAACAAATACTGGGACACGCGCCACGAACTCGCGCGCCGGCAAGTGGCGAAAACTCCCGCACCCGTCGTGCCACAGGTTTCCGCCGCGATGCCGGCGCATAACGAGGTGGACAGGTTCATCGGCGCGAAGCTCGAAGCCGCGAAAGTGAAGCCCGCGCCGCTCACGGATGATTACGCCTTTCTCCGCCGGCTCGCGCTCGACACGGTCGGGGTGCCGCCGACGCCGGCGCAGATTCAAAGATTTGTTTCCGACAAAGGCCCCGACCGCCGCACGAAGGCCATCGAGCGTTTTCTCGCCGAGCCGGGCTGGGCCGACCACTGGACAAGTTACTGGCAGGATGTGCTGGCGGAGAATCCCGGCATCCTCAAGCCGACGCTCAACAACACCGGGCCGTTTCGGTTTTGGATTCACGAGTCGCTCACCGACAACAAGCCGATGGACCGTTTCGCCACCGAGCTGGTGATGATGGAGGGCAGCATCTACGGCGGCGGCCCCGGCGGCTTCAGCCTCGCGACGCAGAACGACGTGCCGATGGCCGACCGCGCGACCATCGTCTCGCAGGCGTTCATGGCCATGAACCTCCAGTGCGCCCGCTGCCACGACGCGCCCTATCACGACTTCAAACAGGGCCAGCTTTTCAGCATGGCGGCGATGTTGAACCGCAAGCCGGAGGAAGTGCCGACGAGCAGTTCCATTCCGTCGAACGCCAAAATCAAAATCGGCGCGCTCGTGAACGTCACGCTGCGCCCCGGCCAAAAGGTCGAGCCCGCGTGGCCGTTCGCCAAGGTGATGAGCGACTCGCTGCCCGAGGGCGTCGTCCGCGACGCGAAGGACCATCGCGAGCAGCTTGCCGCCTACATCACCGACCCGCGCAACTCGCGTTTCGCCAAGGTCGTCGTGAACCGCGTGTGGCAGCGCTACCTCGGCTGGGGTTTTGCGGAGCCGGTGGAGGACTGGGAGACGGCCAAGGCGTCGCACCCCGAACTGCTCGAATGGCTCGTGCGCGAATTCGTCGCGCACAACTACGACCTCAAGCACGTCGCGCGGCTCATCCTCAACTCGCACACCTACCAGCGTGAAGCCGGTCTCGCGAATCCCGAGTCCGATGAGCCGAAGGACCGCCTCTTCGCCTCGCCTGCGCGCCGCCGGCTCACGGCCGAGCAGGCGGTGGACTCGCTCTTCGCCGCGGTCGGAAAAGGCTTCAACACCGAGATGCTCACGCTCGACAACGACAACCGGCAGTCCGCGAAGGATTTTCAAAACCTCGGCCACCCGCGCCGCGCGTGGGAGTTCACCGGCTTCGCCAACGACCGCGACCGGCCCGCGCTCGCGATGCCCCGCGCGCAGGGCATCGTGGATTTGCTCGGCATGTTCGGCTGGCGCGACTCGCGGCAAAGTCCCGTGAGCGTGCGCAACGATTCGCCCAACGTCCTCCAGCCCGCGCAGATTGCCAACGGCGACCTCGCCAACGGCCGCATCACGCGCCTCTCGGACGACGCGGCGGTGACGGAGCTGTGCGTGCAGGAGCAGCCGCTGCCGGCGCTCGTTGACCGCCTGTTCCTGCGGATGCTCTCGCGCCCGCCGACGGCGGAGGAGCGCGAGATGTTCTTGAAACAGCTCGACCAAGGCTACGCCGGCCGCGTCCAGCCCGCGCCGCCCAAGTCGTTGAGGAAGGAATACGACGCGACGCTGCTCGTGAGCTGGTCGAATCATCTGAACGACAAGGCCACCGGCATCAAGCTCGCCGCCGAGAACAAGACCCGCCAAGGCGACGAGCCGACCCCGCGCCTGCGCGCCGACTGGCGCGAGCGGATGGAAGATGTGCTGTGGGCGCTGGTGAACACGCCGGAGTTTGTGTTTGTGCCGTAACTGCCGGGTTGAAGAAACGAACCGCACACGCGACTATTTCGACATGAGCGAACAAGATAAGGCAGCTGTGATTGACTTGGTGAACCGGATGCCCGGCGACGCGACGCTGCATGACATTGCGCGCGAAATCGAGTTCATCGCGGGCGTTCGCGAGGGCTTCGAGCAACTCGACCGGGGCGAGGGCGTGCCCATTGAGGAAGTCGAGACGCGCCTCAAGTCATGGACTACCAGATAATCCTGTCGCCACGGGCGATTCAGGATTTGGAAGGCGCCGTCCGTTACATCGCCTTCGACAATCCGCAGCGGGCGGAGTCCTACGGCCGGGAGTTGATTGAGAAGACGAAAGTGCTCCGGCAGTTTCCGGAGCTTGGCCGGATGGTGCCGGAGTTTCGCGGTTCCGGTGCCCGTGAGTTGATTCACGGCAACTATCGGATCGTGTATCGGGTGAATCATGTGAAACGAACCGTGGAAGTCTCACGCTTCTGGCACGGAGCGAGAGGGACGCCCGAATTGTATTGAGGAATAGATTATGAATGACACCGCCAGTCTGAACGAATTAAACCGCCGCCAGTTTCTCGCCCGCGCCGGCATGGGTGCCGCCGCACTTGGCCTCGCGGGCACCTCACCGCTGGCTTTCGCCGCCGAGAAGAAATCCTTTATCAAGGGCAAGGCCGAGCATTGCATCATGCTCTGGCTCGCCGGCGGCATGGCGCACGTGGACACGTTCGACCCGAAGCAGCTCGGCGACCCCGTGAAGAAGGTCGCCGGCTCCGCGTATCCCGCCATCAAGACCGCCGTGCGCGACGTGCAGGTGTGCGAGCATCTCCAGCGCACCGCCGGCATCCTCGACCGCTTCGTGCTGCTGCGCACGGTGAACCACGGCATCATTGACGAGCACGCCGCCGCGACGAATTTCGTCCACACCGGACGCCGGCCCACGGGCACCATCACGTATCCGTCGCTCGGTTCCGTCACCGCGCAGCAGCTTGGCAGCGCCGGCAGCGGCATTCCGCCCTACGTGCTCATTGGCTATCCGAACCCGATGCGCGGCCCCGGCTTCCTCGGCGCGAAATACAACTACGTCTATCTCACCGACACCGAGAAAGGCCCCGCCGGCCTCACGCGCCCGGCCCACGTCACCACCATGCGCCAGTCCGACCGCGAGGTGATGCTGGAGAAGATGCGCACCGGCTACCGCGCGCGGCACGCGTCGGACAAGCTCATCGGCGATTACGATGATGCCATCCAGTCGGGCTTCGCGCTGGCGAGCGGCGATTTCATGAAGGCGTTCAACCTCGCCGCCGAGCCGTCGTCGCTGCGCCAGGGATTCGGCGATGAATTCGGCCAGCGCTGCCTGCTCGCGCGCCGCCTCGTGCAGTCGGGCGTCCGCTTCGTCGAGGTTTCCTTCAATCTCAATTTCCTGAACGGCACCGGCTGGGACACGCACAACCAGGGCCAGAAGAACCAGCACATCCTCATCCAGCAACTGGATCAGGCGATCTTCGCGCTCATCACCGATCTGGAAAAAAACAAGCTGCTCGACAAGACGCTTGTTGTGGTCGCGAGCGAGTTCGGGCGCCCGCCGGAGTTCGATGCCGGCGGCGGACGCGGCCACTGGGCGAAGGCCTTCACCATCGCGCTCGCGGGCGGCGGCTTGAAGCTCGGCCAGGCCATCGGCACGACCGACGACCTCGGCAAGCTGCCCATCGAAGACCCGATCTCCATCCCCGACGCCCACGCGACGATCTACAGCGCGCTCGGCATCAACCCCTCGAAGGTGCTCCGCGACGGCGACCGCCCCGTGCCCATCACCGACATGGGCGAGCCGGTGAAGCAGGCGTTTGTCTGATCGCTTTCGGAGGGACGAGCTACGCGAGTCCCATTTCTTGCGACGCAGCTTCGGAATAGGTTTGGGACTCGCGTAGCTCGCCCTTCCGAACGACGCGGTTCACTTCGACTTCTTGGCAGTAAGCAATCCCGGCGCGGCGGTGAAGTGCAGCAGGGGTTCGCCGGTGTCGAGGTTCCAAAGCCGCACTTCGCCGTCGTGGCTGCCGGTCGCCAGCCGTTTGCCCGGCGGGTGCGCGGCCAGCGCATACACCCAGTCCCGGTGGCCGGTGAGGGTGCGGAGCAGGCGGCGGTCTGCGGCGTCGTGCTCGCGCACCGCGCCGTCGGCGGCGGTGCTGAACAGGTGCCCGGAGACGTAGGCGAGCTTGAGGATGTCGCTCTCGAAGCCGGTGATGTCGGTCTTCTTTTTGTCGTCGCCGGATTTGCCGGTGGCGGGATTCCAGATGGCAATTTTCCGGTCGCGCCCGGCGGAAAACACTTTGGTGCCATCCTCGTTGAACGCGACGCAGAGCACCGGCGCGTCGTGACCGAGAAAGCTCACGGCGAACTCGCCCGTCCGCGCATCGTAAATGCGCGCCGAGCGGTCGCGGCTGGCCGAGGCGAGCCGCGCGCCGTCGGGGCTGAACGCCAGGTCCATCACCCAGTCGGCGTGCTGCTGGATGACGAGGGCTTCCTTGCCGGTGGAAACTTCAAACACGCGGATGGCATTGTCCGCGCCCCCGGCGGCGAGCCGTTTGCCGTCGGGCGAAAAGCGGACGACGAGCGCGGCGTCGGCGAGCGTGGCAAGGAGCCGGGCGTTCTTTCCATTCGCGGGATTGAGCAGCCGCACTTCGCCCGCCTCGCCGGGCGAACCGCAGGCGGCGGCAAGCAGCGCGCCGTCGGGGCTGTAGGCCATCGAGCTGATCTGTTGCGGCAAATCCTTGAGGCGACGGAGCAATTTCCCGGTGGTCGCGCTCCAGATGGTGATTTCGCGGTAGCCGCTCGCCGCGAGTTCGGTGCCGGCGGGATTGAAAGCGAGCGCGGTGATCGGCACGGGGCGCGAGTAGGTTTCCGGCGGCTTGGGATGCGTGATCTTGCCAGCCAGCGCGGCCAGCGGGGCTTTGGGGTTCAAGCCGTCGAACTTCGCGCCTTCCTTGATCCAGCGCTCGATGAGTTTGATTTGCGCCGGCGGCAGCGCGTCGGCCTTTTGCGGCATGCGGTCGTCGGGATCGGCGGCGGTGAGCAGGCGGAGCAGTTCGCTCTCGGCGGGTTTGCCGGGCAGGATGGGCGGTGCGTGGCTCGCGCCGGGCTTGAGCGCCGACTCGAAGGTGTTCAGGCGGTAATCGCCCTTGGATTTGTCCGGCCCGTGGCAGACGACGCACTGCTTCGCGAAAATCGGCGCGATGTCCCGGCTGAAACTGACGGGCGCGGCGGCGAGCGGGCTGGCGTCGAACCACGCGGCCATGAGCAGCGCCACAACCGTCCACAACGCGCCCGGAGAATTTCTGGCGGGGCAGGGGAGTGTCGTGGGAGTCCGGTTCGTCATGTGTGGATGAATTCTCTGCGTCGGCGGATTTGGACGCAAGCGCGGCGGCAAAAATTTATTCGTCAGTAGGATATTACATCGCGACTGGCAATTTTCTCTATGGCAATCGCCAATATCAGGGCCTAGTTTCACGTCAGATCATCCAGTGAAAGGCATTTTATGTTGAGCATATCAGGACGCGGTTCGATCACGACGTGCGACGGGGTCACGCGGCGCGACTTCCTCCAGGTCGGCGCGCTGGGCGCGATTGGATTGTCCATGGCGAAATACCAGGCACTCGCCGACGCGGGCAAACTGGACAAGTCCAAGGACAAGCGCGCGTGCATCATGATCTTCAACCTCGGCGCGCCCTCGCAACTCGACCTGTTCGACATGAAGCCCGACGCGCCGCGTGAAGTGCGCGGGCCGTTCAAGCCGATCCGCACGAAAGGTGACTTTCAGATTTCGGAACTGCTCCCGCTGCACGCGAAGTTCGCGGACAAGTTCTCGCTCGTCCGCTCGTGCTATCACTCCGCCGCCGCCGTCCACGACACCGGCCATCAGATGATGCAGACCGGGCGGCTGTTCACTGGCGGCATCATCACGCCGCACGCGGGCAGCGCGCTGGAATTCCTCAAGGGCCGCCGCTCCGATCTGCCGGGCCACGTCATTCTGCCGGAGCCGATGGGGCCGACCGGCGGCAATATGCCGCACGGTCAGGACGCGGGTTTCCTCGGCAAGACCTACGATCCGTTCGTGCTCAATGCCGATCCGTCGGTGAAGGATTTCAAAGTGCCCGACCTGCTCCCGCCGAAGGAAATCGGCGAGGCGCGTTTGCAGCGACGGAAGGAACTGCGCGAAGTCGTTGAGGGTGCGGTGAAAAATTTCGAAGCGAGCGAGTCCGCGAAACTGATGGATGCGAACTTCGCCGGCGCCTACCGCGTGATGACGAGCCAGAAGGCGCGAGAGGCCTTCGACCTCACCAAGGAACCGCTGAAAGTCCGCGAGCGTTACGGCATGACGCGCTTCGGCCAGTGCTGCCTGCTCGCGCGGCGGCTCGTCGAGGCGGGCGTGCGCTTCGTGACCGTCAACACCTTCATCACCGTTTTCAACGAGATCACCTGGGACATCCACGGCTCAAAGCCGTTCACGTCCATCGAGGGCATGCGCGACTTGATCTGCCCGATGTATGACCAGGGTTACACCGCGCTCCTCGAAGACCTCGCGCAACGCGGGATGCTCGATGACACGATGGTCTGCAACCTCGCCGAGTTCGGCCGCACGCCGAAGGTGAATCCCGCCGGCGGCCGCGACCACTGGCCGAACTGCTGGACCATGGGCTTTGCGGGCGGCGGCGTGAAAGGCGGCCGCGCCATCGGCAAGTCCGATGAAATCGGCGCCTATCCCGCCGAGCGCCCGGTGAATCCCGCGACGGTCGTCGCCACGATTTACGAGAGCCTCGGCCTCGACCTCGACACGCACCTGCCCGGCCCCGCCGGCCGCCCGTTCCCGCTCGTGGATTTCGGGACGCAGCCGATCAAGGAACTCTTTGCCTGATCTCCGAATGCGCACACGAATCGTTTCCCTGTTCCCCCTGCTGCTCATCGGTTTCGCCGCCGGCACCTTCGCAAAGGACTCCGTCGTCCTCCTGCCCAAGGAAATTTCCCTCACCGGTTCCGAGGCGCGGCAGAGTTTGCTCGTGCAGAAATTCAACGGCACGCATTTCACCGGGCAGATCACCAACGCGGTCGAGTTCACCAGCAGCAATCCGAAGGTTGCGCGCGTTGACGGCGCGACGGTCGTTCCCGTCGGCAACGGCGCGGCGACCATCTCGGCAAAGGTCGGCGGGCAGAGCGTTTCCACGAAGGTCACGGTCGCGAAGGTGGACGCGCCGTTCGAATGGAGCTTCCGCAACAACGTGCAGCCGGCGCTCACCAAGGCGAGCTGCAACATGGGCGCGTGCCACGGCGCGGCGGCGGGACAGAACGGTTTCCGCCTGTCACTCCGCGGCTGGGACGACGACGGCGACCACTCCATCCTCACGCGCGGCGCGATGAGCCGGCGCGTGACGCTCCCCGACCCCGCGCGCAGCCTGCTTCTGCTCAAGGGCAGCGCGTCCGTCCCGCACAAGGGCGGCGAGCGGTTCAAGACCGGCTCGTTCGAGTATCGCGTGCTGCTCGAATGGATTGCCGCCGGCGCGCCCGGCCCGCGCCCGGACGACCCGCGCATCACGCGGCTCGAAGTTTTCCCGCCGCAGGTGCTCGTGAAGCCCGGCGACACGCAGCAGATTTCCGTGCGCGCACATTTCAGCGACGGCCATTCCGAAGACGTCACGCGCTGGGCGAAGTTCAACGCCGCCAACGGCACCGTCGCCACCGTGGACGATTTTGGCCGCGTCACCGTCGCGGGCCATGGCGAAACCGCCGTGAGCGCGTGGTATTTGAGCCAGCTCGCCATCGTCACCGTCACGTCGCCCTACGCGAACAAGGTGGACGCGAAACTTTTCACCAAGGCGCCGCGCCGCAATTTCATTGATGACCTGGTGATGGAAAAGCTGCGCGAACTGAACCTCCCGCCCTCGCCGCGCAGTGATGACGGCGATTTCCTCCGCCGCGCTTTCCTCGACACCACGGGCACGCTGCCGTCGCCCGGGGAGACGCGCGCGTTCCTCGCCGACAAGTCGCCACGCAAGCGCGACGCGCTCATCGAGTCGCTCCTCGCGCGGCCCGAGTTCACGGACTACTGGAGCTACAAGTGGAGCGACCTGTTGCTCGTCAACAGCGACAAGCTCCCGCCCACCGCGATGTGGGCCTACTACAACTGGATTCGCAAAAACGTCGCCGCCAACACGCCGTGGGACCGGTTTGTGCGCGACCTCATCACCGCCACCGGCAGCACGCTCGACAACGGCGCGGGCAACTTCTTCATCCTCCACGACGAGCCGACACGCACCGCCGAGACGGTCTCGATGGCGTTCCTCGGCTTCTCCGTCGCGTGCGCCAAGTGCCACAACCATCCGATGGAGAAGTGGACCAACGACGAGTATTTCGGCTTCGCCAACCTCTTCGCCCGCACGCGCGCCAAGAACGGCGTGGCGGCCGACGAGCGCGTGATTTTCGCCGCCACCGAGGGCGACCTCGTGCAGCCGCTCACCGGCCGGCCGCAGGCGCCCAAGCCGCTCGACGCCGCGCCGATTTCGCTCACCGCGAAGGAAGACCGCCGCGTGCCGCTTGCCGCGTGGCTCACGTCGCCGCAGAACGACCACTTCACCAAGACCATCGTGAACCGCGTGTGGGCGAACTTTTTCGGCGTCGGCCTGGTCGAGGCCGTGGACGACATCCGCGTCACAAACCCGGCGAGCAACGAGAAGCTGTTCACCGCCGCGTCGGAGTTTCTGGTGAAGAACCAGTTCGACCTCAAGACGCTGATGCGCGCGATTCTCCAGAGCGAGGCGTATCAGCGTTCGAGCGTCGCGCTGCCGGAGAACCGGGACGACTCGCGCTACTACGCGCGCTTCTACCCGCGCCGCCTCAAGGCCGAGGTGCTGCTCGACGCCTTCGCCGCGGCGACCGGCGTGCCGAGCCAGTTCCGCATCGACGCGCGCAACGCCAACCGCGGCCTGGGCCGGATGTATCCCGAGGGCTTCCGCGCGTTGCAACTGCCCGACTCGAACGTGGCGTCCTACTTCCTGAAAAGTTTTGGCCGCCCCGAGCGCGTGAACACCTGCGAGTGCGAGCGCACGAGCGAACCGAGCATGGCCCAGGCGCTCCACATCGCCAACGGCGAGACGCTCAACGACAAGCTCGCGAAAAAGGGCAACCGCATTGACACGTTGCTCGCGAAGAGACTCCCCGATGAACAACTCGTCGAGGAAACCTACCTGCTCACGGTCAACCGCCTGCCGACCACCGCCGAGAAAACTAAAATGGCCAAAGCTCTCGCCGCCGCGCCTGAAAACGACCGCCGCGCCGCCGTCGAGGACATTTTCTGGAGCCTCCTGAGCAGCCGGGAGTTTTTGTTCAACCACTGAATAGTCCGCCATGTCACACGTCGCTTTCCCCCTCACCCCGGCCCTCTCCCCAGGGGAGAGGGAG
>JACRJY010000203.1 GCA_016235585.1 Verrucomicrobiota bacterium | reverse complement strand
CCCCCCGGAGAGGCGTGTTAGAATGAAATCACCGCGCTCGGCACGCGCTTCAAGGTTTTGACTTCTCCCCCCGGAGAGGCGTGTTAGAATCGCGTGTGACATTTTCTGCACAGAGATTCCGTTTTGACTTCTCCCCCCGGAGAGGCGTGTTAGAATAGGTTCGACAGAAGGGGTTGCAGGATGTAGAGTTGCCGTAGTTAATGCTACCTCTCCGGGGGGAGAAGTCTTAACTGATATTGTGGCGTTGAAACCACTGCCTAGCACGTTTCAACGCCATTTTCTTTTATTCCCAGAAGTCCACTTGCTTCGGGATGTCGGGGTCAATCTCCCGCGACCCCTGCCGGTAGTTCGGCCCGATGATGGTGAAACTTTTCTTCCACTGCTCGTCCGTCATGAACATCAGCCGCACATTTCCAGCGGCGGGAATCATGGGTTTCATCCGGGCGACGTGTCCCTCCATCTGCTCATGCGTCACGCACGGGCGCGCATATACGGAGAACTGAATCATCAGATAGCCGTTATCCAGCAAATCCTTTCGGAACCGCGAGGCCGTGCGTCGCTCCTCGTCGGTCATCACCGGCAAATCAAACATGGCAAGTATCCAGCCCATGCGATACGGACTTTGTTTCTCAAGGCGCATAAACGCCGGCTGTTCCTACTCCAGTTCCGGCACCCAAAAAGGTTCCGCCGACTTGACGGAATAACTCCGCGCCAGCGAGTTTGCCGAGGCATCAATCGCGTCCATCAATTTCAAGCTGAACCGTTCGTGCATCACCCGCATTTCCCGCAAATCATTTCCCACTTTCTTGCACCACGCCTTCATGCTGATGTCCGCGCCCACCATGAATTCGGCCAGCATCAAGTCCACCACCGGGCGAAACGGCTCCATCAAATCATACACCAGCGCATCCGAGTGAAACCGCGCCACGTGCTTCACGCCCAGGAGCGGTGACAGGCCGTGAACTATCAAACTGCGATGGCACAACGCCGCCAGCACCGCGTAACCGTAGTTGAGCATCTGGTTCGGGGCCGTTTCCTCCCTGCGGTCGCGGGACGAAGTTGCCCAGCCGATGGCCGGAAAAAACAACTGCCAGTAACGCCGCGCACAGTTGCCCTCGTCAAACGTGTCCTGCTTCAGGGCGAGTTCCAGATGCGCCGAGGAAATGTTCCGCCGCGCCAACACCCGTTGCTGATTGCGTGTTTTCCCGCGAATCAACTCCTGCCAGAGTCGTGCATTGAGCCGCTTCGGTCTTTCGGCCTGATGGAAATAAGCCTGCGTGTCCACAATCCGCGCGAGCGGCGCGGTGATACCGCACGGCTGGTAGCTTTCATTACAGTGCAGGATGATGCCGTCCGTTTCCAAGACGGCGGAAATAAAGTTCGACGTGAGCGTGACCCCGCGCGCCGCGATGATGACTGCGCGCACGTCGGCATGAGGAATCCGCCCCTCCGAACCATCCTCGCCCTGGCACACGAGGAAGCCCCGGTCCTTCCCCAGCACCGCGCCGTGCTTTAGGACGTGCAAAATGTGATAGCTCATAGTGATTTGAAATCTGAAATCTCAAATTTGAAATCCCTCTCACCCATTCCCCTGCCCCTCCACTTTCTTCGGCGGGTTGGGAAACGGAGCCGGTTTGAACTTCTCCTTCAGCATCTTGGTGAACGCCGCCGCCTTCTTCTGCTGCTCCGTTTCCCGCCGCCCCGCCGTCGTCAGCCGCCGCTGCCCCTCGATGGGCGAATCCTGCAAATTCCCCGCCCACGCCCGCAACTGCCGCGAGCACGATTCCGCGCTGGATTTCAAATTTGAGATTTCAGATTTCAAATGCCCGAAGCGCCCAATCCGCTCCAGCAGGCAGAGCATTGAACGCACCTCGCCCGCCGAGCCGCGCGCGATGTAGAGGAACGCCAGCAGCTCATTCGTCGTCCCCCGCTCGAACCCCTCGGCGATGTTGTTCGACACCGACACCGCCGCCCGCTCCAACTGATCCCGCAGGCTGTATTGCTTTTGAAACGCCGCATCCTCCGTGAGCGCATACACTCTTTCCGCCAGCCGGATCGCCTCCTGCCACACCGGCAAGTCCTCAAATCGTTGGTAAGTCATGGCTCTTTCGTCATTTCAAATCTCAAATCTCAAATCTCAAACCTTCTCGACTCCAAACCCCTGCCGCCGCCTCGCGCCCGGCCATCTCCAATCTCCAATCTCCAATCCCAGCGATTCCGCCCCGCACTGGCTGGCACCCGCCCCCCGGCTCCGCCTAATGTCCTGCCCTTTCCAATCTCCAATCTCCGATTCAAACAATTCTGGCCCGCCCTGACGGATGCCCGCTCCCCGGCCCGGCCCCGCGCCGCGCTTCAAGTCGTGGAGAATGGAGTTGCTCATGCGGTTTAATCAGAGCGGGCAAAGCCAGCAGCTAACAAATCTGTTAAAGGAATTCTTTCGGACTGTTTCCCTCGTGAATCAGTAACCCGTGCTCGTGCATCGGCGAGAACCGTGTTCAAAGTATATTTACCAGCAACGAGCGGTGTTTTGTGGTGCGACACAGGTTTATCGAGCTTAACCATGCAGCCCGTTTTGAAGAAACCTACCAAACTTTTAACATTTGGATTTGTTTTTAATTCGTCCCTCACTTTCGTCTCCGATTCAAACGCATACACTGGCCTCACACGCGGTTTTCCCTTCTCATCCCAATACACAATCTGCCCCTTGTGCCCCTTCAACGCCTTCCGATACGCGCCAGTTCCATCCTTGGACAAATCCTTGTATTCCGTCGGCTCGCCGACATTCACGGTCACGAATTCCACGCGCGGGCCATCGGAGCCGTCTTTGCGCTTGGTGTGAATTTCAGCACAAAACTTCCGCCACGCACTTTCATCCGGTCTGGTCGTTAGGAATTCTGACAGTCGCGTTTTTATCCCGGCATCGCGGATTGATTGCGCCTGCTTGCCCGCATACTTCAGGTCGAAAACCGTTTTGCCCGGCGCGATGGGCTTCATCGCCAAGGACACCAACTCTGCCCGTTGCACGATGACTTGTTTGCCATAGTCCATGCGCGCGCCGTAAATCGTCTCGGCGAGCGTGGGCTTCTCAAAACAAACATTCTGCGGAATCACCTCGGCAATGTGCTTGGCGAATAATTCTCGGTTCACTTCATCGGGGAAACGGAAGAAGCCGGAATACTTGGCATTGCGCGCCCAGTTGGGCATGAAACTGATGACCATGGCATCCAGCGCATGGTGCCGGTCGTCATTGCGGTTCTTCGTCTCGGCCTCTTCCTCGGTCTTGGCATCCGGGTTGAGCAGGCCGTTGAGTTTGTATTTACGCCGGACGCGGCCCGTGAGTCCGCCAGAGACGACGATGACCTTCCGCTCACCATTGACGATGCCGCCGGGCCAGCCGAAGCGGAGACCGATGATAGTTTGCGCCAGTTTGGAAATCCACGCCGTCTCCGCCAAGGCGGTGTAGCGTTCGACCAGTGTTTCCGCGTCCGGGGAAGTCAGCAGTTGCACTTTTTTGTTCCGTAGCGTCGTGAGGCGCTTCTTCACGCGCTCCACGTAGGCATCCCAACCGCTGGTCGTGGAAAGCCACTCGTAAGGCGTGCGGTCGAGCTTGTCATCATTGGTGCGGCGAGTGGTCAGCACGTAATTGAGCGCAGAATCCGGCCCGCCTTTGGCACGCGGAACAATGTGGTCAATCACGTATTCGTCGAGGGCGGTGGGAACCAACGATTCCCCGGTGTAGAGGCAGATGCCGCCTTGGGCTTCGAGCAATTCCATCTTGAGTCCGCCAGACTTCTCGCTGGCACCTGCTGTCTGTGCCTTCTCCCTTGCTTTGGTTCTCTCTTCGGCGCGCTTTTTCTGAAAGCTGAAGTATTCAATCTTGGCCTTCCTGCCCATGAAATCCTGACGCACGAATTCCAAAGCCACGTAGTCCGGCGGGCCGAACTTTTCCGCCAATTTATCCAACCGCTCCGCAAACAATGTCAACCGGTGCCGGACAATCGGGTCGTTCTGCGAACCGATGAGTTCCCGGATTTTTTCCGCCGCCTCACCATCTGCGCGTTGCAGCGCGTCCAGTTTTTCATTCGGGATGTAAATGCCCTCCCATGTATTCCCCATCTTCAATAGGAATTTCAAATCGTCCTTAACCAGCCCTTTGAGCGGGTCGGTGTTCCCGCTTAATCGCGCAATTTCTTTTTCGTAGGCGACAGACGGTGCATCGCCGGACAGAATCAGTCGCTTGAGAATTTCCAAGGCTGGACGGCAAAAACGGCTGCGCCCGCCAAAGCTCGGTTCCGCCACCTCCTCATGCTGGCCCGGCAATGGATGGCCGCCAAACTTAATGCACCATTTCCGCCACTGTGTTGGCTTTAGTCCGAGTTTGCTGCGCTTCGGGTCATTTACAATTTCCTGAATCTCCTTTGCCGTCAGCCCGCGCACTCCGCCCGCCTGATAAAACCTCATGTTTTTGAGCTTCATCAGAAATACGACTTCCGCCACCACGCGCGACTGCTTATGAAGGTCGCCGTTCTCATCGGTGCGGACTTTGCAGACATTGAGGCGAGGAATGAGCACGCACTTGCCGATGATGCGGTTGTCAAAGCGCGGGATTTTCTGGCCGAGCACGCCTTGCCAGTCGTTTGCGCCGCCTTCGCGCAGGCCATGCTGTTTCCGTTCTTCGGCATAAAACGAGGCGTAAGCCTTCTGCGGCGGGCCGTAGAGGAGGTAATCCGCCTTGCCCGTGAGCTTGGGATGAAACTTCGCCGCCGCATCCACCAGCGCGCGAATCTCTTTATCCACCAGCTTGCGCGGGACAATCTGATCGCGCGTGGATTGCGCGTGGCAGTCCTGCCGCAGTTTCAATTCATTCGGCTGGCTGGGATTCCACAGCCCCATTTTCCAAGCGTCGAAGTAACAGGGCCATTGATAATTCGGCTTGTCGGGAGACATTCCCTCCAGATGTTTTTCAAACTCCTGCATCCGCGTAAGAGTTTTTCCTTCGTCATCATCCGGCTTCTCGATGCGGCGTTGTTTGCGCGTCTTCCAAGGAATCGCCGGGTCGTAGCCACGCCGCTGAATCGCGGAATGCAATGCTTTGAAGATTTGCCACGGCTCCAATTTCTCCCCGCGCAATAGTTTGATGCGAAGCAGGCAACTCGTGTAGCAGGTGTCATCGCCGGGAGCGGCGAATTCGCGTTCCAAGCGCGGGTCGCCAAGGGTCACGTCCCATTTCTTTTCGTTTTCGTTCCATGTCACTCGCCGCCCCCGCAACGGCTCAATGCCCGCCGCGCGCATGACTTCCTCCAGCCACGCCTCGCGCGCCTTGTGCGCCTGCCGCGTGCGGAACATCCGGCGGCGACCGGCGGCGGTTTTGGTTTCGGCGAAGTCGGCGGGTATCAGCAGCGATGCCTTATGCAGAAAATTATTCCCGCACCGCACCGCCTCGCCGATGGAACCTTTGCCGAGGTCGAACGCCCAGATGGTTTCCTTGTGGTTCATGGTTTCCTTTTCTTTTGGATTGCTGGCACTTTGTCAAATCCCCGCCTCCTTCGCAAGCCCCATTCGTGCCTATCCGTGTCCATCCGTGGCCAAAACCGCCCGCTGCATTTCACGAACACCCTGTTCGTGGCGCAGTTCCGCCCGCCTGTGGTAAATCATCCCCCATGACACACGCGCCAGGTGATGTGGAGAATATGCGGCGGTTCCGGCAGGCTCTCGGACGGCATTGGGAAAAGTCCGGGTTGAGCCTCCCCGAACTCGGCGAAAAACTCGGCGTCTCGGATCGTCATCTGCAATTCATCATCAGCCATGAGCGTCATCCCAGCGCGGAATTCGTGCTGCGTTTCCAAAAGCTCATCGGCCCGGCGGCGACGGCGGCGTTGCTGGCGGGAATGTCCCTGCCGGAAACCCCCATCCGGCCCGACGCGGAGGAACTCGAACTGGCGCACGCGTGATGAACTCTCGCTTTCCATCGAATCAGGCCGAAATTGAATGTTTTCATCCGGGCGGGATGCCGGGAAGGGGTCAGAAATGTTTGCTGACCACTGCCGGGCCGTCCGACCGGGGTCAGAAATGTTTTCCGAGCACTGTCCGGCTTCCGGCAAGGGGTCAGAAATATTTGCTGACCTCTGCCGGGCCGTCCGACAGTGGTCAGCAATCTTTTCCGAGTGCTGTCCGGCTTCCGGCAAGGGGTCGGAAATGTTTGCTGACCACTGCCGGGCCGTCCGGGAAGGGTCAGAAATGTTTTCCGAGCGCGGTCGGGAGGGCCGGGAGGAGCCATGCAATTTGCGGGAGCGCCATTGGCAAGCCGCATCCTCACCCGGCCTGTCGGCCACCCTCTCCCCTTGGAGGGGAGAGGGACGGGGTGAGGGGTGGAGCACCACCGCGATTCAAAACTCGAAGGCGAAATATTTTCCAAGCCCATTGCCAAGCGACCCGGACGCGCAGCAGCGCGTCCCTACCACTCCTGAATCCTGAATGCTGACTCCAGACTCCTTGCCAACCAATGCCCCATTACGGACAAGCCTTTTACGATTCGGGCGCGAGATATGATTTGCCGCTAAACACCAACCCCAAAAAGAAAGGAAACACCATGGCCGGAAACCCTGTCCCTGACGAACAAGACGACCTGCTCTCGCTCTGCGAAGACCTCGCCGACGGCTGCAACCTCCACGAGACCACCATCGGCATCCTGCAAAACAAGGAGGCCGTCATCCGCGCGGCCATCACCGCGCTGCGCAACGCCGAGTCCGAGTTCGGCACGGCCAAGGACGCCCGACAGGACGCCTTTGAGGCGCTGCAAACGGCGGACGCCGTCGCCGAGGATTTTCTCGGCGCGGCGCGGGGCGTGCTGGTGCGGTTCCTCGGCAACCGTTACAGCACGGCGTGGGAGCCGACGGGCTGGCCCGACCAGTCCACGGCGGTGCCGCATTCGCAGGAGAAGCGGATGAACCTGTGCGCGTCGCTGAAGATTTACTTCACGAACGTGCCCGCGCACGAGAACGCGCCGCTGGGCGTGACGGCGGCATTGGCGGACGCGAAGTTCCAGGCGGTGTCCAACGCCCGGCAGGGCGTCGGCACGGCGGAAAACAACCAGACGACCAAAAAGCAGGCGCGCGACACCGCGCTCAAGGGCCTGCGGAAACGCGCGCGGGGACTCATCGAGGAACTCGGCACGCTGCTGGCCGACGATGACGGGCGCTGGCACGCCTTCGGCCTCTCGATGCCGAGCGACCCGGACACGCCGGAGATCGTGGCGGCGGTCACGCTCACGGCGGGCACGGCGGGCAAGGTCATTGTGACGTGGCCGCGCGCGCCGCGGGCGACGCGCTACCGGGTCTTTGGCAAGGTGCTCACGGTGGATCCGGACTTTGTGCAACGGGCGATGGTGCATGACCGCGAAGTGACGCTGGAGGGATTGCCCGGCGGGCAGACGCTGCAAATCTATGTGATTGCCGCGAACGACGCGGGCGAGGCGCAGCCGAGCGGGACGGAATCCATCGTCATCCCGTGATGCCCAGGGATGAGATATGAAGGATGAAGGATGAAAAAGGGCGGGCGCGAATGACGCGGGGCGCGCGGGCCTTTCCTTCAACCTTCAACTGTCAACCTTCAACCTTTCGGAGAAATGCCCTACGACCCACAACTTCCCCGTGATGGCGCGCTGATCGAGGCGGCGGAACTGCGCGGGCAGTTCACCGGGCTGAAAACATTGATTGATGCGGGCGGCGGCGGCGTGCCCGGCCCGCCGGGGCCGGCGGGGCCGCAGGGCGCAACCGGCCCGCAAGGTTTGCCGGGGCCACAGGGCTTGCCGGGGGAACCGGGAGCGCCCGGCGATCCCGGCGGGCCACCGGGGCCGCAAGGCGATCCGGGGCCGGACGGCCCGCAAGGCCCGGCGGGTGATCCGGGCGGGCCGCAAGGGCCGCAAGGGGAACCCGGCCCGCAAGGTGAACCGGGCGAGGTGAGCAACCAGCAGCTTGCCGACGCGATTGATGGCACGGCGAACAACGTGAACGGCGTGGGCGATTTGAACCTCGTCATCAGCGATCCGCCCACGCAAGGGGAGATGCAGCAGTTGCTGGACAAGGTGAATGAACTGATCGGTGCGCTGCACCGGTGAGGAGGCAAGGGATGCGCTGCCGCGCGTCCAAAATGTGAGGACGACCAGCAGGTCGTCCCTACCCTCACGGCGTCGGGCCGAAGAAGATGCAGCCGCTTTCGCCAGCGAGGAGGTAGTAGCCGGAACGCCAGTTCTGCCGCTGCACATAGGCGCCCTTGAACGGCACGCTCTTGCGGGTCAGCGGATGCACGAAGCTGCCGTTCATCAGGCCGGTGGCGGGGTTGAAGGTGACTTTCACCTGATCCGCCGGAAGGAGCATCTCCCCCAGGCTGCCGCCGCGCACGACGCCGCTGATGCCCTCGACCAGATCGGCGGGCCGTCCGCCCGCCGGCGGGGCGTAGTGCGAGCCGAACACGGACACGGTGCGGGCAAAGCCGCCGGGATAAAGCTTGTCGTGCGGCGCGGCGGGCTTGATCCAGTTGAGCTTGCCGAAGAGTTCGCCGGGGCCGTTGTTCGGAAACTTGATCCAGCCGAGCAGCACGCCCCTGCCGCCGTAGAGCGGCGCGTAGAACGGCCATACGCCGTCGCGCGAAAGCGTGGCCTGCTGGGAAACGTCCGTGCCGTCGGCCAGTTCGCCGGTGAACTTCACGGTGCCGCTCGCGTCCACGCTCACGCTGCCGAAGCCGTCGCCGCCGGGGCTGGCGGCGGAGTTCGTGAAGCCGGGAATGATCAGCGTGTAACGGCCCGCCTGCGGGGCCGGGCGTGCCTTGGCATCGAAGACGTCGCGGTCGCCGAGGAAGGTGGCGATGATCGCGCCGTCGCTGACCTGGCCGCTGATTTGATCGCTGCCGTTCTTGAGGTCGAGGCGCAGATCGAGCGTGAGCTGGCTCTTGCCGCGCCGGTTGAAAAACTGCTGGGCCGCGCCGCTGGTGTCGAACTGGCCGTTGAGCGGATAGCCGGTGCCGGCAAACTGGAAGCTGCCGGTGAACGCGCCGAGCGGGTTGACGGTGAGGGTGAAGAAGCCGGAGCTTTCCGGCGCGACGCCGTTGGTCTCGAAGAAGAGGCCGCGATACGAGCCTTGCACAGACTGGAACGGGAGCGGGACGAAGACCGCCTTCAACGTCAGGTTCGAGCGCATCTGAAAGGTCAGCTTCGCTTCGGTGGACTCGAAGCCGCCCGTCCAGCCGGCGAACAGGTAATCCTTTTTCGGTTCAGCGGTGAGGGTGTAGCTCTTGCCGACTTCGAGCATCCGGCCACGATATTCCGGCGTGACGGTGCCCGCGCCCTGCGTCTCCAGCTTGAAATGGCTCAAGACGACGAACTGGAAACTGCGCGTGATCGTGGGTGACTCGTTGCCTGCGATGTCCACGCACTTCACAAAAACCGTGTTCGTGCCGGGGACGGCGGCGCGGCGGATGGTCCAGTTCGCCGTGCCGTCGGCGGCCTTGAAATCGCCGTCGCCAAAATGATAGAGCACGCGCGCGACACCGACGTTGTCCTTCGCCGTGCCGCGCACGAGGAAGACGGGGTTCGGCAGGCGGGAATTGTCCAGCGGCGCGAGGATTTCAATCGCGGGCGGCGTCCGGTCGCTGCTGCCGATGAAGTTGGCCTGTAGGACGAGGTTGGGGCGCATGACGAATTTCAAATCCGGCCGGTCGCCGCTCGCGCCGCCGCTCCAGCCTTGAAACTGGTTTTCTCTCTCCGGCTCGGCGCGCAGCGTGTAGCTCTTGCCGACTTCGAGCATCTCGCCGTTCAACGGCGGCGTGACGCGCCCGCGCCCGATGATGTCCACCTTGAGGAGGCTCTTCTGAATGTCCGGTGCCGTGACGGTGACGGTGGGTTTCGGCAGCGGCGCGGGGCCGGCGGCGGCGGGCGGCGGCACCACCGGCGGGGCAACGGCGAGGACGCGGAGGCTGGGCTGCTCGCCCACCTTCGCCGTGTGTGCGGCGTTGCCGCGGAATTTCGGCCAGCCGCCCGACGCGAGCGGCGCGGTGCCCTGGAGCGCGTAGAACTTGCCGTCCCACGAGCCGAAATAAACCTCCTCCTTCACGCCGATGGCGGGCGAGGAGGAAATGGTGGCCCCCGTGGCGAAGGCCCAGAGTTTTTTGCCGGTGGCATCGAGCGCGTAAAAGTTTTTGTCGTAGGAGCCGAAATATACCGTGCCGTCGGCGGCGACGGCGGGCGTGCCGCGAATCCATTCGCCGGCGGCGAAAGACCACTTCTGGCTGCCGTCGGGATTGATCGCGTAAAGGTTGCGGTCGTCGGAGCCGACATAAATCGTGCCGTCCGGCCCGATGGCCGGCGAGCCGCGAATCGCGCCGTTGGCGGCGTAGAACCACCGGCGCGTGCCGTTGGCGTTGAGCGCGTAGAGCCGCCCGTCGAACGCGCCGAAGTAAATCGCGCCATCGGGGCCGAGCGCGGGCGAGGAGTTGATCTTGCCGCCGGCGGTGAAGTCCCACTTCTTTTCCCCGGCGGGCGTGACGGCGTAGAACTTGTCGTTGAACGCGCCGACGTAGATCGTGCCGTCCGCGCCGACGGCGGGCGAGGAAATCACATTGCCGCCGACCGCAAACTCCCAGCGCTGGTGCCCGTCCGGCGCGATGGCGAGCAGTTGGTTGAAGACCGAGCCGACGTAAATCGTGCCGTCCGCGCCAAGGGCGGGCGAGGAGACGATTCCGCCGCCGGCCTTGAACCGCCACCGCTCCTTGCCGTCGGGCTTCACGGCGTAGAGGTTCCGATCCACCGAGCCGAAATAGATGGTGCCGTCCGGCCCGAGCGCGGGCGCGGCGACGATGTTGGCCCCGGCGGCGAACTCCCATTTCACCGCGCCGGACGGGAGCAGGGCGGCGAGCTTCCCGTTGTCCGAGCCGATGTAGATCGTGCCGTCCGCGCCAAGGGCCGCCGAGGACTGGACGGGCTGCGCGCCGGTGGTGAACTCCCAGAGTTTCGCGCCCGGCTCGGCGGCGGCCAGCCTGCCCGCCATCGCGACAAGGGCGGCGGCGCAAAGCAACCGAAGAAAATTGTTCATGCGTGAATTCCCGCTGTTCGGGCGCTGTTGTCCGCCATGCGAAAAGCCAGCATAAGATGCCCGTCGGAAACGGATTTACAAGCCAATTGATGGCCGGACGGAACGTCAACCGGTCTCGAACCAACAACGCCCGCCTAGCCGTGCGGCTCCACTTTGATTTTCAATTCGCGCGGCAGCGGGTTGGGATCAAGATTCGCCACGTCCATGCGCTTGTCCTTCGCCACGGCGGCGGCAAGGCCGGCGATCTGCCCGGTGGTCATCCACAGCGGCTCCATCCGCAGCACGCTCATGGCGAGGTGCGTGGACGACAGTGCGACCGGCACGAGGAGGTTGTTCAGCTTCTTCGGCAGCATCGCGCCATAGGCAACCTGCCCCGGCTGCGCGGGGCCGAACGCCTTCTTCGGATACCACAGCACGCCTTCCATGAAACCCTCCACCGCGTAGCGGCGGTCATGGCACGGATGCACATCGAACGAATGCTCGCCAATCGCGATGGCCTGCGCGACGCGCGGCGTGCGGCCCGTCTTCGCGTCCACCGTGAAGTTGTGCTGCGTCACGCGCGCGCGGCCCTCGATGCGGCGTCCCTGGCGCACATAGATTTGCCACGGCCAGTGCCCGTGGTCGGCGAACTCATCGCGGTGCAGCCCGGCGGTCTTCCACAGCGCGCGGATTTTCTCCGGCACGCGCGGCTCTTTTTGCAGGAACCACGCGTAGCTCGCCGCGTGGTCGAGGTGGAATTTCTCCAGCCGCGCGCGGTGGTGCCGCGCCGCCTCCGGCCACGTCCAGCTCGCGCCGGGGCAGTTCAGGCTCGTGAGCTGGTCAATCGAGCCGTTCAACTGGAACTTCCGCCCCGGCAACGGCGTGCCGAGGCCGCGCTGTGTGACGCGGCGCGTGGCAAAATCATCCAGCAGCGGGAGCAAGTCCGGCAAGTGCTGCTCGTAGGCCGCGGGCTTCGCGAACGGAACCAGCTTCTCCTTGTCCGTGGTGAAAATGCACCGCGCGCAAAACGCCTGGATGGCCGGCGACGGCTCGCCGGTGTCGGGCGTCTGAATCTGCTGGCCCGTCCGCCAGTTCATGTAGTGGATGCCCGCCAGCGATTCGCCGTGCTCGTCGCGCCCCTCGCGCCCGACGCGATACGGCACCCTGGCCGCCGCCGCGAGGTCGCCTTCGTAGGTGCCGTCAATGAACGTCTTCGCCGTCACCCGCACGCGCTCGCCGGTGGGTTTTTCCAGTTCAACTTCCATCACGCGGTCGCCGCGCACCGTGGCAGTGACGAGATGATGGCCACGCCAGAATTGCAACCGCTCCGCCTCCGCTTCGAGCATCCGGTCAAAGACGCGCTCCGCCACGGACGGCTCGTAAAACCAGCCGTCTTTGATGAACTGCCACTGCGGCGAACCCTCACCGAGCGTGCGCCGGTATTCCTCGCGCACCTTGGCGATGAATTCCGCGACCAGCCCGCCGAACAGTTCCGGCCGCACTGCGTCCGTGGTGGACAGCCCGCTGGCCGTCATGCCGCCGGGGTGTTTTTGCGGACAGGCGAGGACAACTTTGCAGCCGCGCCGCGCCGCCTCGATGGCCGCCGCGAGGCCGCCCGGAGTCGAGCCATAGACGAATATGTCGCAGGCGGTGGAACTCACCGCACCCGGCAATGTGCCCCTTTCGGCAGCGGCGGATTGAGTGGTGAAAGAGCCCGTGTTCACCACCGCCGCAACTGCGGCGGTGGCCTTGAGAAAATGGCGGCGATTCATGACGTGTGACGACGGCAAACCTGGCAGAAACCTTCTTCAAAGGCACCAGGTTATTCTCACCATGAACAAGAACAGCCATGTGCTGGGGCCAAATTCTGGCTGGCGCATGGCCGGAAACCCGGCATGATTCCGGGCCGTAAGCTTGCAATGAATCGTCTCGGCAAAAACTTGTCGGCGACCCGCTCCACTGGTGGGCGGGCGGGGTGGTTCCTCATGCTCGCGGCGGCGGTTGCTTTCTGCGGCTCCTTTGCGCTGGCGGTGGAAAGCTCGCCGCCTTCGCTGATCGGCGATGCACTAACGCTTTTGGAAACGCACTGCGTGAAGTGCCACGGCGGCGAGAAGACCAAGGGCGGCCTCGATCTTGTAACGCGCGAGGCGCTGATGCGTGGTGGCGAGACGGGCGCGGCCATCGTGCCGGGCAAACCGGCGGACAGTTTGCTCGTGCAATCCCTCCGGCACGAAAAGGATCCGCATATGCCGCACAAGGAGCCGAAGCTCTCCGACGACGCCATCGCGCGGATCGTGGAATGGGTGAAGGCGGGCACGCCCTACGGACGGGCGTTGAACAAGGGTGCGACTCATGCGACGGCGAAGTCCCGCGGTGAGTTCACCATCGCCGAGGCCGACCGGAGGCACTGGGCCTTTCAACCCATCCAACGGCCAACACCGCCGGTCATTCGTAATTCGCAATTCGCAAATCGCAATTCAATCGACCAGTTCATCCTCGCGAAGCTTGAGGCCGCTGGCCTTCAGCCCGCGCCGCCCGCCGATCCGCGCACGCTCATCCGCCGGATCACACTCGATCTCATCGGCCTGCCGCCGACGCCGGCGGAGGTGGAAGCGTTCGTGCGCCAGTTCTCACCGGCTCACTCTCCCACTTTCCCACCGGCTGGCGGAGAAAGTGGGAAAGCGGGAAAGCAAGAAAGTGAGAGCCAAGCCATCGAAGCACTCATTGATCGCCTCCTCGCTTCGCCGCACTACGGCGAACGCTGGGGCCGCCACTGGCTCGACCTCGCGCGCTTCGCGGAGACCGACGGTTTCGAGCACGACGCCACCCGCCCGCACTCGTGGCGCTACCGTGACTACGTCATCAAAGCGTTCAACGACGACAAGCCCTACGACCGTTTCATCCGCGAACAGCTCGCCGGCGACGAACTTTTCGCCAACCCAAAACTCAAAACTCAAAACCCGGAACTCCTGGTCGCCACCGGCTTCAACCTCCTCGGCCCCGACATGGTGGACAGCTCCGACCAGGTGCAGCGCCGCCACAACACGCTCAACGACATGACCGACACTGCCGCGCTTGCGTTCCTCGGCCTGACGATGGGCTGCGCGCGCTGCCACGACCACAAGTTCGAGCCGCTCTCGCAGCGCGACTACTACGGCTTGCAGGCTTTCTTCACGCCCGCGAAGTTTCAGCGCGAGCAGCCGATTCCGACTGCCGAGGCCCGCGCCACCTATGAAGTGGCGATGAAGAAATTCAGCGAGCATCCAACGGTGCGCGAACTCGCCGCGCTCGAAGCGCCGGTGCGGGAGAAGATTTTCCAGCGCAAAGTGGACAAGCTCTCGCCCGAGGCGCAGGTCGCGCACCGCACCCCGCCGGAGAAACGCGACGCCGAGCAGGCCAATCTCGTCCTCGAAACGGCGGACAAGGCGACCGTGTCGGAGAAGGAACTGGCCGCCGCCTTCAGCGGCGAGGCGAAGTCACGGCGGATCGAGTTGTTGGAGGCCGTGAAGAAGCTGCCCAAGCCGCCGACGTTGCCGAAGGCGATGGCACTCGCGAGCGCCGACGGCCCGCCCGCGAAAACGTTCCTGCTGCATCGCGGCGAATACAGCCAGCCCGGCGACGAAGTGGCGGCGGCGTTTCCGACGGTGTTGTCTGGGGAGCGCGACCGTCTCGGTCGCTCCGGTCGGCGTCCCGCCGACCGGCCGGCGTCTCCGCAGAATTCATCGAACGAGGCGGTCATCGGGCTGCGGAATGTTTCCGGCGAGACGCCGGAAACGGCGGGCGGGACGCCCGCGCTCCCCAGCCGCGCCGCGCTCGCGGACTGGATTGCCTCACCCGCGAACCCGCTGACCGCGCGCGTGATGGTCAACCGCATCTGGCAGCACCATTTCGGACGCGGCCTCGTCGCGACGCCGAGCGAGTTCGGCACGCACGGCGCGAAGCCGTCGCATCCCGAACTGCTCGACTGGCTGGCCAGCGAGTTCATCGCGCGCGGCTGGAGCGTGAAGCAGATGCACAAGTTGATGCTGATGTCGGCGACGTATCAACAAACTTCAAACGCGGAACACGGAACGCGGAACGCGGAAACTTCCGCCACTGCTCCGCGTTCCGCGCTCCGCGTTCCGAGTTCAATTGATCCCGCCAACACTCTCCTCTCGCATATGAACCGCCTGCGCCTCGAAGGCGAGGTCATCCGCGACAGCCTGCTCGCCATCAGCGGGCAGTTGAATTTGCAGATGGGCGGGCCGGGCGTCTTCCCGCCGGTGCCGAAGGAACTGTTCGCCGGCGCAAAGGGCGGCTGGCCGCAGAACGACCGCGTGAGCGAGTATTCGCGCCGCAGCATCTACATCTTCGCGCGGCGCAACCTGCGCTTCCCGTTCCTCGAAGTCTTCGACGCGCCGGACAGCAACTTGAGCTGCCCCTCGCGCGAGCGCAGCACCACCGCGCCGCAATCGCTCACCCTGCTCAACGCCGACGAGGTCACCACGGCGGCCCGGCTCACCGCCGCGCGATTGGAGAAGGAATGCCCGTCCGCCGACGAACGGGTGGCGCTGGCCTACCGCCTCGCCCTGGGCCGCCCGCCGACGGCGAAGGAACTGGAACTGGCCCGCGCGTTCCTGAAACAATCGCCGCTCAATGAATTCTGCCGCGCGCTGTTCAACCTGAACGAGTTTGTCTATGTGGAATGAACTCGATGTCGTCCGCGACATCTCCCGCCGCTTCGACGGGGCCGGGATTGCGTTCATGCTCACTGGTTCGATGGCGATGAATTACTACGCCCAACCCCGCATGACCCGCGACATTGACGTGGTCGTCGCGCTCACGGCCAAGGACATCGCCGCCGTGGTGGCGGCCTTCGCGCCCGACTACTACGCCGACGCGGCGATGATCGAGTGCGCGGTCACGCATCAATCCATGTTCAACCTCATCCACCAAGAGAGCGTGATCAAAGTGGATTGCATCATCCGCAAACGGACGGATTACCGGCTCGCGGAGTTCGAGCGCCGCCGGCAAATCACCATCCAGGACTTCACCACCTGGATTGCGAGCAAGGAAGACCTCGTGATCTCCAAGCTGGAATGGGCGCGCGACTCGCACTCCGAGCTGCAACTGCGCGACGTGCGCAACCTGCTCGCCACCGGCGGCGACTTGGAATACTTGGAACACTGGACACGCCAGCTCAACCTCACTAGCTTGTTGCAGGAATGCCGCCATGACTGACACGCCGCCCCATATCGAGCAGCTCGTGCGCGCGAAGCTGATGGCCCGCTCCGGTGCGGAACGCTTCGTGATGGGCGCGCGGATGTTCGACGCCGCGCGCGAAATGATCCTCGCCTCGCTGCCCGGCGATCTGCCGCCGGATGAATTGAAACGCCGCCTGTTCGAGCGAATTTACGGACGCACCTGGCCGAGCGTTCCTGAAGCAATCGCCGCTCAATGAATTCTGTCGCGCGCTGTTCAACTTGAGCGAATTCGTTTACGCTGAATGAGTGCTAGGCCACTGACACGAACGAACACGAACGAACGATGAAACACATTCTAATCATCTTGGTTTTGTCACTTTTCAGTGCTTCCACGATTATGTCTCAAACCAACGAAGAACGCCGCAAGAAGATCCAGAAGCCCGAACACGCGCAACCTTCAAAAGAAGCTCTCGAACGGAAGGCTCGCTCAATTGCCCGTCTAAACGGGGAAGGAGTTCTCGTGATTGAACATCTGCCGGTTATCGAAGACTCCAAGAACACAAAGACTCGGACTGTGGACGAGATCGCGAAACGCGCAATTGCAGTTTGCCTGACAGCCGTTAAGGGCGAAGGAGTTGGACAGGCCACCATTGATTCGCTGGTGAAGAAATATGGAGCAAACAAGTTCTTCTCACCAAAGGAAGCGGCTTTCATCAACAATCCGAACCCCACGCAACAGGAGCGCATTCAATTTTCATGGCGATATGAGTGCTACTGGGCGTTGCTTTGGGCGCTTGGATATGTCGATACGCTGGAGCGGCCCGAAGGCGTTTGCGACGTCGCTAAAGCTGTTCGTTTTCTTCGGGATCGCGACACAGCTCAATTCTTGAAGGATGCCAAGTTGCGTCCGATTGCCACGATTCTTGACGAGGCTGATCTGATTTATCGTTACCACTGGGCTGTCGTGGATGCTCGCCTCAAGAATAAAGAAGCACCCGCAAAACTAGAAGGGGGCGTCGTGCAGGAACGTCACTACGCCCTCAACTGGTTGATTGGTTATTGCGGACAGGATTGGGATGATATTTCAACTGACACCTAACAGTAAAATGTTGCCATGAACGCCTGCCCCGGCCCCAACGGATTCAACACCCAGCCCACCACGCGCCGTTCGTTCCTGCGTCAGGCGGGCGGCGGCTTCGGCATGGTGGCGCTCACGTCGCTGCTCGCCCGGCAGGGCTTGCTCGGCGCTGATTCCGCGTTGCCCAATCCGCTCGCGCCGAAGTCGTCGCACTTCCCCGCCAAGGCCCAGCGCTGTATCTTCCTCTTCATGTCCGGCGGGCCGAGCCATGTGGACTTGTTCGATCCCAAGCCCGACCTCGTCCGGCTCGCGGGCCAGCCGATTCCGGAATCGTTCGGCACGTTCAAGACGCGGCGCGCGGTGGCGAAGAACAAGCTGCTCCCGCCGTGCCGGCCGTTCAAAGCGCGCGGCCAGTGCGGCATGGAGATTTCGGACTTCCTCCCGAACATCGCGCAGCACGCGGACGAACTCTGCCTCCTGCGCGGCTGTTACGGCGACAGCGTCACGCATCCCGAGTCGGTTTACCTGATGAACACCGGGACGATCCTCATGGGCAAGCCGAGCCTCGGCGCGTGGGCGACCTACGGCCTCGGCACGGAGAACCAGAACATGCCGGCCTTCGTCGTGATGCCCGATCCCTCGGGCTGGGTGAAGGGCGGCGCGCCCGCGTGGGGCAACGGCTTCCTGCCCGCGACGTATCAGGGCACGATCCTGCGCGGCGGCGAATCGCCGATCCTGAATCTCAACACGCCCAAGGGCGTGAGCGCGCAGCAGCAGCTCGCCACGGTGAATCTCATCAACCAGTTGAACCGCGAGAGCCTGCCCGCGAACGAGGCGGACTCCGAACTCACCGCGCGCATCGCCGCCTACGAACTCGCCTTCCGCATGCAATCCCACGCGCCCGAGGTCGTGGACATTTCCAAGGAGACTGCCGCGACGAAGAAGCTCTACGGACTCGACAACCAAACGACAGCGGAGTTCGGCCTGCGCTGCCTCTTCGCGCGGCGCATGATCGAGAGCGGCGTGCGCTTCGTGCAACTTTACTGCGGCGACACCAACGGCTGGGACGGCCACAGCGACGTGGACGGCAACCACACCAAACTCTGCGCGCAAAGCGACCTGCCCGTCGCCGGCCTGCTGACCGACCTGCGGTCACGCGGTCTGCTCGACTCGACGCTTGTCATCTGGGGTGGCGAGTTTGGCCGCATGCCGATGAGCGAGGGCAGCAACGGCCGCGACCACAACCCGCACGGCTTCGGCATGTGGCTCGCCGGCGCGGGCGTGAAAGGTGGCCAGGTCATCGGCGCGACCGACGCCGTCGGCCTGCGCGCCGTCGAGGAGCGCACCCACGCGCACGACATCCACGCGACGATCCTCCACCTGCTCGGCATCGATCACACGCGCCTGACCTACCGCCACAACAGCCGCAACGAGCGCCTCACCGACGTGGCGGGCGAAGTGATCAAGAAGGCGCTCGCCTGAACGCCTTCGCCCTCACGGCAGCCGCCGGATGCGGATGCTCTTGAAGTAAAACGTGCTCGTGTCGTCGTGCGCCTGGAGCGCGATGGCCCCGCCCTCCGCACGAATCACCCGCCCCACGCGCTGCGGCGGGCGCTGCACGTTCTCCGGCTCCACGTAGTCCACCACGCGCGCGTCGTTCAACCACACCTGGATGTGTTTGCCCTCGACGCGAATCCGCACCGTGAACCACTGCGTGTCATCCACCGGACACGTCGCCAGATCCACCACGTCGTAGAGGCTGCCGGTCTTGCGCTTCTCCTTCGCCGCGCTGTTCAACTGCACCTCGTAGCCGTTCTTCAGGTGCAGCACGCCGTCGCGCGTCTCCATGTCGGTGTGGAAGAAAATTCCCGAGTTGGAGTCCGGCTCGCCGCGCACGACGGCCTCCAGCTCGAAATTCTTGAACCGCTCCAGCCCGGTCGCGCGACCGCCGGCGTAGAAGAGATGCCCGCGATTCTTCGGATGCGTGGCGTGCGCCTTGAGCAGCCCGTTCGTCACGGTGAACGCGCCGGGGTCGGCATTGGCCTTCCAGTCCGCAAGGTTCTTCCCGTTGAACAGCGTCAGCCAGTCGTCCGCCGCAAGGAGCGGGTGGCTGGTCGCAAGGCAAACCAGCGTGAGCAGAATTGTGATGGTTGAATTCATCCGAATCCAGGCAGTGGAATGTGGAGCGCGTGGCGTCTCGCCCGCAGTTTTCGGCGTCCCGCCGAAAACTTCCCCGCGCCCACCGGACGCACCGTTTGGGGTGCGGTGGGTTCGCCTCAAACCCGTCGGCGGGACGCCGACGGGGGCGACCGGGACGGTCGCGCTCCCCTTTCCAACTGCATGGTTTCGGTTCATAGCGGGTCAGCGCGCCGCCGTTTCCAGATTGCGGAGCGCCGCTTCCAGCGCGAAGCGGATGAACATCGCCAGCGTCTCCTTCCCCTCGGCGGCCTGCGCGATGGCGAGACGCTCGCGCATCGCGGGAAGAATCGGACGCGCCCGCGCCCCGAGCAGTTCCAAAGTGCGCGCGGCGTGGAGCGCGACGTTGCCATCGGCGGAGCGCAGTTCGGTGGCGAGCCGTTGCAGCGCGGCGGGATGCTCACCACGTTCCAACAGCGCACCTGCCGCCTCGATGCGAACCGTCACCGCACCATCCTTCAAGGCCTGCTCCAGTTCGCTCTTCGCCGAAATCGCCTCGTCCCCCGCCGCACGCAGACCCACGACCGACCAGTAGCGCACACCCGCGTCGGCATCTTTCAACGCCTCGCGCATTTGCGGCACCGCTTCGCGCCGGCCCACACACTCCGCCGCCGCCAGCACACGCTCGACGGGATACTTGCCGGGACGCCGCGCCATTTCGTAGGGCGACTCACCGCCCGCCCGCGCGAGCATATCCGCTTCGGGCACCAGGCCGAGGTCGCGCGTCTCCATCTGCCACTGGTGCAGGCGCGCGCGCATCCGCTCCAGCGTGGCCCGGTGCGCGGACTCACCGGTGAGGTTCCGCAACTGATGCGGGTCAGCGGCGGTGTCGAAGAGTTCCTCGGCGGGGCGCGTGGTTGAAGTGTATTGCGCCGCGCCGCCGGTGAGTTTCCCGGCGCGGCCCATTTGCAGCAGTTCACGGCGGAAGTCGCTCTGATCCGAGTAACCCTCCGGCGGCGCCCATGAGAGGTGCGGACGGTAATTGCGGATGTAAAGCCAGCGCTCGTCGCGCACGGAACGCGCCGTGTCAATGACCTCATCCACCCGGTCGCGCGCGCCGACAACAAACTCACGCGGCCTGCCCGCCGCCGCGCCAAGGAACGCCACGCCCTGCATCGGCTTCGGCACGGGAACGCCCGCGAGGCCCAGCACCGTGGGCGCGAAATCCACGAAGCTCACGAGCCGGTCCACCGTTTCGCCGGGAGGCGCGGGCGCGAGGTGCTGCCATTTCTTCGGGAAGCGGATGAGCAGCGGCACGTGCAGGCCGGAATCATGCAGCACGCGCTTGCCGCGCGGCATCCCCATGCCGTGGTCGGAGTAGAAGAACACAATCGTGTCATCGGCGAGGCCGTCGGCTTCGAGTTCGCGCAGGATGCGGCCCGCCTTCTGATCCATCACCGCGATGCAGTCGTAGTAGCGCGCCATCGCGCGACGGGCCAGCGGCGTGTCGGGGTAGAACGGCGGCAGCGGCACCGCCTTCGGCTCGGCGCGCTCGCCGGGCGAGAGCTGCGCGGCGATTTCCTTCTCGAACTGCTCCCACGGCCACACGCTCGTGCGCGACTGATGCGTCTCCATCAGGTTGAACACGGCGAAGAACGGCTGGCCCGCCGCGCGCCCGCGCCAGTGCGCCTGCGCGCTGCTCTGGTTCCACGCCGCGCGGATGAACGCCGCCTCGTCGCGCAGGTTGTAGTCCGTCTTCACGTTGTTGCTCGTGAACCACCCCGCCCCGCGCAGATGCGCCGCGTAGCCCTTGAACTCCGCCGGAATCGTCATCTCGCAGCGCAGATGCGGATTGCCGAGCGAGGTCGCGTAGAGGCCGGTGATGAGGCACGCGCGCGACGGCGCGCAGACCGGCGCGGTGGCGAAGGCCCGCGTGTAGCGCACCGCCTGCCGCGCGAACACGTCGAGATTCGGCGAACGCGCGAACTTGTCGCCATAGCCGCCGAGGTTGGGGCTCATGTCCTCGGCGGTGATCCACAGGAGGTTCGGGCGCGGCGCGGCGGCGAAGGAGTTGCCGCCAAGAACGCCAAGCAGCGCCAGGAGGAGCAGACGGAGAATCATGGGGCGAGTGTAGGAAGAAACCTCTGCCGGGGAAATGCCGAAATTGTTCCGCTCACTTTTCAGGCAACCAAAAGACGGCGTCGCTGCCGGGACTTGTGCAACTGTCCGGCACCCGTCCTTGCGGATACCCTCTTCCCCATCCGATGAGGAGAGGGAGTCTTCTGATCCGGCTTGCTTCGCGCTCTGGGCGATCCCACCAAAAGCAGCGGAGAGCCCGCGCATCCCTCCCTGGATGCCCGCCCCGACTGCGACAAGCCAAGGCGCGAACCAATCGAAGCCGGGCAATACAGGGTTGCCCGTAGGCCAAATGCCTTGAAGGCCGTCGTGAATTTTGCTTTGGTAGGGGGTGGTATTTTATCTGCATCACGTAGGGTTGTGAACACGGCACAAACATCTGGCAGCGCTTCCGGCTCGAAGCGGCCCCGCCCTGCCCTGCCCTGTTCGCGTGTCGCTTCGTTGTGCGGCCTGTTCGCCGCCGTCCTGCTGGCGTTCACTCCGTTGGTGGACGCCGCGCCGGTCGTGCGCTTCCAGACGATTCATTCGTTCGGCGACTCCACGGTTGCGCTGCGCGACTGCCGCGCGCCGCTGCTTCAGGCCAGTGACGGACGGCTTTACGGCACCACGACCGTCGGGGGCAATTTCGGCAACGGCACCCTCTTCGCCGTAAATACTGACGGCACCGGCTTCACCATCCTGTGGAATTTCCTCAACAGCTTCAGCGGCGGCGCGCCCGAGGCCGCGCTCATCGAGGGCAGTGACGGACGGCTCTACGGCACCACGCCCGCGGGCGGCGCGCACGGCGGCGGCGCGCTGTTCTGGCTGCTCAAGGATGGCAGTGATTTCGGCGTGCTGGTGCATTTCGACGCCAATTCCGGCACCGCGTCCAAGTCCGCGCTCGTCGAGGCGAGCGATGGCAAACTCTACGGCACGGCCAGCGCGGGCGGCGTCAACGGCCAGGGCACTCTTTTCTCCGTGAACAAGGACGGCAGCGAATTGGCCATTCTCCATTCGTTTGACGGCGCGAATGACGGCGGCACGCCGCTCGGCACGCCCGTCGAGGGCGCGGACGGTGCGTTCTACGGCACGGCCAGCACCGGCGGCGTGAATGACGGCGGCACGGTGTTCCGCCTCACGCCCGACGGCAATGAATTCACCGTGCTCCGCGCGCTCGACGCCGCGCCCGACGGCGGCAATCCCGCCGCCGGTTTGTTGAAGGCCAGCGACGGGATGCTCTACGGCACGGCGCAGCTTGGCGGGGCTTCCGGCGGCGGCACCCTCTTCCGGCTCATGGAGGACGGCGCGGAATTTGCCGTCCTCCACTCGCTCGACGGCGCGGGCGACGGTGGCGCGCCCGCCGCGAAGTTGATCGAGGGCGGCGACGGCGCGCTTTACGGCACCGCGAGCGCGGGCGGCGGCGCGGGCCAGGGCACGATTTTCCGCATTGACCGCGACGGCTCCAACTTCGCCGTCATTCGCTCGCCGGACATTGCGGGCGACGGCGGCGGCGTTGTGGCGGGGGTGATTGAAGGCGGCGACGGCGCGCTCTACGGTGCGACAGGCGTGGCCGACATCGCGCCCGGTCTCCTTTTCAAAATGGACAAGGATGGCAACGGCTTCACGCCGCTCTGGCGGTTCATTTCCGCCGACGGAAGAAACGCCGCCGCCACGCCCGCCGAGGGCGGCGACGGCGTGCTCTACGGCACGACCCTCGCGGGCGGCGATGCGGGCCTCGGCACCATCTTCCGCGTGAACAAGGACGGCGGCAGTTACACCGTGCTGCGCGCGCTCGACGCCGCCGCCGGCACGAGTCCGAACGCGCTGCTCGCGGCCGGCGACGGGGCGCTCTACGGCACCGCGTCGGGCGACGGGGCGAACGGCTGGGGAACCCTTTTCAAAATCAACCGCGACGGCTCCGGCTTCACCGTGCTGCGGAACCTTGATTTCGACAATGACGGCGGCAACCCCGCCGCCGCACTGATCGAGGGCGGCGACGGCGCGCTCTACGGCACGACGACGACGGGCGGCGCGCACAGTTCCGGAACGGTGTTCAAGATGAACAAGGACGGCACCGGCTTCAGCGTGCTCCACGCGCTCGATGGCGGCAGCGACGGCGCGAACCCCGGCGCGCTCCTCGAGGCCGGCGACGGAAAACTCTACGGCACCGCCCGCGACGGCGGCACGAACGGCCTCGGCACGGTGTTTGGGATGAACAAGGACGGCGCGGAGTTCACCGTGCTTTACACGTTCGAGGGCGCGGACGACGGCGCGAACCCCGCCGCGCTTCTCGACGGCCCCGGCGGCGCGCTTTACGGCACCACGCCGGAGGGCGGCGTGAATTTGTCCGGCACGGTGTTCCGGGTGAACAAGGACGGCAGCGGTTTCACCACGCTCTGGTCGCTCGACGGCACGGGCGAGGGCGGCGCGCCGCGCAGCCTCGCCAACGGCCCCGGCGGGATGATTTACGGCACGGCGAAAAACGGCGGCGAATTCGACGGCGGCACCGTCTTCAAGCTCAACCCCGCCGGCGGCGGCTTCACCGTGCTGTGGAGCTTCAACGCCTTTCTCGACGGCGGGCATCCCGACGCGGGGCTGCGCCTCGGCATGGACGGCGTGTTCTACGGCGCGACCTACGACGGCACGGTGGAGGACGCCGGCTCGCTCTTTTGGATCATCGAGAACCGCGCGCCCGTGGCCGTGGCCGGCGGGCCGTATTCGGCGGAAGTGGGCGAGGGCTTCACGCTCAACGCCGCCGGTTCGACGGAGCCGGACAGCGCGTTCGGCGACACCATCGTGAGCTATCAATGGGACTTGAACAACGACGGCACGTTCGACACTGCCGGCGCTTCGCCCGTGACCAATATCACCGCTTCATTCTTCGCCGCCTTCGGCCCCGTGTTTCCGGGCACGCGCATCGTCACGCTGCGCGTCGTGGACAACAACGGCGCCGCCGCCACCGCCAGCGCCTCGCTCGTGCTCCGCCCCGCAATCACCTTCGCCACCCAGCCGCAGAGCCTCGCCGTCTCGAACGGCGCGACCGCGCTCTTTTACGCCAGCGTCAGCAGCTCGAAACCCATCACCTACCAGTGGCGCCGGAGCGGCACCAATTTGTTGGGCGAGACCAACGAGATTTACTTCATCCCCGCCGTGACGCGCGCGCTGGCGGGCGCGTATTCCGTCACCGTGTCCAATTCCGTTTCCGCGATCACCAGCACCAACGCCCAGCTCCGCGTGCTGATGACGCAAAAGCTGAAGTCTCCCGTGAAGCTGGCGAACGGCTCCTTCCAGGTGCTCTTCAGCGACAGCGATGGCACCGCGCTCACGGCGGGCGATGTGACGAACTTCGTGGTGCAGGCCAGCACCAATCTCGCGGCCACGACCACGACCAATTGGGTGACCATCACCAACGGCTTCATTTTCACCAACGGCGCGGTGCAGTTCCTCGACACCAATGCGCCCGCCCTGCCCCGCCGCTTCTACCGGGTGATCTCAAAGTGAGTTTGCCTACTTCACCGTGACGGCGTTGGTCTTGCTGACCGAGTTGGTGCCGTCGTAGAGGGTGACGATGAGCTTGTCGGTGCCCTTCTGGCCGAAGGCGGGATAGATCGTCAGCGTGCGGTTTGTCCCCACCGTGCCGAAGGCGAAGTTCGTCGAGGCGAACGCTGTGAGATTGCCCTTGCTCGCCGCGTCGGCAAACAAGGCCGTGTTCGTCCAGTTCACCGAGTAGAACAAACCGTTGGTGCCCGTGTCGTGGTCCCACACGGCGAAGGTGATGTTGGTCGAGCTGTTCGTCTTCACCGGCGGGAAGACGGCGGGATAGTTGAACAGCACGGGCGTGTCGTTCACGTTCGTCACCGTCAGCGTGAAGGTCTGCCACGCCGAGTAGTTCGTCTTCGGGTTCATCCCCACGTCATACAACTGCACGCCCACCGTCGCCGCCCCGTGCGCGTTCTTCGCCGGCTGGAAGGTCAGGATTGTCGCGTTCGTCCCCGACATCTTCATCCCTGGGGCCACGAGGAACAGACCGGGATTGTCGTTCGTCATCGTGAAGTAAAGGAACTGTTTGATCTCTGTCGCGTGGCCGCTCGCGCCGCGATCCAAGTCCGTGGCGAAGTTCGTGATGCTCCGCTTCGCGCTGTCCTCCGCCAGCTCAATGGCGTTGCTCGCGAGACTGAACGCCGGTGCGTCGTTGACCGGCACAATCACAATCTCCACCTTCACCACCTTCGAGGTCTTCCCGCCGTCGTCCTGCACCTTGAAGGTGATCAAGTCCTTCCCGTTGGCGTTGGTCGTGGGCAGATACGTGAGCACCGGGCTGGCCGTGGCGTTGCTCATCACGCCGTTGGTCAGCGTGAAGCTGCCGTTGGTTGGGCCAGAGAGAATGAGGTAATTGAGCGGGCCGAACGTCGCCGTCAGGGTGATGGGCGTCGCGGTGTCTTCCGTCACATTGACCTTCTGCCCGTAGGCCACCGGCGTGTAGTTGTTCAAGAGGATGCTCACGTTGCCGCTGCCCCAGTTGGCGACGGCCACGTCGAGATCCATGTCCGCATTGAAGTTTCCCACGGCCAGCGCGATGGGATTGGTGCCGACCGGCTCCGTCGCGGACGGGTCGTTGTAGAAATACTCGAACGCGCCGTTGGTGCGGCCCAGCAGCACCTGCACGGTGTTCTCGTAGTAGCCCGCCACAATGATGTCCTGATAGGCATCCTTGTTGATGTTCGTGACGATGACGGCGCTGGGGTTGATGCCCACGGGATAATCGGTGCGCAGGAAGGTGTTCGTCCGCACGCCGCTGTTGGTCTGGCGCACGCTCAAGAGGACGGAGATGGTGTCATCGCCGTAGTTGGCCACGACCAGATCCACGCGCCCGTCCTTGTTGAAGTCGCCGGCAGCGAGGGCGTTCGGGTTCGCACCGACGGCGTAGTGGGCGGCGTTGGTCAGGAAGCCGGTGCCATTGCCCCAGAGGATGCTCACCGTGTTGTCGCCATAGTTGGCCGTGGCCGCGTCGGCCTTCATGTCCTTGTTGAAATCCGCCACCGCCACCGCGACGGGGTTCGTGCCGACGGCGAAGTTCGTGCTGCCGGTGCGGAACTCACCGTCGCCATGGCCGAGCAGCACGGTGATGGTGTGATCATTCTCGTTGGCAACGACCGCATCCACGCGCCCGTCCTTGTTCACGTCGCCCACGGCGACGGCGCTGGGGCTGCTGCCCACCGCGACAGGCGTCAGGTTCGTGAAGCCGCCCAGGCCGTCGCCGAGCAGCACTTGAATCGTGTTGTCGCCCTTGTTCACCACCAGCACGTCGGCCTTCATGTCCTGGTTCGTGTGGCTGTTGAAGTTGGCCGTCGCCAGCGACACCGGGCCGTTGCCCACCGCCGCGGGGGGCGCACCGTTGGTGAAGGTGCCCGTGCCCAGCAGGATGTTCACAAAGTTGTTGCTGTAGTTCGCCACGGCGAGGTCAAGCGTTGTGCCTTTGTCGAACTTCCCCGCCACGACGGCGCTTGGCGCGAGGCCCACGGCGTAGTTCACCGCGTTGCTGAAGGCGAAGGGCAGGATGTCGTTCACGTTGGCCACGTTCACCGTCACCGTCGCCACGGTGGAGGAACCGCTGGAGTTCGTCACCACGTAGCTGAAGGTGTCAATGCCCTGATAGTTGTTCAACGGCGTGTAGGTCGCGACATTGCCGCTGATGCTCACCGTGCCGTGCGCCGCGTTCGTCACAAGCACGAAGCCCAGCGGACCGGGACCGTCAGCGTTGAGCGTGATGGACTGCGCCCCCGCATCCTCGGTGACGGAACCGATCTGATTTGTCGCTTCGGGCGCTGGGATGGCGAATTGCTTCTCGTAATAAAGCCCGGCGCTGATCTTGAGCGCGCCGTTCCCCGACGATTGGCTGACTGGCTGGCCGATGATGCCACGGATGGTCAACACTCCATTGCTGCTCGTGCCGCCGCCACCGGCGATGTTATGCCAGTCCACCGCCGGGGTTTGTGCACAGAGCCTGCCTGCCAGGAACACAGCAAGCAGGGCTATGCAAATCAATATGTTTTTCTTCATAGCATTCACAGCAATGATTGCCACGAGGTGTTCAGAACGGCAGTTCCAGCACGGACACGCAGAAACCGTCATTACCATCAGTCAAGGTGCCGCTATGGGCTTGAATCTGAACAGTATGAGCGCCCGCAGGGATGCCCGAAACGACGATCGTTTTCTGCACAAAAGCCAAGTGAGTGGTAGCAGCGTTGGCATAGATGGTGCAAACCACCCGCACGGTGCCATCAATCAGCACGTTCATGCCGATGTTCTGGCCAGCGGTTGATGTGTAGCCTGACCCGGAGGCAGTAATCATCAGGGTCCCACCGCCGCTGTTAAAACTACCGGAAAGTGGCAAAGAACCCGGAGTGTTGATCACCGTAGCGGCATTCCACATTGGCGAAGAGATTGTGCCGTTAACCGACAGCTTCGAACCCGGGTTGTTTGTGCCGATGCCGACATTGCCACTGCTGGCGATTCGCATTTTCTCGGTAAAACTTGCGCTGGCACCCTGGCCAAACACAATCGCGGCATTCGAGTAGCAATAAACTTGTAATTGGAGACTCTGAATCCCCAGCCCGTATCCATCCAAAGAGCTTGAAGATGTCGGGGACCAGAGCCAGAGTTTATCCCCTAAAGTAGGGGGAAAATACAGTGTTTCATTCACCTGTGCATTGCCATTCACCTCCAAGGCCTGCGACGGCGTCGCGGTGCCGATGCCGACGGGGCCGGAGAACGTGTTGCTCGCCCCCGTGAAGTTGTTCACCGCACTGCGCAATGCCACGTTGCTCGAAAGTCTGGCATCGGCAATCGTGCCTGTGAGGTTCGTAGCGTTGAGAGCTTGAGTGGCGATCTGGCCATTGGCGATGTTCGTCACTGTTGTCAACGCTCCACCGCTGATGCCCGTCGTGGTCGTCGCCGTTGTCGCTGTCGTGGCACTGGTAGCGGTCGCGGCGTTACCGGAGATGTTGATGTTGGCGGTGCCGGCACTCAAGTTGGCAGGATTCAATCCAGTCAAGGTGCTGCCGTTGACCGTGGGGGAAAGCTGCTGCCACGTGCCATTGCCCAAATATTGAAACTGGCCTGAAGAACCTTGCCCGCCAGCGCGTATTATGGCTGGGAAGTTTTGTCCGGTATAAATCTGGCCGCCGTTGCTGTCGCTGCTGTATTTATCCACCGCCACGAGCTTGCTGCCATCTGCCGAACTCGCCACGGAAGCCCAATAGCGTTGTCCCGCGTTTTCCTGCGTCGTCCACGTCAGACCGGAATCCACCGAGGTGTATATTTGACCACCAAGAAAAACCACCGCCACGAGCTTCGTGCCGTCCGAGGAACTCGCCACGGAAGTCCAATCGCGGTTGCTCTCCCGTGCCGTCCAAGTCACCCCTGAATTCGTCGAGGTGTAGACTTGACCTCCATAAACCACCGCCATGAGCTTCGTGCCGTCCGAAGAACTCGCCACGGAATGCCAACCTCGGCTGCTCTCCCGCGCCGTCCTCGTCTCTCCCTAATCCGTCGAGGTGTAAATCTGGCCGCCCTCTACCGCTGCCACGAGCTTCGTGCCGTCCGAGGAGCTCGCCACGGATTGCCAACTACGGCTGCTGTCCCGCGGCGTCCAACTCACTCCCGAATTCGTCGAGGTATATATCTGGCCGCCATACGCCCCCGCCACGAGCTTGGTGCCGTCCGCAGAACTCGCCACAGAACTCCAATCGCGGGTGCTCTCCCGCGCCGTCCACGTCACTCCCGAATCCGTCGAGGTGTAAATCTGGCCGCCTCCCTCCACCGCCACGAGCTTGGTGCCGTCTGCGGAACTCGCCACGGAAAACCAGTTGCGACTGCTCTCCCGGGCCGTCCACGTCACCCCCGAATCCGTTGAGGTGTAGATTTGACCACCTAAAACCACCGCGACGAGCTTCGCGCCGTCCGCTGAACTCGCCACGGAATACCAACTGCGGCTACTCTCCCGCGCCGTCCAAGTCAAAGAATTCTGGTTGGTTCCCACAGTCCAGCCTCCTGCACCTGCCCCGTTAACTTGGACGACGTCGCCCACGTTGGCGTTGGTTGGCAGTAAAAACGTCACCTGCGCCACATTGGTGGCGTTGTAGACCGTGTTCGCCGTGGCCTGCACATTCGTTCCGGAACTATTGAGCGGCGCAGCTACGGAACCGGCCGCAATCTGCGCACCAGCAAGCGTTCCGGTGATATTGGCTGCGGCCACCGAGTTGGCAGTCGCGGCCGTGGCGGCGGTGCCCGCGAAGATGGCGTAGGGCGTCGGGGTGATCGCCTGCCGGGGATCAACCGTGATAAACACGCCCGCGCCATTGGTGCAGGCGGCGACCTCCAGCCATCGGCTTGCGCCGTTGAAATTCGTGCCGAAATCCAGCGTCACCGCAAACAGCCCGTTGGCCACCGGCACGTTTAGATTGGTCACGCTCGCGCCCACCTGGTTGCCGGCCGTGTCGGCATCGTATAAACGGCAGATGATATCCCAATTGCCGCTGGCCGGCACACCACTCAAGGTGAGCTGCCCCTGGTAGCTGAAGGCCGTGCCCTGGGCATGAGCCAGCGGCGCAGCCAGCAATAACGAGAGGAGAAGGATTAAGAAACAATGGTTTTTCATAATAGCAGTTGGCGCATTCCTGCGCTTTTCCATTCAGACAATGGGACTGGTTGGGACGGGCGAGATTACCAAAATCACGAAACGCGAGCAAGCAAAGATTTGGGGAGTGTCCTAAATTCGCTGGAGCGCGGCTGTGTCGGAGACCAGCCGCAGCGGCTTCGCAACGAGTGGCACATGGGAACAATTCCACCCGGTTCGCCGCGCGGAAGTGCTGCGGCTGATCCCGCGCCGCGCGCGTATCAGGACACGCGCCTTGACTCACGGCGGCGCACACGGAGTGAGACTTTCTCAAAACCGCAGGGCAGCGGAGTTTTCTCCCTCTCCTCCATCGGATGGAGGAGAGGGACGGGGAGAGGAGGAGCGTTTTTGTTCGGAATTCCCCTCTCCTCGATCCTCTCCCCATTCGTTCCTCATGGGGAGAGGAAGAAAGCATCGAGTTTTGAGCCGGTCTCGGAGTGACGCGCCCCGTCGGTGTTTCATCCGTGTTCCATCCGTGGCGAAAACGAAGGAGGCAAGGTTCAGACGTGGATTTTCGCGTGTTTCATTTTGCGGCACGCCGTGCCGTTGCGCGTTCCGGACGGTTGGTTTATCAAGACACCATGCCGTTATGGACAACCATAGAAACATTCTCAAGGGACTGGGCATCCTGCTGCGACGGGAACGAGTGAGGCGTCACCTCACGCAGGCGTGGGTCGCCGACCGGGTGCCACTAAACATCCGCACGCTGCAACGGGCCGAGGCGGGACTCGTCAACGTGCGCTTCACCACGTTCGCGCGCATCACCGAGGTGCTCCATTGCCCGCCCGACCGGCTCGTGCCGCACACCTGACCCTTGGATAAACCGATTTCGTCACGAGAGGATTTATGAAGTTTCCCGAACAAATTGACAAAAATCCTCCAGCCGCGATGTCCGGCAGCGGTGGACGAGACTCGGCTACCCATTCCCGAATGTCCGTCAGCGGTGGACGAGTCGCGGCTACCGCTTCCGGGATGTCCGGCAGCGGTGGACGGAACGCGGCTACCACTTCCAGAATGTCCGGCAGAGGCAAACGAGTCGCGGCTGCCGCTTCCGGGATGTCCGGCAGCGGTGGACGGGACTCGGCTACCGCTTCCGGGATGCCCGGCGGTGCTGGACGGGACTCGGCCACCACTTCCGGGCATCGCCGCGGGGAAAAAGTTTTCCGTGCTGGCACCGGCTGGAATACGGACGGGACATCGCCTGCGCGCCAGCGTCGTGGAGTGCGGCAGTCCTCTGCCGCTTTTGAATGCGGCGCGACTTCTCTACAGCGCCAGAGGACTGGCGCACTCCAAGACCTGGCGGAGGACAGGCGGTTCATGGGCCGGGCCGCAGCGCGGGGAGCCTTCTTCATTCACCAACCGAACGCGAAATCCATTCCTAGTCCACCGTTCATCGGCCTGGACGCGCAGGAGCGCATCCCTACCGCTCCTGAATCCTGAATGCTGACTCCTGACTCCTTGCAAACCAATGCCCCGCTACGGACAAGCGTTTTACGACTCGGGAATTCACTACGACGAAACCACCACCGCAACCCCCAACAAGAAAGGAACCCGTATGGCTGGAAATCCCACCCCGGACAATCAAGACGAACTGCTGGCGCTCTGCGAAGACCTCGCCGACGGCTGCCACAACCACGAGACCGCCATCGGGCTGAACAACAACAAGGAGGCGGACATCCGCGCCGCCATCACCGCCCTGCGCAACGCCGAGGCGGCGTTCGGCGCGGCCAAGGACGACCGGCAGGACGCGGTGGACGCGCTCCAGACGGCGGACGCGGCGGCGGTGGAGTTCCTCACGAACGCGCGCCGGGCTTTGCAGACCTTTCTCGGCAGCTTCTGGGGCGCGGCGTGGGAGCCGACGGGCTGGCCCGACCAGTCCACCGGCGTGCCGGCCACGCAGGAGAAACGATTGAACCTGTGCGCGTCGCTGAAAATTTATTTCACGAACGTCCCGGCGCATGAAGTCGCGCCGATGGGCGTGACGGCGGCGATTGCGGAGACAAGGTTCCAAGCCATCTCCGACGCACGGCAACTGATTTCGGAAAAGGAACAGGCGCAGACGGGAGCGAAGCAGGCGCGCGACACGGCGCTCAAGAACCTGCGCAAACGCGCGCGGGACACCATCCACGAACTCGACCACTTCCTCGGCGACAGTGACCCGTTGTGGCACGCCTTCGGCCTGAACATGCCGAGCGACCCGGACACGCCGGAGGCCGTCGCGTCCGTCACGCTCACGCCGAACCTCGCGGGCAAGGTGCTGGTGCAATGGCCGGGCGCGCGGCGGGCGACGCGCTACCGCGTCTTTGGCAAGGTGCTCACGGTGGACGCGGAGTTCACGTCGCGCGCGACGGTCACGGAGTTGAGCGCGCTGCTGGAGGGCCTGCCGGGCGGGCAGACGCTGCAGATTTATGTGGTGGCGGCGAACGACGCGGGCGTGGCGGGGGCCAGTCCGACGGCGGAGGTGGTGATTCCCTGATACCCAAGGATGAAGGATGAATTATGAAGGATGAAAATGGGCGGGCGCGAAGGACGCATTGCCCGCGCGCTTCCGTTTCATAATTCATACTTCATACCTCATCCTTTCCCCCGATGTCCTTCGACCCACAACTTCCCCGTGACGGGACGCTGATTGAAGCGGCGGAACTGCGCGGGCAGTTCACCGGGCTGAAGACGCTGATTGATGCCGGTGGCGGCGGCGTGCCGGGCCCGCCGGGGCCGCCGGGGCCGCCGGGCGTGGCCGGGCCGCAAGGTTTGCAAGGGCCGCAGGGCTTGCCGGGAGAACAAGGAGTGCCCGGTGATCCCGGCGGGCCACCGGGGCCACAGGGCGAACCGGGGCCGGAAGGGCCGCAAGGCCCGCCGGGTGATCCGGGCGGCCCGCCCGGCCCGCAGGGAGAACCCGGCCCGCAAGGCGAACCGGGCGAAGTGAGCAGTCAGCAGCTTGCCGACGCGATTGATGGAACAGCGAACAATGTGAACGGCGTGGGCGAATTGAACCTCGCCATCAGCGATCCGCCGACGCAGGGGGAATTACAGGCGGTGCTGGACAAGGTGAATGAACTGATCGGCGCGCTGCACCGGTGAGCGGTAGGGACGCGCTGCCGCGCGTCCTCAAAGAGGACGGACGCGGAGCACCGCGTCCCTACCAGACATCATGCCCTCTCTCCGAGCGGAGAGGGTGGCCGGAGGCCGGGCGAGGGGTGTGCGCGCGACGCGGCAAGTTGAACGAACGCATCAGCGCATTGCCTCGGTGATCATCATAATCCACCGAGGCGGCAGGAAACTGTTTTTACTCGTGCCGCAGCGCCTCGATGGGGCTCAAGTCGGCGGCGCGCGAGGCGGGGTAAAGGCCGAAGACGACGCCCACCAGCCCGGAGATGGTGAAGGCAATCAGCACCGACCACCAGGTGATGATGGTCTTCATTTCCGTCAAGTGCTCGACCACAAAGGGCGCGATGACGCCGATGACGACGCCAATCAGCCCGCCGCCGACGGACAGCACGACGGTCTCGACGAGGAACTGGGTGACGATGTCCTTCTTGCGCGCGCCCAGCGCGCGGCGCACGCCGATCTCGCGGGTGCGCTCGGTGACGGTGGCGAGCATGATGTTCATGATGCCGATGCCGCCGACGATGAGCGAGATGGCCGCGATGGAGCCGAGCACGATGTTGAAGATTTTCTTGGTCTGCTCGGCCTGGCGCAGGAGCTGGAGCGGCACGATGAGCTCGTAATCCCTTTTGCTGTGAAACTTCTCGAGGAGCGCCTCGATCTGCGGCACGGCGGCCTCCACGGCGTCAATGTCCTCCATCTGCAGCGTGACCTGGTGGAGTTCGACGCGCTCGGCCTCGAAGGTGCCGGCGCTGCGGCGGATGATCGTCTCGCCGAAGCGGCTGCGCGCGGCGGAGAGCGGGATGTAGATGTTGCTGTCGAGGGCCTGGCCGGGGCTGGCGCCGCCGCCGGATTGCGGGCGCTTCTGCTCGGTGCTGGTCTCGCGCACCATGCCGACGACCGAGTAGTAGTCGCCGCCGACGCGGATTTCCTCCTCGATGGGGTCCTGATAGGGAAAGAGCCGCTCGGCCAGGCCCACGGTGATGACGCAGACGTTGTTCATGTAGGTCTCGTCGGTGTCCGCAAGGAACCGTCCGCGCACAATCTCCATGCCGGCAATCTCCGGGTAGATCGGATGCGTGCCGATGATCTGGCCCTCGACGCTGTTCTGGCCGAAGCGGATGCTGTCGCGGATGATGCGCATGGGGAGGACGCGCTTGACGCCGGGCACGGTGGTCTGCATCCGCGCGGCGTCCTTGTAGGTGAGGCCGTATTCCACCGCCCAACTGCGGTTGCCGCCGCCGGCGCTCTTGGTGTCCTCGGAGGCCTTGACGCTGCGGATGAGAATGTTGTTGCTGCCGAGCTTCTTGATCGCCTGCTGGGCCTCGTAGGACGCGCCCTCGCCGATCGCGAGCATCGCGATGACGGAGCAGACGCCGAAGATGATGCCGAGCATCGTGAGCGCCGAGCGCATCTTGTGGAGCAGCAGGCTCTTGACGCCCAGCTCGATGGTGCGGAGCACGGGCAGCGGGATGAAGGGCAGCCGGGGGATCATGGCGTGTTCTTCCCGGCGGGCGGAATGGCAGGGCGCGCGCGCACGATGTCCCGGTCAATCACGCCGTCCTTCATGTGGATGACGCGATGGGCGCGGGCGGCCACTTCATCGCCGTGGGTGACGAGGACGATGGTCTTGCCGGCGGCGTTGAGTTCGTCGAAGAGGTTGAGGACTTCGGTGCCGGTCTTGGAGTCGAGGTTGCCGGTCGGCTCGTCGGCGAGGATCATCAGCGGGTCGTTGACCAGCGAGCGGGCGATGGCGGTGCGCTGCTGCTGGCCGCCGGAGAGCTGCTTGGGCCGGTGCTCGAGGCGGTCGCCCAGGCCGACGATGCCCGCGAGGCGCGCGCAGTGGTCGTAGCATTCGGTCAAGTCCTTGCCCTGGTAGAACAGCGGGACGTGGATGTTCTCCACGACGGTGAGCTGGTCAATCAAGTTGTAGGATTGGAAAACGAAACCAAGGCGCTTGCCGCGCACGTCGGAGAGCGCGTCGTCGCTCATGTTCGCCACATCCTCGCCCCCGAGGAAATAGTTGCCCGAAGTGGGGCGGTCGAGGCAGCCGAGGACGTTGAGCATCGTGGACTTGCCGGAACCGGACGGCCCCATGATGGCGAGGTAGGTGCCGGCCTCGATCTCCAGGTTCACGCCGTGCAGGGCGTGAACCAGCACGTCGCCCATCTGATAGGTCTTGTGCAGGCCCTCGATGCGGATGATCGGGCTGGCGCTGCTCATGTCAGGGGCTGGACGGTTTGGAAGGCTTGT
>JACRJY010000197.1 GCA_016235585.1 Verrucomicrobiota bacterium | reverse complement strand
GCGGTGTCCTCGGCGAAGGGGTTGTTCAAATCCTCCGTGCTCAACACGGTGTAGATGTCCGCGCCGGGGTAGGGCGTCCAGCGCAACTGGGCCTTGCCATTGGCGATCACCATGCTCGTGCTCGGCGGCGCGTCGGCGGCCAGCACCGGCGAAACCAGCGCGCAAGCAGAGGAAGTGAGAATTACCTGAATGATTCGTTTCAAGTTCATGGCAGAAACAGTTGGCTCAACATTAAGTTTGAGGACATCGGGCTTGAGTTGGGCAAAAATTACCCGACACCGCGGGAGATTCAACACTAATATTTACTTTTTTTGAACCGCTACAACAACCCCTGGTAGGCCAGCCAGAGCGAGCGGAAATACTTCATCACCCGCACGGGGTCGCCGCTCGGCGGAATCTCGGCGAAGGCAAAGCCCGCGAAACCGATCTCATTCAGCCGCGTGAAGAGCCGGCGGAACGGATACTCCTCCAGATAAATGTCCCGCAGATGCACGGTGAAAATCCTGTCCTTCACGAGATCAAAGTTGTGATCGAAGCCCGCGCCATCGAGATCGGACGGGTTGGAATTCCAGCACGCGCCCACCTGCTTGTGCGCCGCCGCGTCGAGGATGGTCTTGATGTGCGGCACCTGCGCCGTGCCGGAGCCGTGGATTTCAAGCCGAATCTGCTGCCCCAGCCCGGCGCCGAACTCGCCCAGTTCGCGCAGCGATTTTCCGATTTGCTCCAGCGTCTTCTCAACCGGCACTTCTTTCGGCAGGCCGTTGGGCCGCACCTTCACGCCGGTCGCGCCCACGTCGTGCGCGAGCGAGATGTATTCCTTCGTCGCCGCGATGTCCCGGCGGAGCTTCGCCTGATCCGGCGTGTGAAAATCAAACGCGCTGCCGAGGCTCCACAATTTCACCGGCGAATCGGCGAAGCGCTTCTTCACCTCGCCGCGCGCTGACTTGGTCAAGGAAACCTCGACCCCGTGCTTGTGCGTCGTGCGCAGTTCCACGCCCTCGAACTGCGCCTCCGTGCAGTTCTTGAGGATCGTCGCCACGTCCCAGTCCGCGCCGAGATTGTAAGTGACCATGCCCAGGTGATGCCGCGATTTTCCGGCGGCAAAGGACGCGGCGGCCTTGCTCTCCTTCGTTTTGGTTTTCCCGGCGGCGGAAAGTTTGTCCGCGACGGCAAAGGCTCCGAGGCCCAACCCGGCGGTTTTCAGGAAATGTCGGCGCGTGGCATTTTTCATGGGAAAAATATTTTCCCAAACCTAGCCCCGCCTGCCGCGCGGGCAATCCAAATCTTGCGGCAAAAAAAGAGCCACGGTTGCCCGTGGCTTTTACAAATTATTTTTCAGACGCCTTGTGTCACGCGCCCATCCCTTCCTCGAACGACCCGCCGGCCACCGGGAAGCACAGATTGTCGCGCACGTAGGCGACGCCATTCGCGCTGCACGCGTCGAGATCGCGATACGCGCTCTCGGCCTCGACGATGAGCGGCGCGGTCGGCGTGCCCATGATCTGGCAGTAGCGCTGCGGGTAGCCGATGTTGATGAGCATCTCGGCGTAGCGCGCCATGTTGAGCTCGCCGCTCGGCAGGTCGGTGAACTGCATCGCGCGGTCGGGCCAGTTCGGGGCCATCATGCGCAGCGGAATGTTTTTGCGGATGACGAAGTTCTTCACGTGACAGGCGAACACGCGCGGGCCGACCTTGCGAAAGCGCGTCTCCCAATCCTCACCCTCCCAGCAGTGCGACGGGTCGGCGTTCACGCCGAGGCACGGGTCGCTGTCGCAAATTTTCACCAGCATGTTGAAGTCATCCGCGCACATCGCCGCCGTGCCGGGATGAATCTCGTGGGCGAGTTTGATGCCGAGCTTGTTCGCCCGCGCACGCAGGCGCTTGGTTTTTTCCACGAAACGTTCCTGGCCCTTCTTGATCAGATCGTAGTCGCCGCCGGCCCAGAAGCCCCACGGATAACCCGTCGCCAGTTCCCAGCCGAAGGCCGTGCCCCAGAACATCGGCACGATCTTCACGCCCAGCTCCGCGCACAGGCCGAGCAGGCGCACGAGATAGTTTTCCGTCCACGTCTCGATGGCCGTCGGCGATTTCTTCGCGATGTCCGGCGGCAGGAACGGACGGATCGTGGGGCTGTTCGTCCACGCCGTCGTGTGCACCCAGAACGGGCAGTGCGCGGAGACGCCGTCGAGCGTCATCTCGCGCTGGGCGAAGGTGTCCTTGATCTCCTGCGCGCTTTTGAACTTCCGCCCGTCCTGCAGCATGTAGTTGGACGGCTGCGCGCCCGTGGCGCCGGCGGCCTTGGCGTAATCGAGGAAGTCGCCGAGGCTCTTCGCCCCGTGCTGCGCGCCCTCGATGCTCGGATGGAAACAAAGCTTTGCCATAAAAAGATTTTCTCCAGATTAAGTTAATGTGCCTTCGTCTTGAAATGTATGTTCGGCTTGATGCCGCAGACTAATAGCGGTGCCTGCGCGCGAATGCAACCGCAAATCCAAAGCGTGTCCGAAAACTTGAGTGGTTGATCAAGGTGCCTTTGCGGCTTTGCGGCGCGCGAGGTTGCCGAGGGCGTCGTAGGTGGCGTATTTGTAAATCTCCGTGAGCGTCGGGTAGTTGAAGCAGGTCTGGATGAAGAGATCGGCGGTGGCCTCCATCAGCAGCGCCATGAGGCCGACGTGGACGAGTTCGCTGGCCTGCTCGCCGATGACGTGGACGCCGAGGAGCTTCAGGTTTTCCTCGTGGAAGATGAGTTTGATGAAGCCTTCCTTGTCGCCGATGATCTGGCCGCGCGCGTTGGAACTGTAGGGGGCGCGGCCACAGACGTAGGGGATTTTTTTCTTCGCCAGCGTCTCCTCCGTCTCGCCGGCCATGGAGCATTCGGGAATGGTGTAGATGCCGTAGGGGAGGATGTGCGCGACCTTGGATTTGTATTTGAGGTCGAAGGCGTGAACCATCGCCACGCGCGCCTGTTCCATCGAGGTCGAGGCGAGCGCGGGGAAACCGATCACGTCGCCGACGGCGTAGATGTGCGGCTGGCTGGTCTGGTAATGCTCGTTGGCTTCGAGGTGGCCGCGCGGCGTGGGCTGGACGCCGATTTTTTCCAGCCCCAGCCCGTGCGTGTTGCCGGTGCGGCCCGTGGCGGCGAGGATGGTGTGGACGGCGAGGGTTTTGCCGGACTTCAGCTGCACGCGGAAGGTGTCGCCCTCGGTGACGGTTTCGAGGGCGTCGTTCATGTGCAATTCAATGCCCATCGCCTGAAGGTTGCTGGCGAGCACTTGCGAGACTTCCGGATCCATGAAGCCGAGCAGGCGGTCGCGGCCCTCGACGAGGCTGACCCTGATGCCGAGCGCGGCGAACATGCAGGCGTATTCGCAGCCGATGACGCCGCCGCCGGCGATGAGCATCGTGGGCGGGATGTCGTGGATGTTCAGGATGGTGTCGGAGTCATAGACGCGCGAGTTGTGGAAGGGGAGGTTCGCCGGGTGGTGCGGGTGCGAGCCGGTGGCAATCAGAAAAATGTCGCCCCGGATGAAGGCGGGCGGCGAGTGTTGTGGCGTGATGGAAATCGTGTGCGCGTCCTCGAAGGCCGCGAAACCGCTGTAAAGGTCAACCTTGTGGCGCTTGAGGTTTTCGGCGATGCGCACCTGTTCGCTCTGCACGACGAGGCGTTCGCGGTAGAGGAAATCGCGCGCGGTGACTTTGTCCTTGAGGCTGAAAGTGATGCCATAAAGCCCGCGCTGACGGAAGCCGGAGAGGTAGAGGGCGGATTCGCGGAGGGTCTTGGAGGGCAGGGTGCCGGTGTTGGCCGCTGCGCCGCCAAGGACGGGCTGTTTCTCGATGAGGGCGACTTTTTTGCCGAAGTAGGCGGCCTGGGCCGCGCCCTTTTCTCCGGCGGGGCCGGAACCGATTACCACGAGGTCGTAATGTCTGGGTTCCATAGGCGGACAAGGCTGATGTTCGGTGAACGCTGTCGCTGGCTGATGGCCGGAGTCTAGCGGGCGGGCGGAATTGGGCAACGCCATTTTCCCCGGGCCGCCGGTTTTTGTTATTGCGCCGGAGGGTTGGTTTTTGTATAGCCCTGATGCTTGCGATGCCAAAAAGCCGGCCAGTCGCTCCGGCGGACTGGCGGGCACGATGAATTTCGGAATCTGAAATGACTGTCACTATGAAGAAGTGGATTTTTGCCTGCGGGCTGACGGCGATATGCGGACTGGCGATGCTGTCACCCAGCCGGGCGGAGGCTTCGACTTCGCTTCCGCTGCTGACGATCACCAACGCCAGCGGGTTTGAAGGCGATTCCGGCGAAACAAACATCTTCAACTTCACTGTTACCCTCTCGCCGTCCAGCACCCAGACCGTCTCGGTGGCGTATTGCACTTTTAATGGTTCCGCCCAGTCGGGCGCGGATTATGTCGCCGTCCCGACCAAGACCTTGATTTTCCAGCCGGGCGAGACGAACAAGACCATCACGGTGCAAGTTCTCGGCGACAACGTGTATGAGGCGGACGAGTATTTTTACGTGCAGTTGTTCAGCCCGACCAACGCGGTTCTGAATTCGGGGAGCCACGTTCCGGTGGCAATCGACAATGCGACCGCCGTGGGGACGATTGTGGACGACGACGCCGTGCTCATCTTTGGCACCTCCGTGCTGGAGGGCGACGTGGGCACGAACAACAACGCCGTCTTCCAAGTGCGGCTGGCGCAGCCCGCGACCAACCCGGTGTCGCTGGCCTACACCACGGTGAATGGCACCACGACCGCCGGGGAGGACTTCATCGCGACCAACGGCGTCATCACTTTCCCGCCGGGCCAGACGAACCAGAACATCGTCGTCCGCATCGTGGGCGACATCCACCACGAGTTTGACGAGGTGTTTTACGTGCGCCTCTCCGGTTCGACGAACAGCGACGGCATCCTGGTGCGCGAGAAGCAGGCGGCGGGCGTCATCCGGGAGGACGGGGATCACTTCTTTTTCCTGACCGCCTATCCGGCCTCGGTGAACGAGGGCACGCCGGGCGTCGCCACGAACCAGATGCGCTTCCTCGTCACGCTCAACCAGCCGGGCACGAACGTGGTGACGGTGAACTACCAGACCTTCAACGCCAGCAGCGCCGACATTTCCTATTACTTCGACGCCTATCAGGCGATTGAGGAATACACGAACTTCATCCCCTCGTTTGTCTTTGAGGGCGCGGGCACCCCGGCCCGCGCGGGCGTGGACTACGTCGCCGTCACCAACACGCTCACCTTCCTGCCGGGGCAGACGACGCAATACGTCACCGTGCAAGTCACCGGCAACAGCACGCCGGAGGCGGACAAGCCGTTCGTCCTTTATTTGAGCAATCCCGTGAACGCCGAGATTTACAACGACAGCTCCGTGCTCGGCGTCATTGTGGATGACGACGCGTTTGGGACGCCCGTGGTCACCATCAGCAACGAGGCCGTGGTCGAGGGCGACAACGGCGAAACCAACCGCACGATGCTGTTCCACGTGCAGCTCAACTCGGTGCGGCACGCGCCGTTCGCGCTCTCGTTCACCACCACCAACACCCCCGTCAACGGCAACAATGCCAGCGCCGGCCCGGATTACGTGCCGACGAGCGGCACCCTCAACTTCGCCAACGGGCAGGCCGACCAATACATCCCCGTCACCATTCTGAACGACAACTGGAACGAGACGAACGAGATTTTCCGGGTGAAGCTCACCACGCCCGCCGGGGTCTACTGGGCCAGCAACGCGACTTACGGCGGCATCGGCACCATCATTGACAACGACCCGCTGCCCTACGTCACCATCAGCAGCTACACCAACTTCGAGGGCGACACGGTCAACAACACCGCCAAGCTCTACGTCAAGCTCTCCGCGCCCAGCGGACGCGCGGTAACTGTAAGTTATGCCACCGCCCCCGGCACGGCCAAGGCGGGCAGCGACTACAAAACCGCGTCCGGCACGGTCACCTTTCCCGCCGGCACCATCACCAACAGCATCTCGGTGACGGTTTATGGCGATGTGCTCCCGGAGGCGGACGAAACCTTTTTCGTCAATCTTACCAGGCCGGTGAATGCCACCATCGCGGTCGCCCAGGGGCTGGGCGTCATCCGCAACGACGACATTGAGCGGTTCATCACCATCGGCAGCGCGCAGGTGGTCGAGGGCAACTCCGAGTCCACCAGCATCATCTTCACCGTCAGCCTGTCCGCGGCCTGCGCCCAGCCGGTCACGGTGGACTATGCGACGGCGAACGGCACCGCCGGGGCGGGCAGCGACTACACGGCCAAGTCGGGGGCGCTCATCTTCCCGCCGGGGGTGACGAATCAGACCATTTCCGTCGAGGTTTTCGGCGACATCACGCCGGAGGCGGACGAGGCCTTTTACGTTGATCTGTCCAACCCCTTCAACGCCAGCCTCGGCAGCGCCAGCCGTGGAGCCGGCACGATCACCAATGACGATGGGCTGCCGGGCTATGTGCATCGCTTTGTCTGGGGCAGCGTCTCCTCCACCCAGTTTGTGAACCAGTCGTTCACCGTGACCGTCACCGCGCTGGACATCTCCAACCGGGTGGTCACGAACTTCACCGGCCCGGCGAACCTCGCCGGCACGGTGCGCTCCGTCACGCAGGACACCAACTTGCTCGGGGGTTTTCCGGCGCAATCGTCGCAAAACCTCGGCGGCGCGAGTTTCTCGGCGGGCTTTTCGTTCACGCCCAACACCAACCTTGTGGTCACGCACGTGCGCCACTACTTCGGCACCAACGTCTCCATCTGGACGGATTCCGGCGTGCTGCTGGCCAGCCAGTCGGTTTCCAACTCGCCGGGACGCTGGCAGGAGACGCCGCTGTCCGCCCCGTTGGAGCTGACCAACGGCCACACTTACCGCCTCGCGTGCATCGCCAGCGGCACTTATCATTATCGAACGGCACCGGTCTCCAGCCTTCCCGATGGCAGCCTCGGGCAGAATTTCATCGGCTTCGGAACCTCGTTCCCCAATGCGGCGGTCAGCGTGCAGAACCTGGTGGACATCCGCTACACGAAGGTGCTGAACCTCGTCCCCATTTCCATCACCCCGGCGATTTCCGGCGCGTTCACCAACGGCGTCTGGGCGGGCAATGTCACCGTGCTCCAGACGGCGACCAACGCCTTTCTGTCGGCCACGGACAACGACGGGCACGCGGGCAACAGCGGCGGGTTCGACGTGACGACGTTCTCTCATATGTTCGTGAGCTTGGGTTACGAACTTGTCTCCACCAACGGGGCGAGCCACTTCAAGCTGCTGGCCTCGCCGGGGCAGAGCTACGTCATTGAGCGCTCCTCCGACCTCCTCAACTGGACGCCCATCTACACCAACCAGACCGGCCTCACCGGCTGCGACTGCGTGGACGCCATGCCGGCGACCGCCACGCGCTTCTACCGCGCCCGCCGTTACCTGATGACGGAATAACGGGCCGGGCGTCCACCCGCCGCGCGCCGGCTCCGCAACATTTTCCCATGCTGAAAACCAGCGCCACCGAACCGGCGGATGCCGTCCGCCCCGTGCCGCACGATCGCAAGGCCCCGCTCCACGACGTGCAGAGTGGCAGCGATCACCGCGAGCTGCCCATTGACAAGGTCGGCGTGCGCGGCCTGCGCTTCCCCGTCACCATCCGCGACAAGGCGCATTCCACGCAAAACACCATCGCCACCCTCGGCATGTATGTGGATTTGCCGAAGGAATTCAAGGGCACCCACATGAGTCGCTTCCTCGAGGTGCTCAACGCCCACGGCAGCGTCGTCCACGTCGAGAACATCACCGACATCCTCCACGCCATGCAGCGCAAGCTCAAGGCGGCGACGGCGCATCTGGAGATGGCGTTCCCTTTTTTCCTCTCCAAAAACGCACCCGTCTCCGGCATGGAGAGCCTGATGGACTATACCGCGCGCTTCGACGCCACCGCCTGCGGCAAGGAGATTGACTTCGTCCTCACCGTCATTGTGCCCGTCACCACCCTCTGCCCGTGCAGCAAGGCCATCAGCAAATATGGCGCGCACAACCAGCGCGGCAGCGTCACCGTCGCCATCCGCTCGGCCAAGGTCGTGTGGATTGAAGACCTCATCGCCGTCGTCGAGGCCTCGGCGAGCAGCGAACTCTTCGCGCTCCTCAAGCGCGAGGATGAAAAGGCCGTGACCGAACGCGCCTACGAAAACCCCGTCTTCGTCGAGGACCTCGTCCGCAACGTGGCCGTCCGGCTCCAGGCGCATCCCGATGTGACGTGGTATCGCGTCGAAGCCGAGAACTTCGAGAGCATCCACAACCACAACGCCTACGCCAGCATCGAGAAGGGGTGAGCGAAATTCGGAATTCGCAATTCGCAATTCCGATTACTGCTGGATGAAGTAGCTCAAGTTCTCGAGTTCGATGGCGAGGTTCACATTGTTCACCGTCACGTCGTCGGGCACTTCGAGCACGACAGGGGCGAAGTTCAGCAGGCCCGTCACGCCCGCCGCCGTCAGCGAGTTCGCCACCTCCTGCGCCGCCGCCGCCGGCACCGCGAGGATGGCCATCCGCACGCCGTGCTCGCGCACGTAGTCCGCCAGTCGCCCCATCGGCAGCGCCGGACGACCGGAGATGTTCTTCAACTGCCGCGCGTCCGCGTCGAACACCGCCGTGATTTCAAACCCCTCCGGCTCGAAGCCGCGGTAGGCGAGCAGCGCGCGGCCCAGGTTGCCCGCGCCCACGAGGAGGACCGGCTGCAGGCTGTTCGTGCCGAGCAGGTCGGTGATGAGCCGCGAGAGTTGCTCCACGTCGTAGCCGAGGCCGCGCGTGCCGAACTGGCCGAAGTAGGCGAGGTCTTTGCGGAGCTGCGTCGGCTTCACGCCCGCCGCGCGCGCCAGCGCCTCGCTGGACACCGTGCGCAGCGCGTTGCCCTTGAGGCGTTGCAGGCACCGCAGGTAAATCGAGAGCCGATAGATGGCCTTGCGCGGAATCTCGGGGCGGTTCTTCTTCATCAACGTGCTGGCAAGTAAAATCCAGAACGGGCGCTTTCGGCAAGCGGGGAAGCGGTGGAAATTTTGGCGGTGGCACGCCGGCAAAAAATTCCGAACGCATTTGCTGGCAACGCTGTCCATGGGGCTGTTAAGTTTTCCCGATTACAAACACATGAACGCCGGAATCAGCGCCATCAACCAGGAAGTCCAGCAGGCCAGCGGCTTTGTCCCGCCGCTGCTCACCGAAATCAACAAGGTCGTCGTCGGCCAGAAATACCTCGTCGAGCGGCTCGTCATCGGCCTGCTCGCCAACGGGCACGTGCTGCTCGAGGGCGTGCCCGGCCTCGCCAAGACGCTCTCCGTCAAGACGCTTGCGGCGGCCATCAACGTGCGGTTCTCGCGGCTCCAGTTCACGCCGGACATGCTGCCCGCCGATGTCATCGGCACGCAGATTTTCAACCCGCAGTCCGGCGCGTTCACCACGCGCAAGGGGCCGGTCTTCTCCAACCTCGTCCTCGCCGACGAAATTAACCGCGCGCCCGCCAAGGTGCAGAGCGCGCTGCTCGAAGCGATGCAGGAGAAGCAGGTCACCATCGGCGAGAACACCTTCAAGCTGGAGGAGCCGTTCCTCGTGCTCGCCACGCAGAATCCCATCGAACAGGAAGGCACCTACCCGCTGCCCGAGGCGCAGGTGGACCGCTTCATGTTGAAGCTGAAGATTGATTATCCCTCGCGCGAGGAGGAGCGGCAGATTCTCGACCTCATGGCGCGCACGAGCAATCTGCCCAAGGCCGGCGCAGTGGTGGAGGCGAAGCAAATCCTCCAGGCCCGCGAGGTCATCAACGAAATCTACGTGGATGACAAGGTGAAGGACTACATCGTGGACCTCGTCTGCGCCACGCGCAGCCCGGACAAATACAAGCTCCAGCTTCAGGGCATGATTCAACTCGGCGCGTCACCGCGCGCGACCATCTCGCTCACGCTCGCGGCCAAGGCCTACGCCTTCCTGCACGGGCGCGGCTACGTCACGCCGCAGGACGTGAAGAGCATCGGCATGGACGTGCTGCGCCACCGCGTCGCCATCACCTACGAGGCCGAGGCGGAGGAGAAGACGAGCGAGATGATCATCCAGAAGATTTTCGATGAGTTGCCGGTGCCGTGAAAATCAACCGCGCTTTCCACGATGCCGACGATATTCATCGAGCGCTACAAGTTCCGCTTTTACTCGTCGGATATGCACGAGCCGCCGCACGTTCATGTCATTTACGCGGAGAACGTGGCGAAAATCTGGCTGGAGCCGGTGGAACTGGAATACAACCGGAGTTACAATCGGGCTGAAATGAATCGCATCATCAAACTGACACAACAAAATCAACAGCGACTTCTGGAGGCATGGAATGAGCACTTTGACCGCTAAAACTACTGAACAAGTCCACGCCAAGGGCGTCCGTTTCACCAACGGCACGCTGCACGTCCGGCTCGACGACGGTCGCGAAGTCAGCCTGCCGCTCGCCGAAGTGCCGTGGTTGAAATGGCTCGCCAAGGCCACGCCCAAGCAACGCGCCAACTGGTTGCTGGAGCCGGGCGGCTTCGCGATTTACTGGCCGGACTTGGACGACGGCATCGAGGTTTGTCATCTGCTGGATTTGCAGCCCATCGCATGAGCAGCCGCGAATCGGCTCTCCTCGAAATGTCATCCCTCCGCCTCAATCTCAAAAGTTGGAATGTGGCGGCCTGTGGCGTGGCCGTGCTGGGCGGGGCGGCGTATTTTGGTTTGCGCGTGCCGAACAACCAGACCACGGCGGAATTCACCCGGCCCATCACCGCTTATCTGGTGGCCGAACACACGCGGCGCGCGATGGCTACGTTCGCGCCGGCGGGCGTCTCCAAGTTGAACCGGGAAGGATTGGTAGAACTCCATGCGGCCACGAAGACCGCGCAGAGCGTCTTGGTGCAATCCGTCGAGGTCAACGGCACGGGGCTGCGGGTGGTGGCGCGGGTGCGCTATCAGGTGGACGGCAAGGTGCCGCCCGATGGCCGGGAAATCCGCTACCTCCGGCTTTCCAGTGCGCTCGTTGGCGGCTGGATGGTGGACCGCGAAACGACGGCGTTGAGTTTCTTGCTGGCACTCTGAATAGGCTGTGAGTTATGGCAAACTTCGATTTCTACGGACTGAAAACTGATTTGCTAAAGGTTCTCTCGTTTATTTACGACGAGACGGACATCGTCATTTTTGAATCATATTCTGAATACGACAGCGAGCTACGCCGGTTTGCGTCTCTTGCTGAAATGCAAAACGCTTTGGAAATCGGGGGAAGCCCTAAAGGAATAAAACAACTCGAACTTTGGTCGCCTTCGGTAATCGAAGAACCCAAACTTCGTAGGATCGATCTAAAAGTGAAAGATCACTCGTTTAGATATACGATTGAAGCCGTGGGTTTGATTCAACTTCACCTTGGTGGGTTACGAAACAACGCGATTATTGAATCGCACTATGGACATTGGAGTAAGGCTGGCGCAGAACAGCGATCAGCTTTGCCCACTCACGGTTGTAATTGGGATTCGTTGCAGAAGCTTTCCGGTCGCCTGCAAAGATTTATTCGAGGTTTGGCAGTAGCAAAGTTTGATGGAAGAGTAATCTTGCCGGAGGCGCTCACTGAAATTCAAAACGGCAAACGACTTCGATTTCTGAATACGGAATTCGACGCGGCGTCCGTGAACATCATTCCGCTTAAATAAGGAGGTTTGATGATTCCCCGCGAGATTCTCAAAAAAATCCGGCAGATCGAGATTCGCACGAACCGGCTCGTGACGGAGACGCTTTCCGGCCAATACCACAGCGTCTTCAAGGGGCAGGGGATGAACTTCGACGAGGTGCGCGAGTATCAGCCCGGCGACGAGGTGCGCTCGATTGACTGGAACGTCACCGCGCGCATGAACCATCCGTTCGTGAAGAAGTTCGTCGAGGAGCGCGAGCTGACGGTCATCCTGCTCGTGGACTTGAGCGGCTCCGGGCTGTTCGGCTCCGGCGCGCAGTCCAAGCGCGAGCTGGCGGCGGAAATCGCCTCGGTGCTCGCCTTCTCCGCCATCCGCAACAACGACAAGGTCGGCTTGGTGCTCTACACCGACGGCATCGAGAAGTTCATCCCGCCGCGCAAGGGGCGGCGGCACGTGCTGCGGGTCATCCGCGAAATCCTGTTCTTCGAGCCGAGGCGGCACGGAACGAATCTCCGGCAGGCGCTCGACTTTCTGCGCCGCGTCACGGCGCATCGGGCGGTGGCGGTCATCTTGTCCGACTTCATCGCGTTTGGAGGAACGGCGGAGCCTGCTCCCGGTGAATCCATCCCGCTCGACACGCAGGCGGCGCTGCGGCAGGCGAACCGCCGTCACGACCTCGTGGCGGTGCATCTCACGGATCGTTACGAGATGGCCTTGCCGGCGCTGGGCCGGCTTATCCTCAAGGATGCCGAGACCGGCGAAGTGGTGGAGGTCAACACCGGCGACGAGCGCACGCGCCGGCAGTTTGCCGACCGCCAGTCCCGCTTCCGCGCCGATGTGGAAAAGGTTTTCCGCTCGCTGCGGATTGATTCGATTCCGCTCCGCACCGACCAGCCCTATGCGGCGGCGCTGGGAAGATTTTTTGAGACGCGAGAGAAGCGCAGGAGGCACGGGTGAGAAAGTTCGCCGCAAATCTTTTCATGCCGCGTTCCCCCTCACCCCGGCCCTCTCCCGACGGGAGAGGGAGAATCGTATTCCGCCTTTCGAGCAATCGAAGCGCGACGTTGGCCGGACGCGCAAATCAATTGTCAATGGCTGACACTGGCTGTTCCCTCTCCCCGAGGGAGAGGGTAAGGGCGTGTTTCCAAAAGCGCTTTCTGCGGCTTTTCCTCTCATTAGCACCGGGCTTTAGCCCGGTGAACGGGGCGAGCATGGTTCCAGCCGCTTCAGCGGCTTCTCGTGGCGGTGCAAAAGCCGTTAAAACGGCTGACGATCTCGTTGGTCTCCGGATCACCGGGCTAAAGCCCGGTGCTAATGAGAGGGGATTCGTTAGAACCGATGGCATTTTGAAAACACGCCCTAGGGTGAGGGGAAACGGCGTGAGATTTTTCCCAGCGCGCGCAGAGAACTGATTTCCATGGCCAGCAATTCACAAGTTGTCGTCCTGCCCACGCCACCGCCCGCACCCACGAATGCGGTCGCGGAGACGAACGAACTGCGCGCCATCAAAGAGCCGGTGCGAATTCCGCCCGGCTGGGAGCCGGTGGGCTGGGCGTTGCTCGCCATCGCCACGGTTCTTCTGCTCGTGCTGATTGTGAAGAAGCTGATTCGCCCCGGCCCGCCTCCGTTGCCGGTTGTCATCCCGCCGCACATCCGCGCGCGGCAGATGCTCGCGGAAGCACTGGCCCTGATCGGGCAGCCGAAGCCGTTCTGCATCGCGGTGTCGGGCGTGCTGCGGACTTATTTGGAGGAGCGGTTCAGCTTCCGCGCGCCGGAGCGGACGACGGAGGAGTTCTTGACCGAGCTGCAACAGACTCCGCTGCTGAACGGGGTGCAGAAGAACTCCCTCACGGATTTTCTCCAGCGTTGCGACCTCGTGAAGTTTGCCAAATACGAGCCGACGAGCGCGGAGTTGAACGAACTGCACGACTCCGCCGTGCGGTTGGTGGACGAAACCGCACCGGTGGCCGAACCGCCGCCGCTGCCGGCGGGCAATGAAACACCCGCCGCCGCATGACGCTCTCGTTTGTTCATCCCTACGCGCTGCTGCTGCTGCTGGCACTGCCGGTGCTGGCGTGGCTCAAGGGCCGGCAGGGCAGCCGCCCGGCGTTTCTCTATTCCTCGGCGGACTTGGTGCGCGGGCTGGCGGGGGTGACGCGCTCGCGGTCGGGGCGCGTTCTGGCGGCGCTGCGCTGGCTGGCGCTGGCGCTGTTCATCGTCGCGCTGGCCCGTCCGCAACTGGGCGAGGGCGAGTCGGCGATTTCCGCCAGCGGCATTGACATCGTTGTGTGCCTGGATTTGTCGTTGAGCATGGATGCGGAGGATTTCCAAAAGGACGGCAAACCGATCAGCCGTATTTTCATCGCCAAGGAAGTGTTGAAGAAGTTCATCGAGAACCGTCCCGGCGACCGCATCGGCCTGGTGGGATTTTCCGGGCGCGCCTACATCGCCGGGCCATTGACGCTGGATCACGATTTTCTTTTGCAGAATCTGGAGCGCCTCGACGGGCGCACCATCGAGCAGGGCACGGCCATCGGCTCGGCCATCATGGCGGCGGTGAACCG
>JACRJY010000196.1 GCA_016235585.1 Verrucomicrobiota bacterium | reverse complement strand
GGCATTCCCATCGCGTTCATCTCCATCATCGTGCTCGGCTTCATCGTGGGCACGGCGATTTCGGGCCAGACATTTTATGCCTTCGTTCAGGAAAACCTCCGGCACCTCGGCGCGCTCAAGGCCATGGGCGCGAGCAACGGCCTGCTGGCAAGGATGCTCCTGCTGCAGTCGCTCACCGTCGGCTTCATCGGTTACGGCCTCGGCCTGCTGCTCACCGTCGGGTTTGGCCGCGCGGTGCTCACGCGCGGCGAGCCGCCGTTTTTCATGCCGTGGCAACTGCCCGTCGCCACTTTTGTTGTCGTGATGTTCATCTGCTGCATCTCGTCCATGATCGGCATCCGCAAAGTTTTCAAACTCGAACCCGCGATTGTTTTCCGTGGCTGAATCCCGCCCCCAACCCCAGCTCGCCGTTCACATCCGCGCCGTGAAGAAAACTTTCGGCGCGGGCGAGGCCGCCGTCCACGCGCTCAAGGGCGTGAACTTCGACGCGCGCCAGGGCGAACTGCTGATGATTGTCGGCCCGTCGGGCTGCGGCAAGACGACGCTCTTGAGCGTCATCGCCGGGACGCTGACCTTCGAAGGCGGCGAGATTGACGTGTTCGGCGCGTCGTTGCATGGGATGAAGGAGCGGGACATCACGGAGTTCCGCAAACGGCACGTCGGCTTCATCTTCCAGCAGTTCAATCTGATTCCGACGTTGAGCTGCATCGAAAACGTCAGCGTGCCGCTGCTCATCAACGGTGCATCGCGCCGCGTGGCCGAGCGCAAGGCCGAGGCGATGCTCGACGAAATGGGCCTCGCCGGACGCGGTCACGACTGGCCCATGAATCTTTCCGGCGGCCAGCAGCAGCGCGTGGCCATCGCGCGCGCGCTCGTGCATGAGCCGCGCCTCGTCATCTGCGACGAGCCGACCAGCGCGCTCGACAAGGACACCGGCGGGCACATCATGGATTTGCTCCGCAGTGTGGCGCGCCACCCCGACCGCTGCGTCATCGTCGTCACCCATGACAACCGCATCTTCAAATACGCCGACCGCCTGACCGAGATGGAGGACGGCCGGGTGCAGCGCGTCCACGACCACGCCGGACACACGAACGGCGAGGAGACGGCAACCGAATGAGCACGACGATTTTCCAACTTCAACAATCATTTTAGCCATGCTCCTCTTCCGCAAACTCACTTTTTACCTCGCCCTCGCCGGCTTCATTGGCGGCACCATGCTCGTCCTGCAATTGCGGGAAAAGCCCCCGGCTCCTCCGCCGCCGGTCGAGCCGGCGCGCTCGCCGTTTCCCGCGTCCGTCGCGGCCACGGGCATCATCGAGGCGTCTGCCGAAAACGTGAAAATTGCCGCGCCGAAGGCGGCGCTGATTCAGGAAATCGGCGTCCACGTCGGCTCCACGGTGAAGAAGGGCGACGTGCTGCTCCAACTCGACAACCGCGAGTCCAAAGCCCGGCTCGCGTCGCTGCGCGCGCAGGTGGATTCGCAGCGCGCGGCGTTGAAGGCCGAGCGCGTCATGCAGGCAGATGCTGCGGATCAATTGCAACGAGCAATCCAGCTTTCCAAGGACAACGTCATCTCCGCCGATGAAAAAAGACGCCGCGAGTTCCAGCTGCAAAACTGGGAGGCGCGCGTCGCCAAAATCGAGACGGACATCCAGGCCATGCTCGCACAGGTGCAGCAATCCGAAACCGAACTCGACATCCTCACCGTCCGCGCGCCGCGTGACGGAACAATCCTTCAGGTGAATGTGCGCGCGGGCGAGTTCGCCGGCACCACGCCGCAGGAGCCGCTGATGATTCTCGGCTCGGTGGACAAGCTCCAGGTGCGCGCCGAGGTGGACGAGCAGAACGCCCCGCTCGTCGAGCCGAACCGCCCCGCCGTGGCCTATCTGAAGGGTGACACGCAGCGCCAGCTCCCGCTGCGCTTCGTGCGGATCGAACCGTTTGTGATTCCCAAGCGCTCGCTCACCGGTGACAGCGCGGAGCGCGTGGACACGCGGGTGCTGCAAATCATCTTCGAGCTGGAGCGACCGGAAGTCCCGCTCTACGTCGGCCAGCAGGTGGACGTGTTCATCGAGCGCACGCCGACGGTGACTGAAGCGAAGGCGAAAAATTCTTCCACGAACAGCCGGACATCCGCCGCGCCGTGACGCGCGGCGAATGCAAGATTGACGCAACTCACTTCCAACCTACATTGCGCGCATGAAATTGACTTTGAACAAGCTGATCGGAGCGATTCCCCTGCTCTGCCTGGCCGCAGGCTTGTCCGCCACGGCGGCACAAGCCGGCTCCGCCACGCCGCCCGGCTGGCTGGCGCAACCGCTCTCGCTCGCGGACTGCCTGAACCTCTGCCTCAAGCAAAACAGCACCATCACCAAGGCGCAGGCGGACTTGGAGGCGGGCTACGCGCTCGAAGTCCAGACCAAGGCCATCACGCTTCCGCGCGTCAACATCACCGGCAATTACAAGAAGACCGACAGCGACGGCATCGAGCACTTCGCCTTCATCCCGATTGACGGCGACCAGAGCTGGAACGCGGGCATCCAGGTGGTGCAGTCCATTTACGAGGGCGGAAAAATCAAATCCTCCAAGCGCGCCGCCAAGGCCACGCGCGAACAGGCCGTGATGCAGTATCGCACCATCGTCTCCGACACGCTGCTGGCCGTGCGCGTGGCGCACGACGACGCGCTGCTGGCCGGCGAGCAAATCGCGGTGCAGGAGGCGTCGGTCAACTTGTTGAAGAAAGAACTCGAAGACACCACGCGCCGTTTCGAGGCCGGCACGGTGCCGCGCTTCAACGTGCTGCGCGCCGAAGTCGAACTCGCCAACGCCCGCCCGCGGCTCATCCGCGCCAAGAACGCTTATCGCATCGCCAAAAACAATCTCGTGAATCTCCTCGGCTACAATCTGCCGCCGGAAATCTGGGAGGACATTCCACTCAAGCTTTCGGGAAAACTGGCGGCGGAACCCATCAAGCTCGATCTGCCGGTGGCGCTCGCCAAGGCCGCCGAAAACCGCAGCGAACTCGCCGCGCTCGCCGCCGCGGAAAAACTTCGCACCGAGGACATCGTCACCGCCAAAGCCGGGCGGCTGCCGAGCGTGCAACTGTTCACCGGCTACAACGGACACAACTCGATGTTCAGCGATGATTTGAGCCGCGCCGTCGGCGGATGGAATGTCGGCGGGCAGTTGAACTGGCCCATTTTTGACGGCTGGCTCACGAAGGGAAAAGTGGAGCAGGCCTCTGCGCTGCACCGCCGCGTGCGCGCGGACATCGAGGACACCGTGCGCCGCATCGAACTGGAAGTCCGCACCGCCTACTCGAACCTGATCGAGGCGCGCGAGGTGCTGGAGTCACAGAAGAAGGTGCAGGAACAGGCTGACGAGGCGCTGCGCCTCGCCAACGCCCGCGCTTCCGCCGGCAGCGGCACACAGCTCGACGTGCTCAACGCCCAGACCGCGCTCACCGAGGCGCGCACCACGCAGATTCTCGCGCTGCACGACTACTCCGTGGCGCGGGCGAAGTTTGAGCGCGCGGTCGGGCTCGATTTGACGGTGCAGGATGCGGGGAAATAGGGAGTGGCTTCAGAATTCATTTTACCTTGAAGCGCATCCTCTCATTAGCACCGGGCTTTAGCCGAATCCATGCAGTGGAATGGGGAGCGCGTGGCGTCTCGCCCGCAGTTTTCGGCGTCCCGCCGAAAACTTCCCCGCGCCAGCCAGACGCACCATTTGGTGAGCTGTGGGCTCGCCCCAAACCCGTCGACGGGACGCCGACGAGGGCGACCGGGACGGTCGCGCTCCCCGTTTCAACTGCATGGATTCGGTTTAGCCCGGTGAATCGGCATCCAACGAGGTTTCCAGCCGTTTTAACGGCTTTTCCGCCGCAAGGAGAAGCCGCTGAAGCGGCTGAAATCACGCTCGTCCAAATCACCGGGCTGAAGCCCGGTGCTAATGAGAGGGACAATTGACAACATCGCTTTTGAAAACACGCCCTAGCCGCTTCACTTTCTTGGAATGAAAACCCCTTCCCTGCTGATCATCTTTCTTACGGTCTTCATTGACCTCATCGGCTTCGGCATCGTGCTGCCGCTGCTCCCCGTTTACAGCGAGAACTTCGGCGCGAGCGGCTTCACCGTGGGCGTCATCATGGCCTCGTTTTCCGCGATGCAGTTTCTTTTCGCGCCCTTGTGGGGCCGCTGGTCGGACAAGGTGGGACGCCGCCCCGTGCTGCTCATCAGCAACGCCGGTTCGGCCATCTCCTACGCGCTTTTCGCCGTGGCCTCCGGCCTGAAGGGCGACATGGGCCTGTGGATGCTGCTCGCCTCGCGCATCTTCGCCGGCATCTGCGGCGCGAACATTTCCGTCGCCCAGGCTTACATCGCGGACATCACACCGCCGGCGGATCGCTCGCGGCGCATGGGACTGATCGGCATGGCGTTTGGGCTGGGATTCATCCTCGGCCCGGCGCTCGGCGGCTTGAGCCTCGCGGGTTTTGATGTGTTGGGAATCAAGTTCAACGGCTTCGGCCTGACCGGCCCCGGCTGGGTCGCGGCGGCGCTGTGCGCGGGAAATTTCCTGCTCACGCTCGCCATCCTGCCGGAGAGCCGCAAGCCGGACGGCGAACCTGCGCCGCAGCGCCCGCGCTTCGAGCAATGGTCGCACACGCTGACGCGCCCGCAGGTGGGCCTGCTCGTATGGCTGTTCTTCCTCGCGACTTTTGCCTTCACGTGTTTTGAAACCACGCTCGGCCTGCTGGTGAGCGACACCTTCAAGCTCGACATCCACAAACCCGACGACGCCAAGAAAATCGGCTACCTCTTCGCCTACTGCGGCCTCATCGGCGCGTTTGTGCAGGGCGGAGCCATCGGGCGCGCGGTGAAAAAACTCGGTGAACCAAAACTCATCGCGATAAGCCTGCTCTTTACGGCGGCGAGCCTTGCGCCGCTGCCATTCGTGCGGAGTTGGGGTGCGCTGCTGGCGGTGCTGGCGCTGCTTGCCATCGGCTCCAGCCTCGCGCGCCCGCCCATCTTTGGATTGATTTCCATCCTCACCCCGGCCAACGAACAGGGCGCAACCATCGGCGTGGCGCAGAGCTTCGGCAGCCTCGCGCGCATCGCCGGCCCGATTTTCGCCGGCTCGCTGTTTCATTTTCATCCCTCGTGGCCGTATCTGGTCTGCGCGGGCGTGTCGCTCCTGGCGGGATTGCTGGCGTGGCAGAAATTGAAATCAGCGGCCCACGCAGGTTAGGAGAGTCTGCTCCATTCCTCCGGCTTGAATCCAACCGCGCCCCCGGTGTCGCCCAGCACAAACGGGCGTTTCACCAGATTCCCGTTGCCCGCCAGCAACGCGATGGCCTCGGTTTCCGTCATCGCGGCAAGCTTCGTTTTCAAATTCAGCCGCTTGTAATCCTCGCCGGACGTGTTGAAGAGCCGCCGCAGGTTGCCACCGTAAATTTTCAGCATCCGCCGCAATTCCGCCGGTGTCGGCGGCTGCTCGCGAATCGGGATGGCGGTGAAGCTCACTCCTTTTGCTTCGAGAAACTTCCGCGCCTTCCGGCACGTGTCGCACTTCTTGTATTCGTAAAACTTGAGCGCCATAAACTCATCCGAAGACCAGTCGCGCGGCGGCGATGTCCGCCCGGATTTGCGCCGTGAGCGCCTCCACGGAGGGAAACTTCTGCTCCTCGCGCAATTTTTCCACAAAAGTGATTTCCAGCTCTTCGCCGTAAAGCTCGCCGTCGAAATCCAGCAGGTGCGCCTCCACTTGCAGGCGGGGCGCGGGATTCGCGAGCGTCGGGCGCACGCCGATGTTCAGCACCGCCCGGTGCCGCCGTCCGCCGCGCACTCCGGCGTGAATGGCATAAACCCCGCGCGGCGGCACGACCAGCCCGGCGACATCCACGTTCGCCGTCGGGATGCCGAGCCTGCGCCCCAGTTGATCGCCGCGCACGACGGTGCCCGCCAGTGTGTAGGCGCGGCCCAGCATCTGGCTCGCGGCGTCGAGGTTGCCGGATTGAATCGCGTCGCGGATGCGCGTGCTGCTCACGGTCTGGCCGTCAAGCGCCACCGCCGCCAGCCCGTGGACAGTGAACTTCAGTTCCTTTCCGAGCGTTTGCAGCAGGGCCACGTTGCCGCTGCGCTGAAAACCGAAGGTGAATTCCCCGCCCACGCACACGCTGACCAGCCCGCCGAAATCACGGGCGAGATTGCGGATGAATTCCTCGCCGGGAACCTGGCTGAACGCGCGGTCGAAGTGAATCACCAGCGTCGTGTGCACTCCGAGCGACTTGAAGACCCGCAGCTTTTGCCGCAGCGAATAAATCATCGGCGGCGTGCGTGCGGGGGCGACGATGGTGTTCGGATGGCAGTCAAACGTGATGGCGACGGCCAGCCCCTCGTGCTGCCGGGCGTCCGCCAAGGTCTGGCGGATGACCTGCTGGTGGCCGAGATGCACGCCATCGAAGACACCGATGGCCGCGCAGACTTTGCGCCGGCCCGGCTGCAGCTCGCTGGCGGCATGGATGACGTTCACGGACGGAGAGTGTGTTGGCAGCGGCGGCACGGGTGAAGGAAAATTTTCCGCGCGCCGGCGAAATCACTCTCGCAATCAGCCCCGCGCCGATTACGCTCCGGCTCATGGTCGCGAAGCATGGCACCGCAGACTGGCTGATGGCGTTGATGATTGCCGTCGGCTTCGGGTTTTGTTTCCAAGCCTGCGCTGGGGACGCCGCCGGGACGGAGTTCTTCGAGGCGAAAATCCGCCCGCTGCTCGTCGAGCATTGCTACGAATGCCACAGCGCGGAGAGCAAGAAGGGCGTAAAGGGTGGCCTGCGCCTCGATTCGCGCGACGGCGTGCTCCAGGGCGGCGACACCGGCCCCGCCCTCGTGCCGGGCAACCCCGATGCGAGCCTGCTCATCCGCGCGGTGCGGTATCAGGACGACAAGCTGCAGATGCCGCCGAAAAACAAGAAGCTCCCGGCGGAACAAATTGCCGCGCTCGAAGCGTGGGTGAAAATGGGCGCGCCGGATCCGAGAAGTGGAGAAATTCAGAATTCTAAATTCAGAATTCAGAACTCCAAAGAACACTGGGCCTTCCAACCGATCCGCCAGCCGCCACTGCCGACGGTGAACAATCAGCGCTGGGTTCAGAATCCCATTGATGCGTTCGTGCTCGCCAGACTGGAGGCGCAGCACCTGACACCTTCGCCTGCGGCTGACAGGCGCACTTTGTTTCGCCGAGCGACTTATGACCTTACCGGCCTCCCGCCGACAATGGCCGAGGTCGAAGCGTTTCTCGCGGATCGTTCGCCCGATGCCTTCGCCAAGATCGTGGAGCGCCTGCTCGCCTCGCCGCATTACGGCGAACGCTGGGCGCGGCACTGGCTCGACGTGGCGCGCTACGCCGACACCAAGGGCTACCTGCCCGGCGACGAACAGCGCCGCTACGGCTACTCCTACACTTATCGCGATTACGTCGTGCGCGCCTTCAACGAGGATTTGTCCTACGACCGGTTCCTCGTCGAGCAAATCGCCGCCGACCTGCTGCCGCCCGGCAACGACAAACGCCCGCTCGCCGCGCTGGGTTTTCTCACGCTGGGGCGGCGTTTTTTGAACAACGTTCCCGACATCATTGACGACCGCATTGATGTCATCACGCGCGGCACGATGGGGCTGACCGTCACCTGCGCCCGTTGCCATGACCACAAATACGACCCGATTCCGACGAAGGATTATTACTCGCTCTACGGCGTCTTCCTGAACTGCCACGAGCCGGTGGAGAAGCCGCTGCTCGGCATCGCGCCACCGGCAAAATTGCTTGAGGAATATCAGGCCGAGCGCCGCAAGCGGGAGAACGACATCAAGGAACACCGTGAAACCGAACTCGCCAAGGCGCGCTCGGAAGTCCGCCAGCGCACCGGCGACTATCTGCTGGCCGCGCACGAGGCGAAGCCGGTTCCGCCCGGCGAACTCGACAAGTTCGCCGACACGCGCAAGGTGGACGAGGAGGTTCTCAAGCGTTGGATGAGAAAACTCGACGGGTTGAAGCGGAAACCGCATCCGATACTCGATCCGTGGTTCGCCTTCGCCGCGCTGCCGGAAAAAGATTTCACCAACAGTGCGAAGCTGCTGGCGGCGCGCATCGTGTCAACGGAAGGTTCCGGCCAGCCGATAAACTCCGCGTTGAAGCATTTGTTTGCCACGGCCACGAATTCCCCCGCCGCGCTCAAGGATGTGGCCGCGATTTACAACCAGCTCTGCGCGGGCGTCGAAACCAACTGGCAGGCGCTCGCCGCCGCCGCCGTGACAAGCAAGGCACCCGCGCCCGCCGCACTCCCCGACGCGAACCGCGAAGCGGTGCGACAGCTTCTCTACGCGCCCGGTTCGCCCGCCATCACCACCGACGCGGACTCCGAGCGGCTGCTCGCCGCCGCCGCGCCGCGCCAGCGCGAGTTGAAGGCGAAGCTCGACGAGCTCGACGCGATTCATCCCGGCTCACCGCCGCGCGCGATGGCGCTGCTCGACAATGACAAGCTCGTTGAGCCGGTTGTTTTCGTTCGCGGCAATCCCGGCAACATCGGCCCCGCCGTGCCGAGGCAATTCCTCGAAGTCATCACCGGCAAGAATCGCCAGCCCTTCCAATCCGGCAGCGGGCGGCTCGAACTCGCGCGCGCCATCACCAGCCCGGACAACCCGCTCACCGCGCGCGTGCTGGTGAACCGCGTCTGGCTGAATCATTTCGGCGCGGGCCTCGTGCGGACACCGAGCGACTTCGGCGTGCGCGCCGAGCCGCCGACGCACCCGGAACTGCTCGACTATCTCGCGGCGCGTTTCATGGTCGAGGGCTGGTCGCTGAAAAAACTTCACCGGGCAATCATGCTCTCCGCCACGTATCAGCAGAGCAGCGAGGAACGGGCCGAAGGCGCGGCCCGCGATCCAAGCAACCAGTGGCTTTGGAAGATGAACCGCCAGCGCCTCGGCTTCGAGGCGATGCGCGACACGCTGCTCGCGGCGTCCGGGCAGCTCGATCTGGCACGCGGCGGCCATCCGGTCGAACTGACTGCCGAGCCATTCCCCGCGCGGCGGACGATTTACGGCCTCGTGGATCGGCAGAACCTGCCCGGCGTGTTCCGCACGTTTGACTTCGCCAGCCCCGACGCGAGCAGCCCGCAGCGCTTCAGCACCACCGTGCCGCAGCAGTCGCTTTTTTTAATGAACAGCCCCTTCGTCATCCAGCAGGCGCAGGCGATGGCGCGGCGCGCGGATTTGCGTGTGATGAAAACTGATGAAGAGCGCATCAGCCGCGCGCACCAAATTCTCCACCAGCGTCAGCCCTCGGCGGAAGAAATCAGGGCAGTAAAGAAGTTTCTCGACGGCGAACGCGTCCGCCCCGCACAAACCGTCGCCAATGTCGGCTGGCGATACGGCACGGGGCAGTTGAACGCAACCAATGGAACCCTGCTCAAGTTCGAACAGTTCCACATTTTCACTGGCAAGGCGTGGGAGAGCGAGCCGACATCGGCACAATCATCTCACAACCAAATGCGCCTCGACGCCGAGGGTGGCCGCGTCGGGGTATTACAAACCGTCGTGCGGCGATGGATTGCACCGCGCGCCGGGACGGTGGAAATCGGCGGGACGCTGCGTTTCAAAGGAGCGTCTTGCACGGCCATTCTTGGAATAATCATCACCAACGCCGCCGGCAAGCTCGGCGAGTGGACATCGCTAAATCCAACCAACATCACGCGCCTTGAGAACGTCAAAGTGGCCGAGGGAGACACGATTGATTTTATTGTCAACGCAAGCTGCCCCGTGGAGCGCTTCAACTGGTCGCCGCAAATCAAATACACCGGCAAGGACATCAACCCGGAGAACACGAATCCAACGCTGAACTGGAACGCGAAGACCGATTTCAACCGCGCCGGGCGCGACCAGACCCAGCCGCTTACGTCGCTGGAAAAACTTCTCCAAGTGCTCCTGCTCTCAAACGAGACGGTCTTCGTGGATTAAGGCGCGGATTGATTCAACTGCGCCGCCAGTTCTTCCCCGAGTTGAGCGGGTTCTTTGATTGAGCGCTTTCCCTCGGCTCGGCGCGCGGTGCCACTGATGAACGAGACAGCACGCATCCGCAGTTTGTCGCCCGCCACTTCGGCATACGCGCCGACGGGACTCTGGCAGCCGCCGCCCATCGCGCGAAGAAAAGCGCGCTCGGCCAGCACGCATTGATGCGTGTTGAAGTGGTTGAGCCGCTCGCAAATCGTCATGATGCGCTCGTCGCCCGCGCGAATTTCAATGCCCACGGCCCCCTGCCCGACGGCGGGCAGCATTTCCTCCGGCTCCAGTCGAACGGCGAGAAGGCCATCCGGCACGGCGTCGCCGCGCAGCGAGCCGTCGGCGTGAAATGAAAAATCCAGCCGCTCCAGCCCGGCGGCGGCGAGGAGAATGGCGTCGAACTCCGCGCGTTCGGCGAGCTTCTCCAGGCGCGTCGGCACGTTGCCGCGCAGCTCGACCACTTTCACGTCGGGCCGCACGGCGAGCAGTTGCGCCTTCCGCCGCGTGCTGCTCGTGGCGACGGTGATGCCGGCGGGCAGCGTCTTCAATTTCAGGTGCGGAGCGAAGCCGCGCCGCTCGGACTGGCCGGGTGTCCATTCCGTAAGTTGAGAGGTGGGAGTTGAGAGTTGAGAGTTGAGGAATTCCGCGTCGCGGTAAATCAGCACGTCGCGCACGTCGGCGCGCCTGCCGACCGCACCAAGCGCGAGGCCCGCGGGCAGTTCGGTCGGCAAATCCTTCAAGCTGTGCACGGCGAGGTCGGCCTGGTGCTTGAGCAGCGCGACTTCGAGTTCCTTGGTGAACAGCCCCTTGGGCAGCGAGGCATCGGGATTGGCGAGCGACGCGGTCTGCAGCTTGTCGCCGGTGGTCTTGATGATTTTCTGCTCGAAGCGCAGGCGCGGGAACGCGGCGCGGCACTGCGCGAGCACAGCGGTCGCTTGGGCGAGCGCGAGCGCACTGCCGCGTGTGGCGATGAGGATGGGGCGTTCGGCGGGCATGGGTTTTTATTAGCCACGGATGGAACACGGATTAAACACGGACAGACGAAGTAATCTGCCGTGCAACCTGATTATCCGTGTTTGTTCCGTGTTCAATCCGTGGCCTAAAAGTTATTCGTTTCCAAAAGCCAGCCCGTTGCCGCCAATCGCATTCATTCGTGACGGCTGCAGCAACCCCTTCGCCTTCTCGCGGATGATGTTTTCGCACCGGGCAATTTCGCCCTTCCGCTGCTGAAGGTAGTCATCCGCGATGGCCTGAAGGTCGTCAATGTTGTAGAGATAGACGTTCTCCAGCAGGTTCACCTCGGGGTCAATGTCGCGCGGCACGGCGATGTCAATCAGCAACAGCGGACGGTGGCCGCGCAGCGGGAGCAGCGGTTCCAGCCGTTTGCGGTCGAGGACAAAGTGCGGCGCGGCGGTGCTGCTGACGATGATGTCAATGGAGGCAAACTCGCGCGGCCATTCGTCGAAGTGAACGGCCTGCCCGCCCAGCTCGGCGGCGAGCGCGACGGCGCGCTCATGCGAGCGGTTCGAGACGATGACGCTGTGCGCGCCGCGCGAGAGCAGCGCGCGGGCGGTTTTCTCGCTCGTCTCGCCCGCGCCGATGACGATGACGCGGCGGTGGTTCAGCGTGTCAAAAATCTTCTCCGCCATCTCCACCGCGACGGACGCGACGGAGACGCTGCCGCGCTGGATGTTCGTCTCGGTGCGGATGTGCTTGGCGACGTTGAAGGCGCGCTGGAAGGCCTTGTTGAGCCGCCCGCCGGTGCTGCCGTTCTGCAGCGCGACGTCGTAGGCCTTCTTCAACTGGCCGAGAATCTCCGTCTCGCCGAGCACCATCGAGTCGAGGCCGCTGGCGACCTTGAAAAGGTGCTCGATGCTCTGCGGCTCGCCCAACTGGTAAAGCTCTCCTTGCAGTGCGTCGCGGAAATTGTGGTGTTCGAGCAGGAAGTTTTTCAACGCCGGCAGGCACTGGCGCGCGTCGCCGTTCGTCGCCGCGTAAATCTCCACGCGGTTGCAGGTCGAGAGGATCACCGCCTCCTCCGCGATGCCGCTGGCGCGGATTTTCGCCAGCGCCGCCGGCACCGCCTCCTCGGCAAAGGCAAACCGCTCCCGCAACGCGACGGGCGCGGTGTGGTGGCTCAAGCCGATGGTGACGACGGACATGGTGACAATTATGAATTATGAAGGATGAATTATGAAAAGCTCGTCGGCAGCAAGCTGGCGGGGATGGCGGATGCGTTTCAGGAGTTCACCGAAGTTCATGGGTTGTGGATGTTGGAGAGCAGGTTCGCCCCCCAGAACGTGAGCAGGATGAAGGCGAAGCTGACCACCACGCCCCACGCAAAGCGCCGCCCGCCCTGTGCGAAACGCCAGTGGAAGAAAATTAAAAACAGATAGACCAGCCACACAAACAACGACCAGAGCACTTTCGTGTCCGCGAGCGGCGAGGCGGCGGGCTGCTGCTGGCGCAGGCCGAACATTCCCATCGCCAGCCCGACCGTCAACAGGACAAAGCCCGCCACCAGCGCGCGCCACAAGACGGTTTCCAGCCGCTCGATGGAGGGCAGCCGCGAGAGGAACGCGCGCAGCTTGTTGAACTTCAGATTATGTTCCTGCGTGAGATACATCCCGCCCGCCACGGCGCTCAACCCAAACGCGCCGTAGCCGAGCAGGATCAGCGTGATGTGCAGGCTCAACCAGCCGCCGCTGAACTCAGGCTGCGCCTTGTGCACGTCCAGCCGGGGCATCAGCGCGAAGACGCCCATCGCGAACAGCACCGGCGAGGCGAACGCGCCGAGAAACCGCACGCGCTGCCACAGCCCGATGACCAGATACGCCGCCACGATGCTCCACACTACAAACGTCGTGGCCTCGTAGAGGTTGTTCACCGGACAGCGTTCGAGGGAAAACCCGCGCTTCACCATCGCGATGGTGTGAAGGGCGAAGGCGGCCAGCAGGAGAAAATAGTTCACCCGGTTGTCCTGGCGAAACCCCTTCCGCCACACGAACACCGAGTGAACCATGCTCAAGCCGTAGACCGCCACGGCCAGCGCAAAAAACTGCCGGTCAGTGAATGACACACGGTGAGGTTAATGCGGATTCGCCCGGCGGCAAGCGCGAAGGCTTCGCCGCCAGATTTCGGATTGAATCTTCACCGGCGCTTTCCTACTGTGCCGCGCATGAAGATTTCCCATGTATCGCTGGCGGCGCTGTTGTTTTCGGCGGCGGCAGGCGGTTTGTTCGCGGCGGACAAGACCTACAACATCGCCGTCATTCCCAAGGGCACGAGCCACGAATTTTGGAAGTCCATCCACGCGGGCGCGATTCAGG
>JACRJY010000195.1 GCA_016235585.1 Verrucomicrobiota bacterium | reverse complement strand
TCGCCAACTTCGCGGTCTTCGCGCGAAACTAAAGCACCGCCTTGGCGAGCAAGAAAATCTATTGCCCCAAAATCCTGCCGAGGATTTTCCCCATGTCCTCGTTGTGCTGGCGCGAGGCGATGCCAAAGGCGCGGACGATGTCGAGCAGGAAGCCCGCGTTCGCCCGGTCGAAATCGTAGAACACCGTCTCCTTCGTCCGCGCCGGGCCGGGCGGGCGCGGCGAGCCGTCCGCCGCGCGCACGCCGGTCATCGGCAGGCACACGTAAATCATCGCCTGATTGCCGACGGCGCGCTGGCGTGGCTTGAACTGGATTTCAATCCAGCCGTGCGCCGTCTCGCGCACGAAGCGCGGCGTCTTCTGCGTCCAGCGCGTGAAGCCGTCGGGCAGTTTGCCATCCGAAGCCGCCGGGGATTTTTCGACGCGCACGCCCTCGCGCTCCTCCAGCGTGGCTTCGGATAGTTTGCCGAGCCGCTCGAGTTCGCGCCGCAGTTCGTTCGTGGAAACCAATCCCAGCCGCAGCGCTTCGACGACAATCTTCGTCAGCTCCGCGCCGTATTTCACTTCGCCTCGCCGCTCGAAACGAATCTCCTTCACCGCCGTCGGCGCGTTCGCGTCGCGCGTGTCGTAGCCGATCTGCCATTCGAGGTAATGCTGTGCGCCGAGTTTGGTTTTCGTCGGCGCGATGGGTTCGCCCTCGCCGTCCGCCACGCGCTGCTTGGGCCGCACCTTGCCGGTCACGTCCGTCAGCGGCACGCGCACGCGCACGGCGTTCGTCGCGGCCTCGACGCGGACGTTTTTGTATTCCGTGTCAGCGGCGAAGAGCGCGCGGGAAAAGACCGCCGCAATAAAACAGGCGAGCAGCAGCGCGAGGATGCCGCGCCGGGAGCAGTTCACAGTGGCGGGTTGCATGGCGACTGATTACTCTCCCGGCGCGCGAAGCTCAAGCGTCTTCGCCAAACTGAAAATGCCATAATTTGCCAGCATGGAGCGCCGAGCATTGCTCGGCCAGGAGAAACCGATTGAACACCGGGCCGAGCGATGCTCGGCGCTCCAACCTGCGCCACTCCGCCAAACCATGCTCGACGAAATCAAACAGATCGCCGCCCGCTGTATCCGTGGCGCGGATCAGAATCATCCGGCGGACGCCGTGCTGCGCGAGGAGCTCCGCGCCGCGCGCCGCCTCCCGCCGGAGGCCACGCGCGAGGTGGCGCGGCTCGTGTTCGACTTTTACCGCTGGCGCGGCTGGCTCGATTCGCAGGATTCGCCGGACAACTTGGAGCGGCAGTTGCAAAACACGGCCCGGCTCGCCGTCCGGTTCGCCCGCGAACCAGACTCCTTCCCCGACGAAGAACTCGCGCGGGCCGTGCCGGAGTGGATCGGTGACGAGATGGAAGTCACACCGGACTGGCTGCGAACTTTGCAGGCGGAGCCGAAGCTCTGGCTGCGCGCGAAGCGTGGCACGGGCCGCGCACTTTCGGAAAAGCTGGGCGAGTGCGTGGTTCCGAGTGAACCGGCGCTGGCCGACGCAATCCAGTATTTTGGCCGGGAGGATTTGTTCCGCGCGCCGGAATTTCACGCGGGCGAGTTTGAAATCCAAGACGTGTCCTCGCAGGCCGTCGGGCTGGCCTGCGATCCGCAGCCCGGCGAAACCTGGTGGGACGCCTGCGCCGGCGAGGGCGGCAAGATGCTGCACCTCTCGGATCTGATGCAGAACAAAGGTTTGATCTGGGCCAGCGACCGCGCCGAGTGGCGGCTGAAGAAATTGAAGCAGCGCACCGCGCGGGCGAAGTGCTTCAACTACCGCGCCGCGCCCTGGGACGGCGGGGCCAAGCTGCCGACGAAAACGAAGTTCGACGGCATTCTCGTGGACGCGCCGTGCAGCGGCCTCGGCACATGGGGCCGAAACCCACACGCGCGCTGGACGACCACGCCGACGGACATCCGCGAACTGGCCGAGATTCAAAATCATCTGCTCGCCCACGTCGCGCCCGCGCTCAAGCCGGGCGGCAGGTTGATTTACTCCGTCTGCACCTTGGCGCGGCGCGAGACAGTGGAGGTGGCGGAGAATTTTTCCCGCACGCACTCAAGCTTCGAGCCGCTGCCGCTGAAAAATCCGTTCGCGCCCTCCGCGCCGCCTGAAAATCTTCTCACCCTCTGGCCGCAGCAGACGGACGGCAACGGGATGTTCATCGCCGCGTGGCGCGCGGGGAAGTGAAGCGGCGTCAGCGCGGGAAGTCCTCCGGCTTGGTGAGCAGGTTCACGTCGCGTTTGCCCGCCCAGGCGATGCCGCGCAGGAGCAGGCCGCGATACGGCACGGTGGACAGGTTGCGGTAGTAGTGGCCTTGCAGCGAGACGAACGCGCGGGAGCTTTTCGGGCCGGAGCCTTGCTCGTAGCACCAGAGTTGCGGCACGGCTTCGCCGTTGTGCTCGGTTGTCGCCAGCACGGTCAGACTGGGGGCGAGGTGGAGGGTATGAAACATCTCGTCATCCAGCGTGAAGTTTCCCACGCCCTTTGTAATGGGATGATTCAGCGGCGTGAAGGCCAGTTCCAGTTTCCCGCGATGCCAGTTGGTGACGCCATGCTGTTTCGCGCCGCCGATGACGGTCTTGAACCAGTCCGCGTCGTTGCCGCAGATGCCGTCGTGCAGCACCACCAGCCCGCCGCCGCGCGCGGTGAACGCCAGCAGCCGTTCGCGCTCGCTGGCGTTCATCGTGCCGGCATCGCCGGAGTAAATGAGCATCACGTCGGCCTTCGCGAGCTGTTCCGCTCTGGGAAACGACAGCGCCCCGTCGGCGGCTGCGCCACGTTCGCTCAACAGCTTTTTCCAGTCGGTCAGAAACTGCGGGTAATCGTGCTCGCCTACTCCGTGAGTCTTCTTGCCGGCGCGGATGAAGACGCGAAGCGGCGGCTCCTGGGCGAAGGTTGCGACGGCAAAAGCAACGAGCACGGTGAGAAAGGCCAGCCGGAATTTCATCCGTGGAGGCTGCGGCGTTCAGCCGGAAAACTCAAGCCCGCGCCCGGCGCAACGGGGCGCATCCGGGCTGTCCTCCGCCTCGGCGGGCGCGGTGGAGCGCCGATCTCCGAATCGGCACGGAACCGGTCTTTTTCCACCCCTGCCGGATCGGAGTCCGGCACTCCGGTGGGCAGCGCCCGAATGCGTCCGGCGCAACGCCGGGCGCGCAAAAAAATCTCGCCGCCGACGCGTGCCGTCCCTATTTTTCACGCATCATATGAAAGCCATGCGTCTCCTCTTTGCCGCCCTGTTTCCGTGTCTTCTGGGTCTTTCGTGGTCCGCGCCCGCCGCGTCGCGCCCGCCCAATGTCATCGTCATCTTTTGCGACGACATGGGCTATGCGGACATCGGGCCGTTTGGTTGCACGGCCTACCAGACACCGAACCTCGACCGCATGGCGAAGGAGGGGCGCAAGTTCACCAACTTCCACGTGTCGCAGGCGGTGTGTTCGGCCAGCCGCACGGCGCTGCTCACCGGCTGCTATAACAACCGCGTCGGCATCCACGGCGCGCTGGGGCCGGGATCGAAGATCGGCATTCACGCGAACGAAATGACCATGGCCGAGGTCTTCAAGCAGAAGGGCTACGCGACCGGCATGGCGGGCAAGTGGCATCTCGGACATCACCCGCAGTTTCTTCCGGTGCGGCACGGCTTCGACGAATACTTCGGCCTGCCTTACTCCAACGATATGTGGCCGTATCACCCCGAGGCGAAAAAGGGCACCTACCCGCCGCTGCCGCTCATCGAGGGCGACAAGGTGATTGACGTTGAAATCACGCCCGACGAACAGCCGAATCTCACGACGTGGTATGCCGGGCGCGCGGTGAAGTTCATCGAGAAGAACAAGGACCGTCCGTTCTTCTTCTACCTTGCGAACTCGATGCCGCACGTGCCGCTGTTCGTCAGCGACAAGTTCAAGGGCAAATCGGGCGCGGGGCTTTACGGCGACGTGATTCAGGAGATTGACTGGTCCGTCGGCCAGGTGCTCGGCGCATTGAAGAAGCACGGCCTTGATGACAACACGCTCGTTGTTTTCACCAGCGACAACGGCCCGTGGTTAAGCTACGGCACGCACGCCGGCTCGGCGGGGCCGTTGCGCGAGGGCAAGGGCACCGCGTGGGAGGGCGGCACGCGCGTGCCGTGCGTGATGCGCTGGCCGGGCAAGCTTCCCGCCGGCACGAGCAGCGGCGAGATGCTGATGACGATTGATCTGCTGCCGACCTTCGCGAAGCTCATCGGCGCAAAACTGCCGGCGCACACGATTGACGGCCTCGACGTGTGGCCGCTGCTGGCGGGCGCGAAGGGCGCGAAGAATCCGCACGACGCTTATTGGAGCTATTACGCGCAGAACGAACTGCAGGCCATTTTCTCCAGCGACGGTCGCTGGAAACTTCAGTTGCCGCACGGCTACCGCACGCTCGCCGGCCGCCCCGGCGGCAAGGACGGCATCCCCGCCAAATACGAGAACGCGAAGGTCGAGCAGCCGCAGCTCTACGATTTGTCGAAGAACATCGGCGAGAAGACGGACGTGGCGGGGGCGAACCCGGACGTGGTGAAACGCCTGCAGGCGGAGGCCGAGAAGGCGCGCGCCGAACTGGGCGACTCGATCACGAAGCGTCAGGGCAAGGGAGTGCGCGAGGTGGGCAGGCTGGCTGGTAGCGTGAACTAATCGCGCCGGAAAACTGACGCCGCGCCGCGCCTCGCATGAGCATCCGCCGATTTCTGACTGCGAGTGCGGCGGCGTGCCTGTTTGCCGCGCTGGCAGTTCCGGCGGTTGCGGCCAGTGAGCGGGCGCGGACCCCAAACATCGTCATCATCTTCTGCGACGACCTGGGCTACGCCGATGTCGGCTGCTTCGGCGCGAAGGGTTTCACCACGCCGCACCTCGACCGCATGGCGGCGGAGGGGCGCAAGTTCACCAACTTCCACGTGCCGCAGCCGGTGTGCTCCGCGTCGCGCGCGGGCTTGCTGACGGGCTGCTACCCGAACCGCATCGGCATCCACATGGCGCTCGGCCCGGCGGCCAAGCACGGCCTTGCCGACGGCGAGATGACGCTCGCGGAACTCGTGAAGCAGAAAGGTTACGCAACGGGCATCGTCGGCAAGTGGCACCTCGGCAGCCGCCCGCAATTTCTCCCGACGCGCCACGGCTTCGATGATTATTTCGGCCTGCCTTACTCGAACGACATGTGGCCGTTCAATCCCGAGGCCAAGACGACCAATGCGTGGCCGCCGCTGCCGTTGCTCGACGGCGAGAAGCGCGTGAAGGCCGGCCTCACGCACGAGGATCAGGAGCAGCTTACGACGTGGTTCACGGAGCGCGCGGTGAAATTCATCGAGGCGAATCGCGAGCGGCCGTTCTTCCTCTACGTCGCGCACTCCATGCCGCACGTGCCATTGCACGTGAGCGGCAAGTTCAAGGGCAAGTCCGCACGCGGCCTTTATGGCGACGTCATCATGGAAATTGACTGGTCCATCGGCGAAATCCTCGGCGCGGTGAAGAAGCAGGGCCTCGATGACAACCCGCTCGTCATCTTCACCTCGGACAACGGCCCGTGGCTGCGCTTCGGCAACCACGGCGGCTCGGCAAAGCCGTTGCGCGAAGGCAAGGGCACCTGCTGGGAAGGCGGCACGCGCGTGCCGTGCCTCATGCGCTGGCCGGGAAAAATCCCCGCCGGCACCACGAGCGGCGACATGATGATGACCATTGACCTCTTCCCGACCGTCGCGAAGCTCATCGGCGCGGAGCTGCCCAGGCACAAGATTGACGGCCTCGACGTGTGGCCGCTCATCGCCGGCCAGCGCGGCGCGAAGAATCCGCACGACGCCTACGCGTTCTACTTCGAGAACAACGAACTGCAGGCCGTGACCGATGGCGGTGGCCGTTGGAAACTCCAGTTGCCGCACACCTACCGCGGCCTCGGCAGCCGCCCCGGCGGCACCAACGGCATCCCGGTGAATTACGACATGGTGAAATTGAAAGGCGCGGAGCTTTTTGATTTGCACAACGACGTGGGCGAGAAGACAAACGTCGCCGCCACGCATCCCGAAACTGTCAAACGACTCGAAGCTTTCGCCGGAACGATGCGCGAAGACCTCGGCGACTCGCTGACCGGGCGCACTGGCCGTGGCGTGCGCGAGCCGGGCCGGGTGGCGGACGTGAAGTAATCTTCACCGCTCGCCTTCCTTGAGGATGTTCACGAACTGTTTGAGGGCGGGCGAGAGAACCTTGTTCCGCTTGTAGATGGCGGCCAGCGGGCGGAACAGCTCGGCGTCCTCGATCAGCAATTGCGCCAGCGTCTGCTTGGAGACCTCCTGTGCGACGGTGGCCTGCGGGACGATGGAGATGCCCGCGTCAATCTCCACGGCGCGCTTGACGGTCTCGACGTTGTCGAACTCCATCACCGTCTGCACGGCGACGCCGCGCTCCTTGAGAATCCGGTCAATGGCCTTGCGCGTGGGGATGTCCGGCTCGAAGGCGATGAATTTCTGGCCGTGGATGTCGGCGATTTTGACGGACTTGAGTCTGGCGAACGGATGCTGCGGGTGGCAGATGAGCACGAGCCGGTCGCGGCGCAGCGGCACGGTTTCCAGGCGCGGCTCCTTTGCCGGATAGGCCACGAGGCCGACGTCCACGATGTTGCCCAGCACCTCGTCATACACCTCGTTGGCGCGGCGGTATTCGACGTGGACGTTCACGGTGGGATAAGCCTTGAGAAACCGCTTCAGGTAGGGCGGCAAATCGTGCAGGCCGACGCTGTAGATGGTGGACACGCGGATGGTGCCGGAAATGATGTCCTTCAGCTCCTGAATCTTGCTGTGGAGCAGGTCGTAGGTCTGGCTGATCTGCTTGCCGTGGTCGTAGAGGAGCTGGCCCTCGCGCGTGAGGCGGAATTTTTTTTTGCTCCGCTCGATGAGCATGGACTTGAACTGCCGCTCCAGCGCGCTGATCTGCTGGCTGACGGCGGACTGGGTGATGCCGTTGATCTGCGCGGCCTTGGTGAAACTCTCCGTTTCGGCCAGGTCGCAAAACACTTTGAGGCTCTCGATTTGCATAAGGCAAGCGGAGTGGAGCAGAGCCGGTGGATTAAGTCAATTTATGGTGCCTGGAGGTAATGCCCTGATTGGTCTCCGCCGCGGCAACGCGATCTTCGGCAGCGCATTTGACGAGGCCGCCTTCGCGCCCTCTTTCTCGACAAAAAGCAGGGTTGAGTTTCAATGCGGATTCGGTCAATCGTGATCCTTTATGAGCAAACCTGCCTGCCCGATGTGCGAAATGACCGAAGTGCTGGAATTCCCCGACAAATGGGAATGTGTTACCTGCGGTCACGAGTGGCCGCGCGAAGCCCGGCCGGACGCCCCGGATGCGCCGCGCGTCGTCAAGGACGCTCACGGCAACGTGCTCGCGGACGGCGACTGCGTCGTCCTGATCAAGGATTTGAAGCTCGGCGGCGGAAATCAGGTGCTCAAGGGCGGCTCCAAATCCAAGCCCATCCGCCTCGTCGAGGGCGATCATGAGATTGACTGCAAGATGGACGGCATGGCCATCGCCCTGAAAGCGTGCTTCGTGAAGAAGGCGTGACGCGGGCGGTTTACGCCTTTGCGTAAACCTCCGCGCCTTTTTCCACGAACTCCTTCGACTTCTCTTCCATCCCCTTCCTCAGCGCTTCTTCCTCGGCGATGCCTTGTTCGGCGGCGTATTTGCGGACGTCTTCGGTGATCTTCATCGAGCAGAAGTGCGGGCCGCACATGGAGCAGAAGTGTGCGGTCTTTGCGCCTTCCTGCGGGAGGGTTTCGTCGTGGAACTCGCGCGCGGTGACAGGGTCGAGGCTGAGGTTGAATTGATCTTCCCAGCGGAATTCAAAGCGCGCCTTGCTCAACGCGTTGTCGCGGTATTGCGCGCCGGGATGGCCTTTCGCCAGGTCGGCGGCGTGCGCGGCGATCTTGTAGGCGATGACGCCGTCTTTCACGTCCTTCTTGTTCGGCAGGCCGAGATGTTCCTTGGGCGTGACGTAGCAGAGCATCGCGCAGCCGGTGGCCCGTGCGGCTCGCACCCAGCCGATCATCGCCGCGCCGATGCCGCTGGTGATGTGGTCGCAACTCAATTCAACTTGGGCAAAACTTTTCAAATTCAACTCGCGTAAAAATTTTCGGCGAACTCGGTCAAATCGCCCCGTGCTTCCGCATGAAATCCTGCAACGGTTGGTAAGGAATGCGTTTCAACTTCCCGAAATTTGTATCCTTCTCGTAATCGCCTGCCGCCAGTCGCTTCCCACCTGCGTATTTTGCCTCGCTGGACTTCTTCACAACCTTGGGAACACCATCAAACCAGCGTCCACCGCGCTTTGCCAAACTTGCGTCTCGCGCACGGACGCACTCGACCATCGAGAATACACCGATGTCTATGATGTATGGCGAGCAGCCGCCGGATTCATCTTCCTTGAGTTGTGCTGCCGCGAGAAGAAGCGCGTCGTTTTCCGGGTGAATCACGTCCATCGTCACGTTCTCCTTGAGCCGGGCGCTCGGCTCGCGAGCGGTCGGCGGTCGCTTCATGGCCAAGTCTGCATTGTCAACGAAGAGTCCCTTGAGTTCGACGCGCTTCCCCGAAGTATGGACGTAGTCTGGGTAGCCTTCCCGTTGACCAATGATGCCCGGTGCTTTTTTGAGGCCGACGCTTCGCAGACGTTTGGCGTTTTCGTCGTCGGTCGCCAAGTGTTCAATCTGCGGAAGAATTGCGTCGAGCAGCGTGTTGACGATGACGGCAATTTGACTCGGCTCAAAGCCGGGCAGCGCTTGGTTTGGGATGGAGAGCCAGTTGATTTTGAGACCGATGAGAGGTTGAAAGACCTTCCGCAGCGATTCCAGTTCGAGGGGTGTGATGTCAGCCATGAATTACCTTATCGTCGAATTCAGAAGTTCCTCGGCCTCTATGTAGTCTCGCCACGCGCGCTCCGCGCAAGCAGCCAAGCACCGGTGAATTTTCTCGCGCACAGATTTGACTGGAACTTCAACAGGCGTGCGAAGCAAAAGCTCGCGATCCAAACGCGGACGTGTGCCACCAGAACCAATCGGCAGGCTTTGGAGAAATTTCGGCGATTGAAGAAACGCCCACCAAAAATAAACCAAGCCGTCTTTGGGAGTGACGTGGACGAACTCCGACTTCACAGAAAAAAACATCGGCGGTGGCTCGCCCAGCCAGGATGCCTTGGGTGTCACGAGCGCGTTGCCCAAGTAGGCCCGCATCGTTCCGAACAGCAGGCTGCTTTCGCCGATAACGGGAACACGCTCCGCTTGGATTCCAGTCGCAAGCTCAAGTGTGAAGACTGGAATTGTTCCCCGGTGAATGTGGCGATACTCGATTGGCAGATACTTGAATCCACCGACGCGAGGCGAACGGCCTTGAACTTTCTGAACCGAAGCGAAGTGCTCCAACGTCTCACTCTGCATTTCCTCGCGGTAGGCATAAGGATTCCACACGCCAGTTTGCAAAGCGTCCGGGGCAACGACCGAAAGAAAAAATGTTCCGTTCTTTTTCATGGGGCAGTCATGCGGCTGCGTTGACGCACTCCAGGACGCGCGGGTCGCCTGCAATCAAGTCCAACGAGTTCTCGCCAAAATAAGTCGTGCGCGAATTCAGCGGGAAGCCGACCGTCGGCGCGTTGGCAAAAAAGGCCTTGTGAGATTGCTGATGGCGGCCAGTTTTCTTTCGCAGTTGAATGATGTCCGCCCGCGTAGTCGTGTTTCCAGTCAGATAAAAAACCCCCTCTGGCAGCGTGACCACACCGCAGAGTTCCCAATGCCTTTCCGCTGACCGCCGCATCTGCTCGAATTCAGAATTTACGATGAGCGAATGTGGCAACAAACAAATCAAGCTGCCGCCCGGAGCAAGTAAGTCTAGGCAAACATCTAGGAACAGCGCATCGCTGTTGCGATAACCAAGCCCAAATAGTTCGCCTGGGTTCGCAACCCTTTCGAGCGGGAGAGAGAACGGTGGATTTGCCAAGATTCCGTGAACTCTGCCCCGGAGATTCCGCAACTCGGCATCGGCGTCGTAAAGATTGAAACACGAAAATTCCAAATCGTGATGCGCCGGAGCAGAAAGCGCCAAAACCAACTCCGTCAGTCCGACCAGCATCCGGTCAACATCGTTGCCAACCAACCGACAGGGCGTATCTCCCCAACGCCGGGATGCTTCGCAAAGGAACGTGCCGCCACCACAAGTCGGATCGAGCAGAATCGCGCCCGGCTGAATCGGAAGTAATCGTGCCATTGCCGCCGCGATGGTTCGCGGTGTGAAGAATTTTCCAGAACCTTCGCGAAAGCGACGGCCAAAAAAGAACTGATACCATGTTGCCAGTTCACGTCCTTGCGGGTCGCTGGTCACGATGCCATCAAGAATCGAAAGCACCTGCTTGTCGTGCGCAACGATGTTCAAAGCAGCGAAGCCTCGCTCCACCGGAAAGAATGAGAAATCGCGGCGTCCCGCTTTTTGTGTGTCGAGGTATCGCGAGGCCAAAACGAGAAACGCATCTTCGCCCTCAACTCCGTATCTGCGTAGCGCGTTGTGCAGTGCAACTGACGCAGCGGTGGCAATCGGCTGCTCTCGCTGACTCAAACTGTCCAAACCATTCAAGCTGACTTGCACCGAGCGGGACATCGCTCCATTGGGAACGCTATCTTCCTTGA